>NHIU01000037.1 GCA_002169755.1 Candidatus Pelagibacter sp. TMED197 | reverse complement strand
AAAATTGTACACAGATATTCTATTTTCACGTTTAGCTTCATCTAATGGGGTTGATTTCCAACGATCTCTAACATTAATAGGATGTTTGTAATTTATCAAAAGTTTTACTGTTTCAAGATTGCCTTCAGCAGCAGCAAGATGTAGCGCTGTTCTTGAGTCAAAATTTCTGGCATGTACAGGAACTCCTTTTGCTATTAGTTGACGAATACCGGTTATGTCATTTCTTGCGGCCGCGAATAAAAGCTCACTTACCATTAATTCATCATCATAATTTGCAGCTTCGTCAGTCTTACCATCGGGATCTTCTACAAGGTGTATTGGCTGCAAAAATTTAATATCAAGCTTATCTAATTCTTTTATGATTTTTTCATGATTATTATTTTTTGCATCAAAATATCCATAACCACCCCAACGATCAGGTACAGGCCTAACACCCTGTTTGATTAAAAACTGTACAATTTCTAACTGACCCTCAGCAGCGGCTAGATGCAATGGAGTTCTCATGTCAGAATTTCCTACACTTAAATCCTTTTGTTCACTTGCTAAACGTTCTAACGTTCTTATATCCCCATTACTAGCGGCCCAAATTGCTTCGCCACAACTATTTGCACGCCATCTTGAAATAGGTATTCTTGGATCTACACGATCAGCTTTAGTCATAGCTCCATCAAAAATATGAACTAAATATTTTGAAGTAATCCGTTTTGCCATTTCAATTCCGCGAACGCTATTACCTTGATTATCTAGTCTTGGTGAAAAAATGCATATTCCCATAAGCTGAGGTATAACTAAAAAAACTCCTCCACCTACCCCGCTTTTTGCTGGCAAACCAACTTCTTGAAAAAAAGCACCACTAGCATCATACATACCGCTACTTTGTAAAACTGGTAAGCAGTCTCGCACAGTTTTTTGATTTAATATTCGACTTTGAGTAATAGGACAAACTCCATTATTTGCTAATGTTGCAGCTGCAGTAGCAATTTCTGTTGAAGTCATTTCTAATGAGCATATGCTAAAATACAGTTTTAAAGCTTCTGTTACTGCGGGTTCTATATAAAAATCAAATCCATCTTTCTTATTATCTATATCCTTTTTAAGCTTAGTTTTCTTACCAGGGAGATTACCCGTTGCCATTAATAAATAACCAATAGCTAAATTATTATGACCTGTAAAATTTTCTTCACGGGCTACATCCTTATTAAATCTTGGAAACTTTGCATCAAATTTTCCTTTAGCAGACCATCCTATGAGTTTTCCGTATTGCTCTTTTACAAAGTTTAATCTATTTTCATAGGTATCATTTGAATTTATAAGACCAGCTGTCATAATTGCTCCAGCATTAATCATTGGATTAAAAGGGACTCTTGTTAATTTTTTTTCAGAATTTGATTCAAGTGAACGAGTCAGTAAAGTTAAGTCATTAAATTGTCGACCAGATGGTTCTTGTCCTACGTGTTTATGAACTAACTCTAAACCTAATTTTTCTAATGCAAAACAATAATTAAATGGTTTACACATTGACTGTAAGGAAAAATCAACGTTGTAATCACCTTTCTGATAAACTTGTCCATCTACAGTAACTATAGAAATGCCAAATTGATCTGGGTCAACTTTAGCAAGNGGTGGTATGTAAGATGCAAGTTCACCTGATTTATTTTTACTAACCTCTTTAAACATTTCATCAATATTTTTGGAAAAATCATTAAAGTCAGGTAAAGCTAATTCTCCACGTAAAGCTTTCTCAACTAATAAACCCGCTGAACTAATAANTTTGATAAAATCCTTAAAATAAATTTCATTTTCACACTTATCTAATTTTAGAAAAAGACTATATAGTCTATTATCATTAATTCTTAAACCAGATTTTAATAAAGCATTCTTTAAATCTTTTGTTTTAATTACATCGTGACTTTTATCACATAAAGAATAAAATAAATCTTTTTCACGTTTTGAAGAGTGTTTTGTTGTGTAGTTTTCAACTGAAACTTTTTTTTTTTCCATTAGAAATTTTAACAAAAATTTTATAATAAATCGATCACACTTGATGTTTAGTTTTAATAATTAATTGCTTNAGAATAGTTAANTATTTAAGTTTTTGGCGGTCCCAAGGGGAATCGAACCCCTCTTTGTTGGATGAAAACCAACTGTCCTAACCGATAGACGATGGGACCATTTTTTTTTCGTTCTTATTAACAGATATATCATCGATAATAAACTCTACATTTTTTTGACCTCTCCACTCGTTAAGCGATAACTTCCCAGCTATATCGAATATATTGTTATTTTTTTTAAGCAAATAAGGTCCTAAACTACTCTCTGTGGCATTAAAGGCCATAGTTTTAAAGCTTGAGCCCTCAGGCCCAATTAAAACAGATTTAATGTGTTTTTCACCTACAATTGAACCGTTTACTGTTTTGAGATTTTCAATCACAAATTTTGGTTCTGGATTGCCTGATCCAAACGGAGATAAGATGTTAACCTTGTTATAAAATTCAATATTTATAGCTGAGGGTGCAATTTTGCTATCAATTAGCAAGGGTTTTTTTTGTGTCAAATCCTCATTAACTCTTTTAAATTTATTAAATACAAAATCTTTAAATTTCCCAATTTTTGTAATGTCTATTGAAAAACCTCCGGCCATTTTATGACCTCCGCCTTTAATCAAAATTTTTTCTTGTGTAGCTGAAATAATTATCGATCCTATATCAAAACCTAAAATCGATCTTGCAGATGCTTTGCCTATATTATTATTTATTGAAATTATAATAGTTGGTTTGTTGAATTTTTCCTTGATTCTTGATGCTACAATTCCAATTACACCTTCGTGCAAATTTTTACCCTCTAATATTAATACAGGGTCGTTTGATTTGGCTTGAGCTTTCGACACAATTTTTGCTGTAAGGTCTTTCTCTAACATTTGTCGTTCTTTATTAAATTGATTTAATTCAGATGCAATTTTAAAGGCTTCTTTTGNACTCGGATTTAACAATAAATTTGCTCCATGAGAACATTTACCTACTCTTCCTCCAGCATTAATTCTGGGTCCTAACACATATCCTAAATGGTAAGTTGAGGGAGATGTTTCAATTTTACATATGTCAAATAAAGTTTTTAAACCAATGTTTTTTTTAGTATTTAGAATTTTTAATCCTTGCTTAACGATTGCTCTATTAAGACCTACTAATGGAACTACATCACAAACCGTACCAAGGGAAACAAAATCCAAATAATTAATTAGATTTGGTTCATCTATTTGATTTTGTTCAAACCAATTAATTGATCTCAACTCTTTATTTATTGAAACTAAAAACATAAACGAAACACCTGCTGCGCACAAATATTGTAGGTTTGATTTATCGTCTATTCTGTTTGGATTTATTATAGAATAAGCATTAGGTAAATTTACCTGTGACTGATGATGATCTATAACAATTACATCAATATTATTTTTTTTTGCATAATCAATAGCCTCAAAAGACAATGTTCCACAATCAACTGTAAATATTATATTTACGTTTTTACTAATTAAATCTTTAAAACCTTTGATTGAAGGGCCATACCCTTCNGTTTTTCTATCAGGAATATATATCTCATAATCTAATTTTAAATTGTCAAAGTATCTACCAAGTAAAGCTGTTGAGGTTGCTCCATCAACATCATAATCTCCAAATACACCAATTTTTTCTTTATTTTGTAAAGCTTTTAACATTCTGTTGGTTGATTTTTCCATGTCCATTAATGTATTTGGATTTGGTAAATAGTTTTTAATTAGAGGATTTAAAAAACTGGAAATATCCTCTTTTTTAATATTCCTTATAGAGATAAGTTTTGCTGTAATTTCATCAAGTAAGAAATTATCTTTTAAATATAGTATTTTTTGCTGATTAAATTTTTTTAAAATCCAACTTTTTCCAGTAACTGAAACTAAATTCATTTTTTATGTTTATTGGTAAAAACAGTATTAATTTTTCCGTCTTTGTGTAAAGCAAGTGTATTAGCCTCGAACATTTCTTTGTGATCTTTTATTCCTTTAACTAAATCTCCATCAGTAATGGCTGTGGCACAAAACATAACATCACCTTTTATCATATCTTCTATATTGTATTTTTTTTTTAAATCAGNAACACCCATNTTTTTTGCTCTAATAGACTCGTNTTCAGTTAACACAAGTCTGGTCTGTATTTGACCCCCGTAACAACTCAAAGCTGCTGCAGCTAAAACACCTTCTGGCCCACCNCCAATACCCATATACATATCAACCGGCGATTTCTTGTCTACCGTGTAAATTATGCCTGAAACATCTCCGTCAGTGATTAGTTTTAAATTTACTTGCATTTTTTTTAAAGATGAAATTAATTCATTGTGACGAGGTCTATCTAAAATACAAACAGTAATTTTATCTGGAGTGGTGTTTTTAGCTTCAGCAATAAGGGAAATATTTTTTTCTACACTATTATCTAAATCAACTAAATTTTTAGGTAAATTTGCTCCTATCGCAATTTTTTCCATATAGGTATCTGGAGCAAAAAATAAATTATCTTTTTCTGTAACTGCTAACATAGAAAAAGAATTAGGTAAATTATTTGCTACAAAATTAGTACCCTCTAATGGATCAACTGCGATGTCAAGTTTTTGACCTTTTTTTGTTCCAACATTTTCACCGATAAAAAGCATTGGAGCTTTATCCATTTCACCTTCACCTATAACAATCTTACCTTCCATATCAATTTTATTAAATTCTTTCCTCATATTATCTACAGCAGCTTTATCTGCTGCAATTTTGTCTTTTTTGCCAATATGTNTAAAAGCTCCATATGCAGCTTTTTCCGTAGATGTAATAAATCTTTTTAGATATCTAGATTCAATTGTCATTAGTTGACACCAATTCTAATTAATTTTGGGTTTTTAATAATATACGTTTTTTTTTTAACTTGTTTTAAAATATTAGATAAAAATTTGTCTTTAGCTTCATGAGTTATTATGATTATTGAAGAAAATTTTTTANATTTATTTGGGTTTTGAACAATACGTTTAATCGACACATTATTTTTTGAAAAAATATTTGTTATATTAGATAATACACCTGGTTTATCAATTACTTCAAACCTTAAATAAGCAGAAAAAAACTTTTCATTTATATCTTTATATTCTAATTTTTTTCTTTCTTTATTTGATATTGAAAATGGGAATTTTATATTTCCTCTTAAGATAGAAGATATATCAGACACTAATGCAGATGTAGTAGCTTCTGGGCCCGCTCCTTCTCCTTGAATAAGATTTTGTCCGATAGGTTTACCATCAATAATTACTGCATTCAAAACACCGTCGATACCTGCAATATAAGAACCTTTTTTAATTAAAGTGGGGTGAACTCTTTGGTAGACTTTATTATTTATTATTTCTGAAACACCCAAAAGTTTTATTTTATAACCTAAATTGTTTGCATTTAGAATATCTGTTTTGTCTATAAGACTTATGCCCTCTATATGAATATTATTATTAATAAATGAGTTAAAACATAATGAGGATAAAATTTTTAATTTAGAAGCAACATCTTCACCATTCAAATCAGAAATTGGATTAGACTCAGCGTAACCAAGTTCTTTTGCTTTTGACAAAACTTCATTAAAATCTTTGTTATTTTTGTCCATAGTAGACAATATATAATTTGAAGTACCGTTAAATATTCCGTAAACCCTATTAATTTTGTTTGCTATTAANCCTTCTTTTAATGATCTTATAATAGGCACGCCCCCACATACTGCAGCTTCGAATTCTAAATTTACCTTATTTTCTTCTGCAATTTTTGAAAGTTGGTCTCCATATTTTGCTATTAATGCTTTATTAGCAGTTACTACATGTTTCTTGTTTTTTAGAGCATTAAAAACTAATTTTTTAGCAGCTCCCTCTGCCCCGCCTATTAGCTCAATAATTATATCTATGTTTTTTGAGAAAGTTGCGTCTAAATAATTCTTTAACCATTTTTTTTTATTTATATTAAGATTTCTTTTTTTTCTAATATTTTTTGCAGAAACAAAAATGATATTGGGCTCGCAATTATTTTTTTTAGCTAAGATATTT
This sequence comes from Candidatus Pelagibacter sp. TMED197, assembly GCA_002169755.1. The sequence continues at coordinate 2,704 of NHIU01000037.1, read as the reverse complement.
TTATTCTTAATCAAATATTTATAAAGGTACGAGCCTATATTACCCAATCCTATTATAGCAATATTAAGTTTTTTTTTCTTTTTCATTTTAATTCCCTAGTTGTTATATCAGGAAANTCNTTTTCTTTACCCTTTTTAACTAAATATTTTGAAATTTNATCAATAGTACATTCTTTTAAAACATCACATATATCTGTTATTTTTTTATTTTTTTTCTTCATTAAATTATTTTGTTGTATAATTTTGTTTTTTTTAAGTTCATTTTCTTTTGTCCTTAACTTAGACTCTCTAATANTTTTTTTATCTCTGTTTCTTTTTTCAATTAATTCTTTTCTTTTTTTCATTTCTATTTTTCTTTTTTTTATTTCAGCATTNGACAATCTTTTAATTTGTTTATTAGTTTTTCTTTTCTTAAAAATTTTTATTTTTTTCTTTTCGTTTGAATTAGATTCTAAATTTAACTCGACCAGATTTAGATCTTGTGATTTTTTTTTATCTATAACCTTTACTTCTAAAGTTAGATTATCTTCAAAAAATTGATTTGCTTCTTCTTTATTTACACAAACATGNTCTCCACAAATAAGCACGACTTTTGGTTTATTGCACCCAGCTAGAACAAAAACAAATAATATGTAAAAAAAAAATTTCATTTCAAACCCTGTGTTTCTGCGAATCCATAAACTAGATTCATATTTTGTATTGCTTGACCTGAAGCCCCCTTTACTAAATTATCAATAGCACATAATATTAAAATCTTATTTTTAATTCTTGTTTCACAAATTGATATTTCGCAATTATTTGTATTTAAGACGTTTCCAGAGCCAAGTTCAGAATTTATTTTTAAAATTTTTATAAATTTATCTTTTTTATAATATTTAATAAGTTCATTATTTAATTTTTTAAGTGATATGTTTTTTTCCAAGTTTACGTATATAGAAGTTAAAATGCCTCTAAATGTTGGTGATATATGTGGATTGAAAGAATATCTAATATTTTTTTTTGATAATTTTTTTAATTCTTGATCAATTTCTATAATATGTCTATGATTTTTAGTACTATAAGCAAATGTAGAATGATATAAATTTTTATGTTTGAATTTATCTTCAAAATTTTTACCAGCTCCAGAATATCCAGACTTAGAATCAATAGTAAAGTTTTCAATATTTATTAATTTTCTTTTTATTAAAGGAACTAGTGGTATTTGTATAGATGTTGGATAGCATCCCGGGTTTGCAATAATTCTAAATTTTTGAATATCTTTTTTTACAAACTCAGAAATTGAATAAATTGACTTTTTAATTAATTTTTTTGCTTTATGAATTTGTTTGTAGTTTTTTTTATATATATTTGGATTCTTTATTCTAAAATCTGCAGACAAGTCGATAAATTTAACATTTTGATGTTTATAATAAATCTTTCTAATAAGTTTTTGCGCCTCACCATTTGGTAAAGAAAGAAAAGCTAAATCTATTTCTGACCAAATTATTTTATTTACACTAGAGATTTTAGGTAATTTTTTCTTAAGTCTTTTATCGAAAGACGAAATTTTTTTACCTAAAGACTTAGTAGCACACAAATATTTGATATTTACTTTAGGATGTTTAGTTAGAAAAAAAACTAGATCTAANCCAGTATATCCAGTAGCTCCTATTACTGCTATATTAATTTTATTTTCAGACATTTGATCTTATATCACCGTCCACTATAATGTTAAATTTAAATGCTTATCTCTTAGAGAATTGGAAACTTCTTCTGGCTTTTCTATGGCCATATTTCTTTCTCTCCACTACTCGAGAGTCTCGGGTGGTTAGTTTATCTTTTTTAAGATTTTTTCTAAGCGCTGTATCGTGCGAAATTAGAGCTTTAGAAATACCTAAGATTATTGCGCCAGCTTGACCAGATAAGCCTCCACCTTTTACAGAACATCTAACATCATAACTAGTTCTCACCTCTGAAATTTCTAAAGGCCTGGTAACTATAATTTGATGAACTGGTCTTTTAAAATATTCATTCATTTTAATTCCGTTTACAAAAATATTTCCCGAACCTTTTTTTACCCACACTTTTGCAACAGATCTTTTTCTTCTTCCAGTAGCATATTTACTGTCTTTAAAATCTAACTTAATTTGTTTTTTTTTTGGTTCCGTTGAACTGTCTACTGTAGTTTCCATTATTCTTTAATGAGGTTTCTTTTATTCATTTTATCAAAGTTTATAACTTTTGGCTTTTGAATTTCATGGGGATGATTTTCTCCGTTATAAATTTTAAGTTTAGATAATTGTTTTTTTGCTAGTGGGCCTCCTGGCATCATTCTCTTAACAGCTAATTTTAATATGTCCTCAGTTTTATTTTTGGATTTAAGAATTTGGGGCGTTGTTTCTTTTATTCCTCCTGGGTGTCCAGTATGTTTATAATATTTTTTATTAGTAAATTTTTTTCCAGTAAATTTTATTTTATCTATATTAGTAACTACTACGAAATCACCGTTATCGATATGTGGATTAAATGTAGGTTTATTCTTTCCTCTCAAAACGCTTGAAATAAAAGCTGCCAATCTTCCAACCGCAATGTTTCTTGCATTTATAATATACCAGTCTTTTTTAATCTCTTTCTTTTTTATAAATGGTGTCATAAATTATGGCGATAATTACTAATAATATCTTTAAAAGTCAATTTATTTAATATGAATATAATGCATATATATA
>NHIU01000036.1 GCA_002169755.1 Candidatus Pelagibacter sp. TMED197 | reverse complement strand
TGGGAAACTTACCTCAAAACTAGTTCTTCCTATAGAGCCGTAGTAGACCACTACGTTGATAGGCTGGGTGTGGAAGCGTGGTAACACGTGAAGCTGACCAGTACTAATAGCTCAATTGGCTTGATTTATGCACTGAAAAAAATTTTTAGTTATTCTAGATATAAAAAATTTCTTAAAAAAAAATTTTCTTTTATTTAAAATTAGTTTTTCTTTTGAATATTTTATCTTTCTCAAAAGCTGGTTTCCATCCAAATGTTCTGTTTAATTTTTTTTGATAAAGTGTTTGTTTTTTATTATGTGAAAGAAGTTTTATAATATCCTGCATACTTATAGAAAAAATTTTTTTCTTATCGAAACTATCTACTATAAATTTAAATAACTTATAGTCCTCTAGAGTATCTATTGTGTACCTGATTTTAGAGTAATTTTTTCCTAAATCGATTTTCTTTTTTTTAAACTTTTTTGATTGCCACATGTAAAATGTTACATGTTCTTTTTCAGACGGCAATCTTGCATTTTTATGTGTCTCTTTTAAAGTTTCAAAATTAAAAATTTCAATATCTGATCCATCTGGATACGTAGCAGGCAAAGGATATGTATTAGCAATGTAGTCAAATTTTTTTTTTAAATTAATCATTTTTATTAAAGTCTTTTTATCTATGAATGGATTATCAGCGGTCAATCTTATTATTTCTTTTGATTTAAATTTTTTGGCAGCACCATAATACCGGTCAAGCACATTTGCGCTACTTCCTCTAAAATAATTTATTTTTATTGTTTTACAAAATTTAACAATTTTATCATCTTTTTTCTCTTTGGTCGTAGCTACTATGATTTTAGAAACCTTTTTAATTTTTTTTAGTCTTTTACATAAAATCTCCAAAGGTGAGATTTTTTTATAATTTTTAAGTGATTTACCTGGAAGCCTTTTTGATCCCATTCTGGCTTGTATAATTGCATGAAACATAAATCTTAAATTTATTAAAAATAATTCATAACCTCTATTTTTTTCGTTGAAAGCATAAATCAGCTATAAAAGGTTTTGCAGTAAAAATATGAGTTAAAACAAATTTATTGTAAGACATTAAACTCATTAAATCTCTTAACTTATACTGTTTTTTAAACGTAATATGATTATGTCTAGCTTCAACAATGACAAATTTTGATTTAGATAAAGTTTTTTTTGCCCCCTTTAAAACTTCTAACTCGTAACCTTCAACATCAATCTTAATTCCGTAGGATCCTTTAGTTTTTGTTTCTTTTATGATTGAGTCTAATGTTTTAACTTTTACTTTTAATCTCATTAGCGGCTTTCCTTCAAAATTCTTTTTAGTGACTTTTAATAAAGTTGATCTTCCAATATTTTTTTCTACGTGTAAAATTTTTTTGCTTGATTTTGCTCCAACTGCGTATCTATGAAATGAATAATTCATTTTTTTGAGCATAGACTTTGTTGTCTTTTCAGATTCTTCTAAAGGATCGATACAAATTATTCTTTTTTTTTTAAATTTTTTCCATAAATCTGCAGTTCCTTCACCTACCCCTATATCAACAATATTATCTACACTAGGAAGCTCTGATATTTGTTGCCAATCTTCGTAAATCCCAGTTTTTTTATGATAAATTTTTTTTCCCATTCTTAGACATAGTTATAATACATTAATTCTTAAGGGTCATTTACAAATTTTCAAATTTAACATAGTATATAGTTCAATTATTGAACATATGCAGGATAAAAACATATTTTGAGAAAGAAAGCTTATATTTTAGGTGCTGGTCCAACCGGCTTAATAACAGCATGGAAGTTGTTAGAAAAAGACTGGGACGTAACTATTATTGAAAAAAATAAAATTTCTGGTGGACTCTGCAGATCATGGAGATGGAAAAAATTTATAATTGATACTGGGCCCCATATTTTTCACACTCCAGATCAATCTTTAAAAAAATTTTGGTTAAAAAATTTTGGAAAACTTTTAATAGAAGGTAAGTTTTGGTGTAAAAATGTACAAGGAAAAAATTTTGATAAGTTTTATGACTATCCTTTGTCTGTGGAGTCATTAAATAAATATGAAAATAAATTAAAAAAAAAAATTAAATTGGAACTAAAAAAAATTGACCCAGATCAAAAAAATAAAGCTAAAAGTTATAAAGCATATATAGATGCATTTATAGGGCCAACACTCAGAAAAATGTTTTTTGAAAAATATCCAAAAAAAATTTGGGGAATAGAGACTGACAAAATGACGCCAGATTGGGCTCCAAATAGAATTAATTTTAGAAAAAAAATACTACCTTTTTATACCGAAGAATTTTGTGCAGTCGGGAAACATGGAACAGGTTCGGTATACCTCGATATTGAAAAAAGAATTAGAAAATTACAAGGAAAGTTAAAGTTTAATGAAACTGTAATAGGTTTCACAAAAAAACAAAATAAGATTGATAAAATCCTAACCAATAAAAAAAAATATATTTTAGATAAAAATAGTATTGTTATATCTACCTTACCATTAAATTTAACATCCAGGTTTTTGGGCCAAAAAAATAACTTAAAATTCAGGGGCATTTGCTCAGTTTATTTGTTTTATAATAAAAAGTTTTTGCTTCCTAAGAAAATTCATTGGTTATATTTTGACTCAGAACAGACAATTTTTAATAGAATAACAGAAACAAAAAAACTTTCTAAGTTTACATGCCCATCAAATCAAACTTATCTGACTGCAGAAATTACTTACTCATCAGGGGATAAATTTTCTAGAATTAACAAAAAAAAGGTAATGAAAACTGTAGCAGACCAAATTCATAAAACTAAAATTGCTGATATAAAAGATTTATTTCATACTGAAATAAATTATGAACCATATGTTTACCCTATACAATTCGCAAATTATAAAAAGGAGGTGGCTACTATAAAAAGTTATGTTGAAAGTTTTGAAAATTTATTCTCTATTGGAGCAGGTGGTGAGTTTAACTATGCTGATAGTCAAATTTTATTTCATAAGTCTTTTGACTTAGTAAATAGTTTGGTTACTAAATTTAATGATTTTACAAATGAAAGTAAAAATCCAACCTCAATAAAATTTAATAAAGAAGTTAAGATAGGAAAAGTAAAGATTGGCGGAAATTGTAAGCCCTATATTATAGCTGAAGCAGGCTTGAATCATAACGGCAGTTTCCAACTAGCAAAACAACTCATTGATAAAGCTAAAATGGCTGGCTGTAACTCAATAAAATTCCAATCTTTTTTACCGGACACTCGAATATCCAATAAAGTAAAATCAGAAAATTATGCTGAAAAAGTAATAGGAACTCAAGAAAGCTTAAGTGAGCTATTTAAGCGACTAAGTCTTAGTTTTAAAGTTCAGAGGAAAATATTTGCTTACGCAAGAAAAAAAAATTTAGAAATATTTTCAACTCCATTTGATTTTGAAAGTGCAGATTTTTTAGAAAAAATGAAAGTGCCAGCTTTTAAAATTGCATCAGTAGACTTAATTAATTTACCTCTTATAAAGTATGTAGCTTTAAAGCAAAAACCAATTATTTTGTCTACAGGCATGTCAAAAATTTCTGAAATAGATGAAGCTGTAGAGGCAGTAAGATCAACTGGAAACAAAAATCTAATATTATTACATTGCAATTCTTCTTATCCTTCAAGTTACTCAGAGATGAATTTAAAGTTTATTGAAACTTTAAAAAAGATGTATGACGTTCCAATAGGTCTTTCAGATCATTCAACAGATTTAATGGCATCTAAAGTTGCTATTACGAGAGGGTGCAATATAGTTGAAAGACATTTTACAATAGATAAAAATTTAGAGGGACCTGATCATATTTTATCTTCTGATTTTAAAGAAATTAAAGAACTTGTAAGTTTTAAAAAAATTTATAATAGTTGGAAAAGTTTTTGGCAAATTTCTAAAAAATCTACAATTACTAAAAAAAATATACTTACTTTACTTGGAGACGGTATAAAAAAAATTCAACCAAATGAATATATAACTTTAAACTCCCAGAAAAAAAGTCTGTATGCAAAAAAATTCATTAGAAAAGGGGCTAAATTCAGCAAAAATAATATATGTATTAAAGGTCCAGCAGGTGGAATTGTCCCAAAATTTTTTGATATAATTGTTAATAAAACTTCGAAACATGAAATTGCCAAAGATAAACCAATAACTTGGAATGATCTTTAAAACTTTTTTTTATAATAATGATTAACAATCTCAACAGCCTTAGAAAAAAATATTTGAAAGCTAAAAAATATTTTTTGAATAAAAAATTTAAATATTTTATTGTTACAATTACAACAAATACATCAAAAGACAAAAAAAAGAATTTACCCCCCATAAGAGAAATAAATAATATATTAATTTTTGGAGTTATTGTTTACTCTTCTGAACAATTAAAAAAAATATGTAAAATCTTAGATGAATCAGTTGATGCGATTTTTGTTGACACTGAGAAAAAAATTCCATTTATTATTGGCTCAAAAAACAAGAACAATTTCCATCCAAATCAAATTAAAGATATTAATAAAGGTTCAAGACTATCACAAGAGTTTGTTGAATTAGGTAATTTGTCTGGAACTGTAAAATCTAACACTTATAATACTTTAGTCCATGAGTTTAAGCCTAATGATATTACAGTTGAACATGTATGGTTGCTGTTGAGAAAACATTTTGGATTTTTTGGAAAAAAAAAGGTAGCTATAATTGGCTCTGGAAATATTGGTTTTAAGCTTGGTTTAAAGCTTGTTGAGTCTGGAGTGACCACGGTTCTTAACAGAAGAGATCTTAGTAAATGTATTGCATTTTCAAACTCTATAAATTTAATTAAACCACAAGGAACACTTGCAAGCGCATCGTTTTCAGCAGATAAAATTAAGGCCTGTTTCTCTGCAGACGCAATAATTGGATGTTCAAATAATTCAAATGTGATTGATACAGACATGCTTAGATGTATGAAACCAAAGGGAATAGTTGTAGATGTTGGAAAAGGCAACATAACAACACAAGCTGTTAGCTATTCTAAAAGAAAGAAAATTAAAATTATCAGATGCGACATAACTAAAACAATAAATAATTACATAAGTTTCTATTTTAAATTTTATAAAGATAGAAGTCCGGAAGGATTTAAAAAAATTTCTAAAAACTTAAAAATAATATCAGGGGGCTATATAGGAAACAAAGGTGATATAGTTGTAGATAATTATTTAAGTCCTACCCAAATTCTAGGAGTGGCAGATGGATCAGGAAGATTTGAAAACAAAATTTCTAAATCTCAAAAACAAAAAATAAAACTAGTAAGAGAAAAATTTAATTTTGAGGATGATGGCTAAAAAAAAATTCCTAATTACAACTTCAATTAAAGAAACTTTCCCGAAATATAAAAAAAAGAATATTTTGCTTGCGGGCGAATGGTGCAAAGCTGATATTAATGAAAAATATTTAAAAAAATACAAATTTGAGATATTGCCTTATCACTGGGACTCCGAAACGAAAAAGGCAAGAGACTCAATTTATTTAAAAAAAATTTACTACAAGTTAGAGAGAGATTTAAGTATATATTTTAACAAGGTCCATCGAACGAAATTACCTCAAAGATATTGGTCAATCATTATTTCACCATGGCTTTCAAGTTTTATAATTTATTTTTATGACAAATATTCAATTATAAAAAAAATCAAAAATAAATATAAAACAGTAAATGCTAAAACTTCAGATTTAAATAACCTTGGAAAACTTATTCCACAAAACTGGCTTGATGCACAGTTTAAATTTCAATCACATCAATTCAACCATTATATATTTTCATTTTTAATAAAAAAACTATCAATTAATGAAAATAAAAATATTAGTATCAAAAAAAATATAAGATCAAATCAATCTTTTCAAAAAAATATAAAAAATGTTCCTAAATATTCTTTAAAAAAAATATTTCGTTTTATTTTAGATTTTTTTAAATCTAAAAATGACTCTTTTTTAATTAATTCTAATTTAAGTTCAATAAATGAAATGCTTGTAAATTTTTTATTAAATTATAATTTTAAAAAAAATCAATCTTATGAATTTAATAAACAATTAAAGGTAGACAAAAACTTAAGGAATTCAAGGTTGGTAAGTTCAAAAAGAGATGATGAATTTATCAAGTTAACTAAAGATATTTTACCAAAAATTATCCCTGCTTATTATCTTGAGGGGTACAAACTGATAAATAATTTTTGCTCAAATCTTCCTTGGTCCAGTAATCCTAAACTTATATTTACCTCAAGAAACCATATAACAGATGAGGTTTTTAATTATTGGTCAGCATCTCACTCTTTAAAAAAAGTGCCAATTGTATATGGACAACATGGAGGTAGTTTTTTTATTAGCAAATATACTTTAGAACGGGAAATTGAAATAAATAGAGCTGATAAGTTTTTAGCTTGGGGAAAAGTTTCAACAAAAGGAGAAAAAATTTTAAATTTTTATAATGACAAAAGTTCTTTAAAAACCCAATCTTATGATCCCCATGGAAAAATAAATATAATACAGGGAACACCAAGAAAATATCAAACAACTTGTATTAGTGGACAATTAAGTCTGTCTCAATTTAAAAAAAATATAATATTCCAAAAAAATTTTATTTCAAGATTGAAAAAAATTTATTTAAAAAATACTCAAATAAGACTTTATTATCCTCATGCTGGAATAGTTTTTTCTAAATATCAAAATTTTGAAAAAAACTTGTGGTTAGAAAAAAGGCTTGCAGTAAAAATTGAAAGGTCAAATGTACCAATAGAAAAATCAATTAACGAAAGCAGGCTATTAATACACACCGCACTTGAGTCCACTTTATTTTTAGAAGCATTAAATCTCAACATTCCATCAATTTTATTCATGGATTTTAATAATAAATTTATTTCAAAAAAGGATATAAATTTATTTAAATCCTTAAAAAATCAGGGACTTATGTATGATAATCCTAATGATTTGGCAGAATTTATTAATTTAAATTATAAAAATATTGATAATTGGTGGAAGAGCGATAACACTCAAAAAACTTTACGGAGATTTTGTGATCTGTACTCTTCAAGAAACTCCAAGCCAATTAAAACATTTAAAGAAACTTTAAAGAAAATAATTCAATGACCTACATTTAATTTAAAATTGTAGGATCTAACAAAATAGTTTATATTGAAAACAAAATGTACCAAAAAAAAAATAACAAATACAAACAAGAGTTCCTTAAGAACGGCTTTTGCGTTGTCAAAAAAGCTTTTCCAAAAAGTTCTATAGCTATCTTAAGAAAAGAAATAAAAAAAATTAAAAATGCAAAATTGAAAAAAATTCCTGAGCATTTTACCAAAGACAGAAAAGTCAACACTGTACATCATCTAGATCGAGTTTTAAAAAAGAAAAATATTTTAGTAAAATTTGCTCAAAATAAAAAATTGAAAAATATTGTAAGTGATATACTTGAAAGCAATGTTAAAGTTAGAAATATTGAACTTTTCCTTAAACCTAAAAAAACTGGAATGATGTCTCCTTTTCATCAAGACAATTATTATTGGAATATTGTAAATAATGACAAAGCACTAAATCTTTGGCTAGCATGCACAGAGTCAAATAGCAAAAATGGTGCTGTTTGTTATATAAAAAAATCTCATAAATTAGGTATCTTAAATCACGAACTTTCTTATGCACCTGGAAGTTCTCAAAAGGTTCCAGACAAAATAATTAAAAAAATTAATCTTAAAAAAATTACACCTAAACTTAAACCTGGAGACTTTATTATTCACCATAGCGCAGTGATACATGGAAGTAAGAAAAATACATCTAATATGGACAGAGAGGGCTTAGTAATAAGCTTTAAAACTTTAGATGCTAAAGTAAATAAAAGAAAAATGTCTATTTACAGAAAAAAAGTAAAAGAGAATTTAAAAAAACTAAAGCAGCTACATTAAACGAGTTCCATACATTGTTGACAGTTTAGTTGATCAAGGTTAACATGTTCAAAAATTGAACAATATGAAAGATAAACATCTCAAAATAGATTGGAGTGGACGAGCTCACCAGTATTCTAATAAAGATATAAATTATTTAACAAAAATAATTAAATATGCAGATCCATTAACGCAAGGTAAATATTTAAAAGAATTTGAAAAAAATTTTTCAAATTATATTAAAAAAAAAAATGTATTTGCAGTGAGCTCTGCTGCTGCAGCTTTAGAGATAATAGCAATACTCTTAAATTTAAAAAAAGGAGACGAAGTTATAATCCCAGCTCACACTTATTGTGCATCTGCAATTCCTTTTGCAAGAAATCGAGCAAAATTAATTTGGGCAGATATTGATTTTAGAACAAGAGTGATTGACATAAATGATATAAAAAAAAAGATCACCAAAAAAACAAAGGCAATAGTTATCGTTCATTTATATGGTTATACTGTCAATTTTAATTCAATTAAAAGATTATGCCAAAAAAAGAACATTAAAATTATTGAAGATTGCGCTCAATCAATTGGCTCTAATTTAAACGGAAAAAAAAGTGGTACAATGGGAGATTTTTCTTGTTATTCTTTTCATGCTCAAAAGAACATTACCACTCTAGGTGAGGGAGGCATGATTTATGTTAAGGATAATAAATTAGCTCAAAAAGTTAGAGGATTACGCCACAACGGACACATTGATTTTAAACACAAAAGAAAGCAATATTGGTTACCAGCTATGGGCAATTTAGATTTAGATATTAAAAATCAATGGCCATTTAAGTTTACTCTAAGTGAAGTGCAATGTGGAGCCGGAATAGTCATGTTAAAAAAACTTGATAATTTGAATAAGATAAGAATTCAAAGAGCAAAAAAAATCATTAATGCACTTAAAAATTTTAAAGAATTAGATTTTAATGAAGAATTTAAAGGAACAAGGCATGTTTATCATTTGTTAAGTGCCTATTATAAGCCTTTTAAGAATATTAATAGAGATGATTTAATAGGACTACTTTACAGAAAATATAAAATTAAATGTGCAATTCAATATTATCCTCTTTATAGATACGATTTATTTAAGAAAATGGGTATAAAAAAAATTAATTGTAAAAGTACTGATCAATTTTACGACAATATGGTATCTTTTCCGTTCCATGTGTGGATGCCTAACAAAGATTTTAATTATTTAATTAAATCTTTAAAATATAGCTTACAAGCACTTAGGAATAGGCATTCCCAAAGGAAATAGAATATTTGAACTAAATTATGACAAACACAAATAAAGATAATTTATGGAGCAGCAGGATAAAAGAATTCGAAATCGATCCTTCTTGGAAAGAACACCCTGTTTACAAAACTGAAGAGTATAAAAACTATAGAAAAAAATGGAATGAAGCTACCCAAGGAAAATTAGTAACTGATTTTCCATTGAATATAGAGTTAGAGCCCACTTACTATTGCAATTTAAAATGTCCTGCTTGCCCGAGATATACATCAGACTTATTAGTTAGAGATAGCAGACACATGAAAGACGAAATTTGGAATAATATATTAAAAGAAATTAAGGAAAACAAACTTCCTTCGATGCAAATGGATCATGAGGCAGAGTCACTTATGCATCCTAAATTTTTCAAATATTTAGAGGACACTAAAAAGGCTGGTCTTTTGGAAACTTGGCTACACTCCAACGGAATGATGGTTAATGAAAAAAATGCAAAAAAATTAATTGATTTTGGTATAAAAAAAATGAACTTCTCAATAGATGCCGCGTCAGAAAAAACTTATGAAATTCTTCGAGTTGGTGGAAAATACACAAAAGTAGTAAAAAATATTTTAAATTTTCTTAAAATTAAAAAAGAAATGAAAGCTTCTTATTTAAGAGTAAGAGTAAGTTTTGTAGAGCAAAAAGAAAATTTTTCTGAAAAAAAAGCTTTTTTTGATTTTTGGTCAAAACAAGAGGGTATTAATGTGATAACTTTTCAAAGATGTTTAAACTTTAAAAATTTTGAGAAGCCAGATGATGATACAAATTTAACTGAAACTGAACTTGAGGAAAAATATAAAGGTGAAAAACCATTCTTTTGTAACGCTCCTTGGGAAACACCTATTATTCAAGAAGATGGAAAAATATCTCCATGTGGAATGCCAGTAAGACCTCACAATAATGATTTTTTTATAGGGGATATTTCAAAAGGAGACACCATCAAAGAATGTTGGAACGGAAAAAAAATGAAAAATTTAAGAATTAAACATAAAAACAATGAATGGTATAAGGAAAACATGTGTAGAGTTTGTGTAAAAATCACAAGGACTTCTCAACATGAAGAATTTTAAAAATTTCAAAAATTAAATGAATCTAAGAACTTTTTGTAAAAATTCATTTCAGGTATCGGAATTAGGATTAGGCTTATCCCAACTTTCACAAACAAAAAACACTAAACATTATGGCTACAAATCTGAAAAAGAAGTTTTCTCTATAATTGAACACGCAATAAAAAAAAAAATTAATTTTTTTGACACTTCAGATGGCTACGGAGATACTGAAAAAATATTAGGTATGTTGAAAAAAAAACAAAAAGAGAAGATTGTTATTTCTACAAAAGCTGGAAGAAAGACTGATGGGTCGAGGTGTTTCGATAAAAAATATCTCGAAACTCAGCTTGATAAATCCTTAAAAAATTTAAAAATGGAAAAAATTGATGTATTTATGCTTAATAAACCCAGTTATGAGACAATAGTAAAAGAAAATTTATTGAGTTTTTTAGAAGAATTAAAACGAAAGGGTAAAATACGGTATAGCGGGATTGTAATTGGAAACAAAAAGAATTTTGACAAAATTATAAAAAATAGAAAAATTGATTGCTTTTCAGTATTGTTCAATATCTTAAATACTGATGATATTGATCTATTAAAACTTATTGCCAAGCATGATAAAGGACTTATTGTTAGATCTCCTCTTAATAGCGGCATATTAGCAGGCAACATCAATAAAAAAACAAAATTTAACAGTTTTGATGAACGATCTAGATATTTTTTTGGAAAAAATTTTGAAAAAAAAATTCTTAAAACTGAATATTTAAAAAAAGAATTAAGAATTAAAGAAAAAAATTTATTGAAATTTTCACTTGATTTTATTTTATCTTATAAATTTATATCTACAGTTTTAGTAGGCTGTTCATCTATGAAACAACTTAAAAATATTGTAGCTTACCAATCAAAAACTAAGTATTTAAATAAAAAAAAACACTTAAAAACACTGAAACTTTCTTATAATTTATCAAAAAAATATAAAACAAATAATCAGTTAATTTAAAAATAGAATGAATTTAAAAAAAAAACAAAAAAGGAAACAAGTATTTTTAATAGCCGAAGGTGGCATCAATCACAATGGATCGTTTGAAAAAGCAAAAAAACTCATATGTTTGGCTAAAAAATATAATTTCGATGCTATAAAATTTCAAAAAAGAGATCTAGATATTTGTATTCCTGAAAAACAAAAATACCTGATTAGAGAAACACCTTGGGGAAATATATCTTACTTAGAATATAAGAAAAAAATAGAATTAAGTTTTTCACAATTTAAATCCTTAAATAAATTTTCAAAAAAAATCGGTATAGATATGTTTGTTTCGTGTTGGGATGTTAATAGCCTTAAAATAATGAAAAAGTTAAATTTTAAATATAATAAAATAGCATCTGCAATGATTACAAATTTACATTTACTCGAAGCCGTAGCAAAACAAAAAAAAAAAACTTTTATATCAACTGGGATGTGCAAGATGGAAGATGTTGAAAAAGCTGTAAAAATATTTAAAAAAAATAAATGTAAATTTGTTCTGATGCATAGTGTATCCATATATCCTTGTGAGGAAAATATTTTAAATTTGAATTTTATTAAAACATTAAAAAAAAAATTTAAAAGTGAAGTAGGATATAGTGGGCATGAAAAAAGTGTCAGCCCCAGTATAACAGCTTATTTTTTAGGTGCAGATTATATTGAACGGCACATTACTCTTGATAGAACGAGTTTTGGTACTGATCAATCTGCGTCTTTAGCTGAGTCTGGCATTGAAAGTTTGACCAGTTTATTGAGAAAAATTCCAAATACACTAGGAGATGGTAAAAAAAGATATTTAATGGAAGAAAAAAAAATGAGTAAAAAAATGAGATACTGGTTATAATAAAAAATGTTTGATATTAGCTTTTATAAAAAATCTTACTCGGTAAAAAAAAATATAACTTCCGGAAAATTATCTGCCAATGACGTTAGTCAAATAGAAAAAGAATTAGAATTTTTAAGAAATAAAACGCCAACAATCTTCAATATTGAAACAACTAACTATTGTAATATGAAGTGTGTATTTTGCGCTAGAACAATATATATGAAACGTAAAAATATTTGGATAGATGATAAGCTTTTTGAAAATTTACTTGATAAGGTTTCAGTACATAAAACTGAAAATTTAAAAGATTTTTGGAATTGGTTAGAAAATGATGCAAAATTTAAACCCAATGAAGTTTCAGAAAATGGTTTTTATTTCTCTGTTGTTTCAAGATGTTTAATTTTACATGGTTATGGAGAACCGTTTTTAGATAAATATTTAATAAAAAGATTAGAAGCTTGTAAAAAAAGAAATATTCCAACCTATTTCTCATGCACTCCAGCTACAATGACAGTTGAAAAAGCAGTAAAAGCAATGGAGGCTGGTTTAACAGTTTTAAAATTCTCTTTAGATGCAATGGATGACGACGAAATTAAAACAATTAGAGGCAAAAAAGCCAATTATAACGAGTCTATCAAAAAAATTCACGAGCTTATTGAAATAAAAAAGCAAAGAGGCTTTAAGACAATTTTAGTACCATGCATGATCGCAATTGATAACGACACGAAAAGTAAAAAAAAACATGATCAATTTTTAAATTTTTGGAAAGGAAAAGATGTGTTCGCATATATCAAAAGTCAGGATAATAGATGGTTATTTGAACAAAATAAAGATATGCAAAATAATTCTCATTATGCTCAACAATATTGTGAATTTCCATGGACTTCAGCGACAGTCATGGCAGAGGGAAATGTAGTGCCTTGTACACAAATTTCAAATGACGAAATAGTTCTAGGCAACGTAAAAGAAAAATCAATTAATGATATTTGGAATGGAGATGAGTATCAAAAGTTAAGACACATGCATATAACTGGGAAATTCCCAAAAGGACATAAGTGTATTGAAAAATGCGATCAAGTAAAATTGTTTGAATATCTAAAAAAAAAAAATTAATATAATTTTTTTCTATTCTTAATTAAAAATTTTAAGAATAATAAATCTTTTTTATTGTCAATGTCTGGTACTAAACGATCAATTACAAAAGGTAAAACTTTTTTACCGTGAATTATACTTTTTTTAATATTCTTAGTTTTAATAATATCAATATATCCATTAGGTATAAAAGATTTTTCAAAAAAGTTTCTGGGCTTGTTAAGACTATCTAAATTATAGTCGTTATTTACTACTGAACATAATTTTTTTTTTCTGATTTTAAATGTTTTTTGGGATGGAAAAATCATTGGGCTTACAGATCTCATAGCTGAATATTTATTTTTATTTTTTAAAAATAAATTAATTCCTTTTCTTAATATATTGGTCTTTCTTAAGGGAGTAGTAGGTCTCAAGTGTATAAAATAATCTGGAGGATTTAATTTAAGTTTTTTAATATCTTTTAAAAACCCTTTAAATACAGCAATATCCTCTGTTTTGTCTGACGATAAATTTTTAGATCTTAAATGAAGAAAATCTGCTCCATATTTTTGTGCAATGTTTAAATATTTTTTGGAGTCTGACGAGACAATTACCTTTCCTATGAATTTAAGTTTTTT
Organism: Candidatus Pelagibacter sp. TMED197; assembly: GCA_002169755.1. The sequence goes on along the minus strand of NHIU01000036.1, from coordinate 8,318 downwards.
TGCTATTAAAATAGAATGAGCTAACAATGGCCTACCTTGAATTTTAACTATATTCTTATTTTTAATGGATTTTGAGCCTGATCGTGCAGGTATGAAAATCCAAAAACGTTCTTTTTTCATAAAGATTCATTTAGTTTAATAATTGAAAAATAGATTAATTTTGTCTATTGTTCAATAGTTGAACTTGATAATTAATAAATTTAAGGTGAAAATTCAAATATTTTGATTAATAAAAAATCAACTATACTAATTTGTGGAGCAGGATCAATCGGCATCAGGCATGCTAAAAATCTTATTAATTTAGGATATAAGAATATAGTTTTTTTTACTAACAGAAAAAAACTTAAAATTGGAAGTTACAAACCTAAAACTTTTTTAAAAATTCAAGATGCTTTTAGAAATTATAATTTTAAAATTGCATTGATTACCAATGAAACAAATAAGCACATTGATACAGCTATTTATTGCGCAAGCAAAGGATGTCATTTATTTATAGAAAAACCTCTGTGCGATAAAAAAGATAAAGTCAAAAAATTGATTAATATTATTACAAAAAAAAAATTAATTAATATGGTTGGATATATGATGAGGTTCCATCCAGCTATAAAAAAAATCAAATCAATGATTTTAAAAAAAAGTTTCGGAGATATCTATCATTTTTACTGTGAGTGGGGAGAATTTTTACCTAACTGGCATCCTAATGAAAATTATAAAAAGAGTTATGCTGCTCAAAAAATCAAAGGTGGAGGAAGCACGCTAACATTAAGTCATGATATAGATTTAATGCAATTTTTTTTTGGAAAGATTAAACAAAGCTTAATAATAAAAAATAAAATAGGATTAAAAATTCAAACAGAAACTTCTACAAATATAATGTTAGAGTTTAAAAAAAATATAAGTGGCTTTGTTCACTTGGATTATTTGCAAAAAAACGAAGAAAGATTTTTAAAAATTTCTGGTACTAAAATGATTATAAAGTTTTTCTATTTAAAAAATATACTTAAAATCTATCGTAATAAAAAAATGAAAATAATAAAATATGACAAATTTCATAGAAATTTATTATTTTTAAGCGAAATTAGGTATTTTATAAATAATTGTAAAAAATTACACATATGCTCCCCAAATATAAACCAGGCATATAAAAATCTACTAGATTCGAAATTAATATAAATAATTTTATAATTGATTATTGCTCTAAATTTGTTTATCGTTCAACTATTGAACATAAATAAAAATGATTAAAATTGGCATTAATGGCTTTGGCAGAATTGGAAGAGCCATAACTAGAATTATATCTAATTCAAAAGATATCGAGGTAGCTGCGATAAATGATATCGATAATGACACAAAAAATCTTTCGTATTTACTTAAGTACGATACGATTTATGGAAAATTTAATCATAACATTGAATTTAAAAAACAAAATATAATTACAATAAATAGAAAAAATATTAACTTTTATTCTAAAAGTTTGATCAATGAAGTTCCGTGGTCTAAACATGAGATAGATCTTGTCATTGATGCTTCAGGAGTAGAAAACAATACTTTGAATTCCAAAAAAATTTTAGGAAAAAAGTTGTCAAAAGTTTTAATCACTCACTCCCCAGATAAAAATATAGATTATACCTTAATAATTGGTGTTAATGAAAAAAATTATGATAGCAAAAAACATCATGTAATTAGTTCGAGTATATGTGACGCTTCAGCGCTAGGACCAGTTTTAAGTCAATTAGAAAATAAATTTGGAATTGAAAGAGGGTACATTACTACTTTACATCCTAGATTATCATATCAAAATTTATTAGATGGTTCGTTAAAATCTGTTTCAAATCCAGGACATAATTGGAAAAATTATTCGTTAGGGAGAGATAGCATTTCTAATCTAATTCCCAAAAAAACTACTGCAGTTAAAGCAGTGACAAAATGTATAAAAAATTTGGATGGTAAGATATCTGGAATGTCTTTTAGAGTTCCAACCTCAATTGTGTGTGCATCTGATATTACTATTAAATTAAAATCTAAAACTTCAAAAGAAATTGTTTCTAATCACTTTAAACAGTTGTCCTCTTCAAAAAACAGTATATTTGGTTATCAAGAGGAACCTTTGGTATCCTCAGACCATCTAGGAACATCTAAATCAGTAATTGTCGATGCAAATTTTACTGAGGTTATAGGATCCAATCTATTAAAGATGATCATTTGGTATGATAATGAGTGGGGTTATAGTAATAGAGTTGTGGATATAGCAAAATTTGTTTTAAACAAAAGGTAAAATTAATGGATAAAGATAAAATATTTGCATTATTGATAGGAAAGAAAAAAAGTACTGGATTTCCTGGAAAAAATATAATGAATATAAATGGATTGCCATCATGCGAATATGGATTTAAAGCTGCCACAAAAATAGGCATAAAAAATATTTTTGTTTCAACTGATTGTGAAACTATTTCAAAGATTGGATCTAAATATTCTGCCAATCTCATTAAAAGGCCTCCGAATCTCGCCACTCCTGACTCTTTAACCGAAGATGTTTTAGTCCACGCGTATAAAGAGATAATAAAAATTAAAAAAAAACCTGAAATTATAGTTTTGCTTTTTGCTAATAATCCAGCTATTTCAATTGATTTAATTTTAGAAGGTATAAAAAAATTGTCGGAAGATAAAACTTATGACTCGGCTTTTTCTGTTAGTAAATACAATATGTTTAGTCCAACCAGAGCAAGAAAAATTAATAATGATAAAATTGAATCATTTATTCCCTTAAATTTGATTGGTAATGTTAGTTCAATTCGATCTAGCCAAGGAGATGTTTATTTTTGTGATTTAAGTGTGCAAGTAATAAGAAGTCGTGTTTTTGAGAATATGAGTGAGGGCATGCAACCTTTTCAGTGGATGGGGAAAAAAAGCTACCCTTTAAAAAACTCTTACGGATTTGATATAGATGAAGAATGGCAGAAAACCGCTATAGAGGTATGGCTTAAAAATAATTGGAAATATGAATAAAAAAAATTTAATTGGAACCTTTTCATTGAATACTTGTCCAAATATTACTGAGATAATCTCTAAAAATTTGGATTACCTTATTATTGACAGGGAACATGGGTCTCACGACTTTAATGGCACAAATATTCTAAATAAAATTATTAAAAAAAACTGTATGTCCCTTATAAGAGTAAGTAATTTAAATAAAATTGAGATACAAAGGTGTTTAGATCTTAATCCTACTGGGATTTTAATTCCACAAATTTCTTCTTATGAGGACGCTGAATTTGCAGTTTCATGCTCATATTTTAAACCAAAGGGAGATAGAGGATTAAGCCCTTACACAGCAGCTTTTGACTTCAATCATAACAACTCGGATAACAAAAAAAAAACAATAAATAAAAAAATATTTATTGGTTTATTAATAGAAGGCTCTAAAGGACTAGAAGCCTTGGAAGATATTTGCTTGAATTTTGCTAAAGATATATCTTTAATTTATTTTGGGCTTTATGATTTTACGTCTTCCTTAAATTTGAAACCTGAATGGCATGATCCAAAAGTTATAAAAGCAGTAAAAAAAATCGTTAAAATCTGTAAAAATCACAAAATTAGAGTAGGCTCTATAGCCAGAAATTATAATGAAATTAAGTTTCTAAAAAAACTCGGTATCAACTTTATTTGCTACCAAAACGATACTGGAATTATTCATGAAATATTTAGTCATATAAAAAAAATTAAATGAAAAAAATTTTTATAACTGATTATATTAATGACCCAGTAATTGAAAAAAAAATCTTCAAAGATAGTGCAGAAATTACTTGTTTAAATGAAAAGGATGAAAATAAATTTCCAAAAGAAATTGAACAAGCAGATGGATTATTAGTTTGGCATGCAAAAATAAGTGAATTAACTTTTAAAAAATTAAAAAAAAAAGTTGCGATAATCAGGTATGGAGTTGGTACAGATAATATTGATTTAAAAACAATTAAAAAATATGATGTAACTTTTGCTAATACGCCAGATTATGGTGTTGACGAAGTGGCCGACACTGCTAGTGCCTTAATTTTAAATTTGTTAAGAAAAATTCAACTATACAATAACAAGACCAGACTACATTTTGGAAATTGGCAAGGTGAAGTTGTAAATATAAACAAGAAATCTCCTATATTAAGAACTTCTGATCATAAACTGGGGATTATTGGATTAGGTCGAATTGGAAGCGCGTTAGCATTAAGAATGAAACAATTTAGTATGAAAATAGGTTTTTTTGATCCCTATGTTAGCAGCGGATATGAGAAAGTTTTAGGCCTGAAAAGATATAATAGTTTAAATGATTTAAAATCTAATTCTACAATTATTTCTATAAATGCTACTTTAACCAAAGAAACAAATAAAATGATCAATAAAGAGTTTATAAATACTTTAAATGAAAACACAATTTTAATTAATACTGCAAGAGGAGCAATTATAGAAAATTTAGATATAATTTTAGATGGCTTAAAAAGTAATAAATTATCAGGTGTTGGATTGGATGTTTTGCCTGAAGAACCACCAAAAGAATCAGATAGCTTGATAAAAGTTTGGAAAAATACGAATGATGAATTGAGCGATAAAATTATAATTAATCCTCATGCAGGATATTACTCAGCTTCATCCATCAAGGAAATGAGAGAAAAAGCCTCTGAGAATATGCTATCTTTCCTTAAAGGAAATAAAATAAGAAATATTGTTAAAGCTTAATTGTGATTTTAAATTTAGAGCATCGACTATTTAGCAGAAAAGAAAAAAAAAAATGGATTTATTTTGGCTCAAGTTATTTAAAATTACTTTCTCTAGAAAAAAAAAAAGATAAAACCTACAGAATATCTTTAAGCAAAGAGAACTTAAAAAATATAATTAAAGAAAAAAAAATATTTTTACACTGGCTAGACGAACAAAACTCATATTACAATGACTCTATTTTTTGGTGGATGAATAGTATTGCATCAAAAAGCAATTTGTCTTCGATTTTTTTTAATAGTATTTCTCAACTTTCATCAATAAAAGAGTATATAGAAAATAATAAAAAACATGAAAAAAGCATTACAATTACCTCAGAAAATTATCACTTTATAAAACTATTGATTGATAATTTAAATGATAGTAACAAATTGAATGTTCCAAAGTTCTTACCCCTATTATTACTTTTAGAAAAAATTTTTTTAATTTTGGGAGGGATTTTTAACTACTTAAAGATATTTTATTACTTTAAAATTCATTACTTTTTTTCTTTCCTATCAAAACAAAAAAAAAAATATTTAGAAGGCGAAGTGTACTTATTTCATGATTTAATAAATTCTTCCAAGTTCAAAGAAGGAGTAGTTCAAAGCCGATACTACGGTGATTTCCCAGCTTGGTTAGAGAAAAAAGGCAAACAAGTTATAAGTTTGCCTTGGTTTTACAGTAGTTTAAAAGAAAAAAAAAAACTTTATTACAATCTAAGAGCAAGAAATTCTTTTATTCCTGAAGATTGGCTTAATATAATTGATTATTATAAATGTATTAAGTATTCGATCATTTCTTGTTTTTCAATAAGTGAAAAAATTCTTTATCCTAATCACAAAATTATTAATTTAATTAAATACGAAAAGCTCATGGCTTTAAAAACAAATAAGTCAGCAATTTATTTACGTTATGTACCGGCAATAAAAAATTGGAGCAAAAATGTAACTTCTATTAAGTTTTTCGATCATTATCAGAACCAAAGTTATGAACATCCTATTAGATATGGTCTAAAAAATTTAGAGATAAAAAGCAAATCTGTAGGTTACTATCATTCGTTACATTCAATAAATTTTTTACCTTATCAATCTTCTACTAAAGAATGGCAAAGCAAATCAAAACCAGATTACGTAGCTTGTTCCAGCAACATCTGTAAAAAGATTTTAGCTCAACAAGGTTTGCCAGAAAACAGGATTAAGGTGATATCAGATTTGCAAAGAGAAAACTTTAAAGACTTAATATCAAAAAAATTTAATAAAAATATGTTAGTAATTCTATCGCTTTATCCTGAGTCAAATTATGAAATATTAAATAAAATATTAAAAATTAATAATTTTTTGCAGGAGAGATTAAAGCTAAAGGTAACTATTAGATCACATCCTTATTTGAATAATTTAAATCTTTTAAGAAAATTAAATTGTAAACAATTACCAAATAATTGGAATTGGTCTAAAGGTGATTTAAAGTCAGATTTAGACGAAAATTGTTGTGTAATTACAATGCACTCAGCAGTCATTACAGATGCTGTTTTGTATAACAATATTGTAATAATACTTAAAAGTGAGCTTAATAACGCTGAAAANTATTTAGATTNCTTGGAAAATAAATTTCCAATTTTAAAACCTACTTNAGAAATTGATTTGGAACAAAAACTTAAAGATATCTTTTTGTCTAAAACAAAGTTTTACAAAGATACATTTTTTAAGATTAAAAATGAAATTGGNATAAACATTAATAAAAAAAATTATCAAGAATTAGAGAATTAATTAATGATATTTTTAAAAAACAAAATAAATGGTATTAATAAAAATAATATAATTTTTATAGATAATTTTTTAAATCCAGTTACGAAAAAAGAAATTTTAAAAAAAAATTATCAATGCAAATACTTTAAAGTTAATGACACAAAACAAAAATTATCTAATAATTTGAAAATTTGTAATAAAACATCAAATAAATTACTTAAAAAAATTAAATCTGAAATTGAAAAAACATTTTCATTCGAAATTGATGATAAATTTCATAATTTAATTTTTAGTGGATGGCTTTCATCATATACTTCAATTAATCTTTATAATTATAAATTACTATTAGCTATAAAAAAAAAATACCCTAATTTTGCACTAATAAATCTATATGATAAAGAAATTACAGAAGAAGATAAATTTTTATTTTTTCCTAATGCTACAATTCTTCAATTAAAAATTTTAAAAAATATAGGAGAAATTATAAATGTAGATATATTAGATATTAAAAGTTCAGATTTTAAATATATAAATAAATTTGTTTACNCCAAAGAAATTGATAATAAATTCAAATTTTTTAATTTAATAAAATTTCTTTTCTCTCAATTATCAATTTTCGTTTCAAAACTCTTTTACAATAAAAATATATATTTACATGACGATGTTTTCAAATTTTCAAACATTTTAAGACTAATTTTAAAAAGCAAATTCAAATTTTCATATTTATTTTTTTTAAAAAATAAAATTAATGGTAACAAATTTCAAAATAAAAAAATTTATATGAAAAGAACGAAAACAAAAATTTTTGAAAAAATAATTTTAAAAAATTTATATGAGTATGTTCCAAATGATTACTATCATTTGATTAAACATTATAAATATCGAAAGAAAAAAATCAAAAATTCAAAAGATAAAAATGATGTTATAATTTCTAAAAAATTTTCAGAAAGAAGAGACTTAAGATTTGTAAAATTTTTAATAAATAATCTTTTTAAATCTAAATTTATGGCATATCAACATGGTGGAGCTTATGGCCAAGAGAAAAGTTATTTCCCTGAAAAAGTTGAGAGGTCAATATCAGATTATTTTATATCATGGGGGTGGCAAGGTAAAAAAGTTATGGCGCTGCCATCACCAAATGATAAAATTTTAAACAAATATAATAATATTGAAAATTATTGTTTATTTGTGTCTCAATCTCCATCATATGATACACTATCCTACTTCAAGAATTTAGAATTCATCAAAGATTATTCCATGAAAGAGTCATATAACTTAATTTTAAATGTAATAAAAAAAACTCCAATAATTCTTCGATTGCCCCCTCTACAAAATACCTGGAGAGATAATGAATATTTTCAACAAATAAACAATTTAAAAATTGATGAGCATAAAAAAAACTTTTATTATATGGCTAAGAAAGCTAAGTATTTGATAATTAACCACTTTAATACTACTGCTTTGGAAGCGCTTTCTATGAACAAGCCAACTTTAATTTTTTCAAATAAGAAATTAATCGAATTTAACAAAAAAGCAAAAAAGGATTTAATTAAACTTGAAAAGGCCAAAATCTTTTTTTACGATTATAAAAACCTTATAAAATTTCTTAAAAAAAACAATTATGATCTGTCAGGCTGGTGGAATGAAAAAAGAGTACAAAAAGTAAGAGAGTCTTTTTGCAAAAAATACATTTTAACCTCCGAAAATTGGGAAAAAAATTGGATTTTAAAATTCACTAAATCAAAGCATTATTGACAGTAAGTGAGATCAAGGATATCATGTTCAAATATTGAACGTTATGAATGATCAAGATAATCTAACTATATT
>NHIU01000035.1 GCA_002169755.1 Candidatus Pelagibacter sp. TMED197 | reverse complement strand
TTAAAATTATTAGAGCCAATGATGAAAGTCGAGGTTGTTACGCCTGAGGAATTTATGGGCGATGTAATAGGAGATCTAAATAGTAGAAGAGGTCAAGTTGCATCAACTGAAGCAAGAGGAAACGCTACAGCAATAAATGCAACAGTTCCTTTAGCTAATATGTTCGGCTATATAAATAATTTAAGATCATCGACGCAAGGAAGAGCACAATATACAATGCAGTTTAGTCATTATGATAAAGTGCCACAAAACGTTCAAGACGAAGTAACAAAAAAATTAGCATAATATGGACAATCAAAATATAAGAATACATTTAAGAGCTTACGACAATAAAATACTTGATTTATCAACTGAGGAAATTGTAAATACAGCAAAAAGAACTGGTGCTCAAGTTAAAGGACCAATTCCACTCCCTACTAGAATAGAGAGATATACAGTTTTAAGATCACCTCACATAGATAAAAAGAGCAGAGAGCAGTTTGAGTCCAGAACTCACAAACGATTAATTGATATAATTGAACCAACGCCACAAACAGTTGAGGCTTTAATGAAACTAGATTTAGCTTCAGGGGTAGATATAGAAATAAAAATATAATTATGAGCATAGGATTAATAGGAACAAAAATTGGTATGACACGTGAGTTTATGAAAAGTGGTCAATCTGTGCCCGTAACTGTGATCAAAGTTGAAAAGGGAAGGGTTTTAGATGTAATTTCAAAGGACAAAAGAGGATACAATGCAATTAAACTTGGATTTTTTAATTTAAAAACTTCTAAACTTTCTAAACAAATGAAAGGATATTTCAGCAAAAAAAACACAGAACCAAAAAAAATATTAAAAGAATTTAGAGTAGAAAACAATGAACAATTTAAAGAAGGAAACGAACTAGGCTTAGAAATATTTAAAGATAAAAAGTTTGTTGATGTTAGATCAAAAACTATAGGAAAAGGTTTTGCTGGAGTAATGAAGAGATGGAATTTCGGTGGTTTAAGAGCCTCTCATGGTGTCTCAGTATCTCACAGATCTCACGGATCTACAGGTCAAAGACAAGATCCAGGTAAAGTTTTTAAGGGAAAAAAAATGGCAGGGCATATGGGTGATAAACTAAGAACAATGCTTAACTTAGAGATTATTAAATCAGATTTAGAAAATAGTTTATTATATTTAAAAGGTTCAATACCAGGGTCAAAAAACACAACTGTTTTTCTTAGAGAGTCTATTAAAAATATAAGAAAGAAAACAATAAATGAAAAGTATGAAGCTAAATTAAAAAAAGCTCAAGCTAGTAAAGGAAAAAAATAAATGAAATTTCCTCTATTAAATATTGATGGTTCAAAATCAGATGCTATAGAGGTTTCTGATAAAATAGTTAAACTAAAGGTTAACTACAAATTGATCAAATTTGTTATTGATTGGCAATTAAATCATGCGAAACCAAGAATAGCTAAGACGAAACAAAGAAATCAAATTAAAGGTTCTACTAGAAAAATTGTTGCACAAAAAGGTAGTGGAGGTGCAAGACATGCTAGTAAAAAAGCCCCTTTATTTGTAGGTGGTGGTGTTGCGCATGGGCCAAAAGGTAATGTTTATAAAGTTAAAAAGATTAATAAAAAAGTAAGAAAACTTGCATTAGCTCAAACATTATCAAAAAAAAATATGGATAAAAACCTATATATTTTAGCTGACGTTAAAAAAGAAGTAAAAAAAACTAAAGAATTTAATAAATTTTTAGTTAAAAATAAGTTGGAAAATGTATTAATAATTTCTGATTCAGATTCATTAAAAAATATTATTAAATCAGCTAGAAATATAAAAAATTTAAAATTAATAAAACATGAAGGCGCTAATATTTATGATTTATTTAAATATAAAAACGTATTAGTAACTTCTTCATCAGTAAAAAAAATACAAGACAGGATACTAAATGAAAAAAATTAACCACATAGACTCTATCAGAAATCCAATAATAACAGAGAAAGCAACAATTTTGTCAGAGCAAAACAAAACTGTTTTTAAAGTTCACAGCAAAGCTAATAAAAAAAATATTAAAAAAAATATAGAAAAATTATTCAAAGTTAACGTTGTAAAAGTCAATATAATTAATCAAAAGACTAAACTAAAAATTAAACAAGGAAGAAAATCATATAAAAAAGGATACAAAAAAGCAATTATAACACTTAAAAAAGGTCAGAGTATTGACTTAACAACAGGAATTTAAAATGACTTTAAAAACATTTAAACCCTACACAAAATCTACAAGAGGAACAGTAATAGTTAATAAAAGTTCTTTATGGAAAGGTGGTCCTTACAAACCATTAACACGTGGTCAAAATTTTACAGGAGGTAGAAACAACAATGGACGTATCACCTCAAGACATATGGGAGGTGGCTCTAAACATAAATTTAGAGTTATTGATTTTTTTAGAAAAAAGAAAAATATTTCTGCTACTGTTGAAAGAATTGAATACGATCCAAATAGAACAGCCTATATAGCTTTAATAACCTACGATGATAAAGAAAAATCTTATATTATTTGTCCTCAAGATTTAAAAATAGGCGATAAAATCAAGTCAGGAAAAAATGTAGAAATTAAAATTGGCAATTCTTTAGAGCTTAAAGATATACCTCCAGGAACATCTATACACAATGTAGAATTAATACCTGGAAATGGAGGAAAGCTGGCAAGATCTGCTGGTTCTTCAATAGTATTATCTGGTTATGATGGAGATTATGCAATATTAAGATTGTCATCTGGAGAAACTAGAAAAGTTAACAGCACTTGTACAGCAACTATAGGGGTTGTTTCAAACCCAGATCAGAAAAATATCAAAATTGGTAAAGCAGGAAGAAATAGATGGAGAGGTAAAAGACCTCAAACTAGAGGTGTAGCCATGAATCCTGTAGATCACCCTCATGGCGGCGGTGAAGGAAAAACTTCTGGAGGAAGAAGCCCTGTATCACCTTGGGGACAATCAGCAAAAGGCTTAAAAACAAGAAGACCAAAAAGAAGCGATAAATTAATTATAGCTAGAAGAAAGAAGAGAAAATAATGACTAGATCTGTATGGAAAGGACCATTCGTTCATCCAAGTTTGTTAAAAAAAATAGATAAACTTAAAGATGCTCCAAATAAAAAACCTATTAAGACNTGGTCAAGAAATTCAACAATAATTCCTGACTTTGTTGGACATAGCTTTATGATACATAATGGTAAATCTTTTATACCAATAACTATTTCAGAAGAAATGGTTGGACATAAATTGGGAGAATTTGCACCTACAAGANTATTTAAAGGTCATACACCAGCTGATAAAAAAGCTGCTGCTTCTGCAGCAACACCTACAAAAGAAGGAGGTGATAATGCAAAAAAATAATACATTTGTAAAAGCAATAAACAAAAATGTTAGAACTAGTCCTAGAAAATTATCTTTAGTGCTTAATTTTATCAAAGGAAAAAAAGCAGATAAAGCTCTGAGAGACCTAGAATTTTCAAGGAAAAGAATAGCTAAAGAAGTAAGCAAAACCGTTAAGTCAGCAATCTCAAATGCTGAAAACAATCATCAATATGACATTGATAATCTCTTTGTAAAAGAAGCTTATGTTGGAAAATCTTTAGTCATGAAAAGGTTTAGACCAAGAGCAAAAGGAAGAGCTAGTCCAATAAAAAAACCATTTAGTAGAATAACAATCGTTCTAGAAGAAAAAAAGGAAAAAAAGGAAAAAAAGGAAAATAAATAATGGGACAAAAGATAAATCCAATTGGACTAAGATTAGGCATCAATAGAGGCTGGGACTCTACATGGTTCGCTAAAAAAAAAGACTTTGGAAAATATTTGATAGAAGACTTTAAAATCAGAGACTATATAAAAAAGAATATAGTAAATTCAGGTGTTTCTGAAATCATTATCGAGAGATCATCAAAGAAATGTACTGTTTCGATTCACACTTCAAGACCTGGCTTTGTGATTGGAAAAAAAGGTGCAGACATAGAAAAAATAAAAAAGAACATAATGAAAATTACTTCTAGTGATGTAAACGTAAATATTAAAGAAATAAAAAAACCTGAACTTAATGCAAATTTAGTAGCTGAAAACATTGCTCAGCAACTAGTAAAAAGAATTGCTTACAGAAGAACCATGAAAAGAGCTATGCAATCAGCAATGAGATTGAACGCTAAAGGGATTAAAGTAATGCTAAGTGGAAGACTTGCAGGAAATGAAATCGCTAGAACAGAATGGTTGAGAGAAGGGAGCATTCCATCACACACATTAAGAGCAGATATAGACTATGGATTTGGAGAAGCATTAACTACTTACGGAATAATTGGAGTTAAAGTTTGGATTTATAAGGGAGAGTTAATGGCGAAAGATGTTGAAAAGGAAAAAAAAGAAAGGGTAAAAAGTGCTACAGCCAGTAAGAACTAAATATAGAAAAGCTTTTAAAGGAAGGATCCATGGAAAAGCGGCTAGAGCTGTAAAACTTAACTATGGGCAATTCGGTTTAAAAGCGATTGAGCCAGAAAGAATAATTGGAAAACAAATTGAAGCAGCGAGGGTAGCTCTAACTAGATATATGAAAAGAACTGGTAAAGTATGGACTAGAATATTTCCCAATATACCAGTATCAAAAAAACCAACTGAAGTAAGAATGGGTAAAGGAAAAGGATCACCAGAATATTTCGCTTGTAGAGTAAAACCTGGTAGAATAATTTTTGAAATAGATGGAGTAACTGAAGAAATTGCAAGGGAAGCATTATATAAAGCTTCCGCTAAGTTACCGATAAAAACTAAATTTATAAAAAGATAATTTTATGGCCAAAAAAAAAGAAGAAAAAACATTAACTAAAGATCAGGCTGAAAAAAAGATACAAGTTCTTAAAAAAGATTTGTTTAATATTAGGTTTAAAAAAATAAATAACCAAATTGAAAATCCAGCACAATATAATGAAATTAAAAAAAGTATAGCAAGATTATACACAACAATTAAAAATACGAAATGAGTAAAAAAATTTTAAAAGGAGTTATAACCAGCGCGAAAAATGACAAAACTATTATCGTTGAAGTTACTAGAAAATTTAAACATCCATTTTATGAAAAAGTAATTAAAAGAACAAAAAAATACCACGCTCATGATGAAAAAAATAAATTTAAAGAAGGGCAGGAGGTTTCAATAATTGAAAGTAAACCTTTTTCCAAAAAAAAAACTTGGCAGGTTATAGATAAATGATACAGGTACAGACAGAATTAATGGTTGCAGACAATACTGGTGCAAAAAGAGTTGAGTGTATAAAAGTTTTGGGTGGGTCCAAAAGAAGATACGCCTCAGTAGGAGACATAATTGTAATTAGTGTAAAAGACGCCATCCCAAAAGGAAAAGTCAAAAAAGGAGCTGTGCATAAAGCTGTCGTGGTAAGAACCAGAAAAGAAATTTATAGAGACGATGGCTCCAAAGTTCAATTTGATACTAATGCAGTTGTATTGACAGATGAAAAAGGTGAACCTATCGGGACAAGAATTTTTGGACCAGTCACAAGAGAATTAAGAACCAAAGGTCACACTAAGATTATATCATTAGCCCCGGAGGTGCTTTAAGATGGTTTTAAAAAAAGGAATACAAGTTAAAATCTTATCTGGTAAAGACAAAGGAAAATCAGGTGAGATTTTGGAAATAAATAAAAAATTAAATAGAATTAAAGTTAAATCTGTAAATATGATTAAAAAACACTTAAAGCCAACGAAAGATAATAAAGGTGGAATAGTATCTAAAGAAAACTTCATTGATATATCTAACGTAAAAAGTTTAGATAAGAACAAAAAAGAGAAAAGTGCTGGAGGTAAAAAATGACACCAAGACTTAAAGCCACATACGAAAAAGATATTATAAATAAACTTATGAGTAAACTTAAGCTTAAAAATAAAAATGAAGTACCTAAAATTGAAAAGATCATTTTAAATATGGGATTAGGTGAAGATGGTTCTGACGGGAAAAAACTTAAATCATGTGTAGACGATATGGCTTTAATAGCTGGACAAAAACCAATTATTACTAAATTTAAAAAGTCTATATCTAATTTCAAGACTAGAAAAGGAACTAATGCGGGAGCAAAGGTAACATTACGATCTAATAAAATGTACGAGTTCATTGACAGACTTATCAATATAGCTCTTCCTAGAATAAAAGATTTTAGAGGGTTAACCTCAAAAGGAGTAGATAACTCAAACAATTATTCTTTTGGTATTAAAGAGCATATAATTTTTCCAGAAGTAAATTTTGACAAAGTTGACAAAATTAGAGGTTTGGACATTACTGTTGTTACAACAAGTAAAAATAAAGAGGGGACGTTAGAGTTATTAAAAGAATTCAATTTCCCTTTAGACAATAAAAAAAACTGAGGTATTAATGGCAAAAACTAGCGCGATACAAAAAAATTTAAAGAGAATGAAATTAGTTAAAAAGTATGCAAAAAAAAGAGCTGAATTGAAAAAGATTATAAAAAATAAAAAATTAGAATTATCTGAAAGATTTTCTGCTCAATTAAAACTTAACAAATTACCGAAAAATTCAGCAAAAATAAGAATTAGAAACAGATGTGAGGTATCTGGAAGACCTCATGGAGTTTATAGAAAATTAAGAATATCCAGAATTGCACTAAGAGATATGGCTTCATCTGGTAAAATTCCTGGAGTAACTAAATCTAGCTGGTAAGGAGAATTATGACATTAACAGATCCAATAGGAGATATGTTTTCAAGAATTAGAAACGGTCAAATGAGACTTTTAAATTCCGTAGATATACCTTCATCAAATTATAGAAAAAATATTTTGGAAATTTTAAAAAACGAAGGGTATATAAAAGATTATTTTATTGAAAAATCCGAAAATAATAAAATAAAGCTTAAGATAAATCTTAAATATTACGAAGGTGATCCAGTGATTAAAGAAATTAAACGAGTTTCCAAACCTGGAAGAAGAGTTTATTCGAGAGCAACAAGCATTCCTAAAGTTATGAACGGTTTAGGATTAGCAATACTCTCAACATCAAAAGGTGTCATGTCAGATACTGAAGCAAGAAAACAGAATATTGGTGGAGAAATAATCTGTAGGGTTTTTTAATGTCTAAAATTGGAAAAAAAAATATAGTTATACCTAAAGAGTCCTCAATAAAAATTGAAGGAAGTAATTTAATTATAACTGGACCTAAGGGATCTAAAAATTTAACAATTAATGATAAGATATTTTCTTCTAAATTAGACGAAAATAAATTTAGTATTTTACCATTAGATAAAAAAATAGATAAGAAAACTTCAATAATGTGGGGAACATACAGAAGTTTAATTAATAATGCTATAACGGGTGTTTCATCTGGACATGAAAAAACGCTAGAACTTAATGGTGTTGGATTTCGCGCCAACATCAAAGGAGAAAATTTGAATTTACAAATCGGATTTAGTCATGACGTTAATTTTAAAATTCCGAAAGAAGTAAAAATATCAGTGGAAAAACAAACAATTATAAAGATAATTGGAGTAGATAAGGATTTAGTATCAAAAATTGCTGCTGATATCAAAAATTTGAAACCTGTAGAACCTTACAAGGGAAAAGGAATTAAAGAAAAAGGTCAGTATGTTTTAAGAAAAGAAGGTAAGAAAAAATAATGAAAAAATTATCAAATAAGATAAAGCGAAAACTCAGAAACAGAAGCAAATTAAAAAAAACAAATAATAGCAGGTTTAGAATTTCTGTAAAAAAATCCTTAAATAATTTCTCAGCCCAAATAATCGACGATAAAAAAAGACAAACCTTGGTTTCTGCATCATCAATTGAAAAAGAATTAAAAAAGAGTAAAATTAAAAAAATTGAAAAATCTAATCTAGTTGGTGAAATTTTAGCAAAAAGGGCCAAAGAAAAAAATATAAACGAAGTTTATTTTGATAGGGGTGAGAACAAATATCATGGCAGAGTAAAAGTATTCGCAGAGATACTTAGAAAAAATGGATTGAAATTTTAATATGGTAGACAATAAAAAAGTAGAAAGTGATATAAAAGAAAAATTAGTTGCAATAAACAGAATTACCAAAGTAGTAAAAGGCGGACGCCGATTTGGATTTGCAGCATTAGTAGTTGTTGGTAATCAAAAAGGTTCAGTTGGAATAGGTCAAGGTAAATCAAAACAAGTTCCTGATGCTATTAAAAAAGCAACCGAAGTAGCAAAAAGAAATTTAATTCAAATACCTTTAAAAGAAGGAAGAACTTTACACCACGATGTAAAAGGTAAAAATGGTTCTGGCAAAGTATTCATGAGAGCCGCTCCTTCTGGGACAGGTATTATCGCTGGAGGTGCCATTAGATCTGTTTGTGAGGTATTAGGCATTCAAGATGTTGTAGCTAAATCACTTGGTTCAGCAAATCCACATAACGTATTAAAAGCTTGTGTAAACGGTTTAAAATCCCAAAATTCACCAAAAAGTTTATCAGTTATTAGAGGAAAAAAAATATCAGATATCGTCTTAAAGAGAGAGGCTAAATAATGGAATTAAAAAGTCTTATAAAAAATAATAAAAAAAAAATAAGAGTTGGTAGAGGTATTGGTTCTGGAAAAGGAAAAACCTCATCAAGAGGACACAAAGGACAAAAATCAAGATCTGGCGTGGCAATCAAGAGTTTTGAAGGTGGACAAATGCCACTATACAGAAGACTTCCAAAAAGAGGGTTCAAGACATTAAATAAAAAAAATATAGCAATTTTAAATTTATCTAAAATTCAAAAAATTCTTGAAAACAAAAAGAACAATATTAAAGACCAATTAAACATTAAGGATTTGAAAGATAAAAACCTTATTAACAAAAAGTATCTTAAACTTAAGATATTAGGCTCAGGTGAAATTAAAACAAAATTAGATATTACAGCTCACTTTGCATCAAAACAGGCACAGGACAAAATTCAAAAAGTAGGCGGAAAATTAAATTTAATTAAAAAATAATTTCTTATGTCCAGCGAAACTCAAAATCCAGTAGGTGCATTTAGTCAAGCAAAAGATCTAAGAAATAGAATATTTTTTACACTCTTACTCTTAATAGTTTATAGATTAGGTACTTACGTACCACTTTCTGGAATAGACCCATCAGCACTTAAAGAGGTAATGGCATCAAGTCAAAAAGGTTTATTAGGGATGTTTAATATGTTTTCAGGTGGTGCAGTAACAAGAATGGCTATTTTTGCTTTAGGGATAATGCCTTACATTTCTTCCTCAATAATAGTTCAGTTGTTAACAGGTGTGTCTGATTATTTTAAAAATCTAAAAGAACAAGGAGAAATTGGTAGAAAAAAAATAACTCAAATTACTAGATATGGAACAGTTTTAATTGCATGTTTGCAGGGTTATGGAGTTTCGGTTGGTTTGGAAAATGCAGGAAACTTAGTGATTGAGCCAGGGTTAGGATTTAGAATAGTCACAACCATTTCTTTGGTTGCTGGTACAACTTTTTTAATGTGGTTGGGAGAACAAATAACTTTAAGAGGTGTAGGAAATGGAATTTCATTAATAATTTTTTCAGGAATAGTCGCTGAAATTCCCAGAGCTTTAGCTTCAACTTTTGAACTTGGAAGAACTGGAGCATTATCTGCTTTAATGATAGTAGGAATTTTTGTATTAGTAATCCTTACTGTTTTATTTATAGTTTTTTTTGAAAGAGCAATGAGAAAAATTCTAGTAAATTATCCCAAAAGACAAGTGGGAAATAAAATGTACGGAGGAGAGTCATCCCATTTACCTTTAAAAATTAATACAGCTGGAGTAATACCAGCTATATTTGCTTCAGCTTTATTATTATTACCAATAACATTA
This sequence comes from Candidatus Pelagibacter sp. TMED197, assembly GCA_002169755.1. Next base: position 4,946 of record NHIU01000035.1, on the reverse strand, counting down.
ACAAACTTTGGTTTTGCTGAGTCAGATTTATCTTTAAAAATTTCATCTTTATTTACACAAGGTCAACCACTTTACATGTTGTTATATGCCTCTGGTATAATATTTTTTTCTTTTTTTTACACATCTATAGTTTTTAATCCCAAAGAAACTTCAGAAAATTTAAGAAAATATGGCGGTTATATACCTGGAATTAGACCTGGTGAAAGAACAGCAGAGTATATTGAAACAATTTTGATTAGATTGACAACTGTTGGATCTTTATATCTTACTTTTGTTTGTTTGATGCCTGAATTTTTAATAGCAAAATATCCAATTCCATTTTATTTAGGAGGTACATCAATTTTAATTGTTGTAGTTGTTGCTATGGATACTGTCACTCAAGTTCAAACTAGATTAATGAGCTCTCAGTACGAGTCTTTAATTAGAAAGACAAAATTTGGAAAATAATTAGTATATGAATCTAATTATATTTGGCCCACCAGGTGCAGGTAAAGGAACGCAATCAAGTTTAATATCAAACAAATACAATCTTTTTAAACTTTCTACAGGTGAAATCTTAAGAGATGAAATTAAAAAAAAAACAGATTTAGGAATAAAAATTTCTCCTGCCATGAATTCAGGTTCTTTTGTTTCTGATGAAATAGTCTCAGAATTAATTGAAAAAATTATTAAAGATGAAAAATATAATAGTAGAATTATATTCGATGGATACCCAAGAAGTTTAAACCAAGCCAAAAATTTAGATATATTATTAAAAAGATATAATCAAAAAATAGATATTGTTTTAAAATTATCTGTTAGTTTAGAAACAATTAAAACAAGAATTTCAGAAAGAAAAAGTGTAGAAAATAGACCTGATGACAACGAGCCAGTTGCGATCAAAAGATATCAAACTTACGAAAAATCTACTGAGCCTGTTATTGAATATTATAAAAAATTGAATTTATTAAAGGTGATTGACGGAGAAAGGTCAATTGATCAAATAAATAAAGAAATTAGCGATATAATAAGCCTTATATAGAGTTGACTTTAAATAATTAGGCAATATAAATACGGCTTTAGAACTTTAACTCATTATAAAATGGCTCGTATAGCAGGAATAAACATCCCACAAAATAAAGTTGTAAGCACAGCCCTAACTTATATACATGGAATTGGACCATATTCCTCTAAAAAAATATGTGAGCAATTAAATATTTCTTCCAAAACAAGAGTAAATCAATTAACCGAAGAACAAGTTCTTAAAATAAGAGAGTTTATCGACTCTCACCACAAAGTTGAAGGTGATTTAAGAAGAGAAGTTTCTGTAAATATAAAACGTTTGGTTGATTTAGCTTGCTATAGAGGAACAAGACATAAAAAAAAATTACCAGTAAGAGGTCAAAGAACCCAGTGTAACGCAAGAACCAGAAAAGGTAAAGCTATAGCTATCGCAGGGAAAAAACTAACGCCACTTAAGAAATAATTTAAGAGACTAAATGAATAAAAAATTGGAAAAGTCAGAAAAAAAAAGCGATACAAAAAAAACTGAAGTTGTAAAAAAAGAAAATTCATTTAATAAAAAGAAAAAAATTAAAAAAAATATTACCTCAGGAATAGCTTATGTATATTCAACATTTAACAATACTATTATTTCAATAGCCGATGAAAGCGGCAACGTTATATCTTGGTCTTCAGCAGGAGCCAAAGGATTTAAAGGTTCGAGAAAATCAACTCCTTACGCGGCACAAGTTGCTGCAGATGATGCCGGTGCAAAAGCATATGAACAAGGTTTAAGAACTTTAAACGTCCAAGTAAAAGGTCCAGGATCAGGCCGCGAAACAGCTTTAAGATCTTTACAGTCAAGAGGTTTTAAAATTATATCAATAAGAGACACAACACCTATGCCACACAACGGAGCGAGGCCACCAAAAAAAAGGAGAGTATAACATGCAAGCATCAATGAATATAATAGATAAAAACTGGAAAGCGTTAATAAAACCTAATAAATTAGAAATAACAAGCAATGAGGATAAAACAATTGCTAAAGTTGTTGCAGAACCTTTAGAAAAAGGTTTTGGACAAACTATAGGAAACTCTTTAAGAAGAATTTTATTGTCATCAATTCAGGGTGCCGCGGTAACAGCNATTCAAATAGATGGTGTTTTACATGAATTTTCTTCTATTAAAGGAGTGAGNGANGACGTTACTGATATAGTTTTAAATGTAAAAAATTTAGCTATAAAATCAACNTCAACAAGCNCAAAAAAAATTATTTTAGATATTAAAGGACCTAAAGAAGTTAAAGCTAAAGATATTAAAACAATACCAGAAATTGAAATTTTNAANCCCGAACAAACTATTTGTAATTTAGATGAAAAAACTCAGTTTCATATGGAGCTGATGATTGATAATGGTAAAGGATATGTTCCTGCTCCAAAAAATAGATCTGAAGAAAGTCCTTTAGGATTAATTTCGATNGANTCTTTATTTAGCCCAGTAAAAAAAGTTTCATTTTCNGTAGAAAANACAAGAGCNGGAAGTGCATTAGATTATGACAAGTTAATTATGACTGTTGAAACAAATGGAACAATTGCTGCAGAAGATGCAATTGCATACTCAGCAAGAATATTTCAAGATCAATTATCTATGTTTGTTAATTTTGAGGACCCCAAAGAAGTTATTAAAGAAGTCAAATCTTCAGAACCTGAATTTAATAGAAATTTATTAAAAAGAGTCGAAGAATTAGAACTTTCAGTAAGATCAATGAATTGTCTAAAAAATGATAATATAATTTATATAGGAGACTTAGTACAAAAGACCGAACCAGAAATGTTAAGAACTCCTAATTTTGGAAGGAAATCATTAAATGAAATTAAGGAAGTTTTGAATACTATGTCTTTATATTTAGGTATGGAAATACCTAACTGGCCACCTGATAATATCGCTGAATTGTCAAAAAAACTTGAGGAGAATAATTACTAATGCGTCACGGTTTTGGATATAGAAAGTTAAATAAAACAAGNGAACACAGAAAAGCTTTGTTNAAAAACATGCTTAATTCATTAATNAAATATGAACAAATTATCACNACANTACCAAAGGCTAAAGAGTTGAAACCTCAAATCGATAAAGTNATNACTATNGGNAAAAAAAATATATTAAGNAATAAAAAGAGACTCTTTTCAAAACTNCAGGATAAAAAATCAGTGATAAAAGTTTTTAATGAATTATCAAAAAGATANAGCTCAAGAAAAGGTGGATACTCCAGAGTATTAAGAGCAGGTTTTAGAACTGGTGATGACGCGCCTATGGCTGTTATTGAANTAGTAGATAGNAATACTGAAGCAAAAAAANTTGATAAGCCNAAAAAAACTGAGACAAAANNTAAAAAAAAAGAAGTTCAANCAGAGCCTAAAGNAGCAANTAAATAAATCAAGCTCTCATGCCTANATTATATACTGTAGANGATGACTATCATGANTCACGTCTAGATAAATGGTTTAAAAATGAGATAANNAACTTACCACACTCNTTATTNGAAAAAATATTAAGACAAAATAAAGTTAAAGTTAATAAAAAAAAAACTAAATCATCTTATAGACTTCAGNCAGGTGATTTGATTGAGATTTATAATATTTCAAATTTAAAACCAGTAGATAAAAAAGAAAAGATTAAATATTNACCNAAAAAAAAAGAAATCGGTTCNTATGATGATTACGTAATAGANGATAATNANAATTTTATNGTAATAAATAAACCAACAGGNATACCTGTTCAATCAGGCACAAAATCATTTAAAAATATTATAGACATATTAAAGAATACAAAATACTTTGAAAATTCAAAACCTTTTATTGTTCATAGATTAGATAAAGAGACATCAGGAGTTTTGATAATTGCCAAAAATAGAAAATTTGCTCAATTATTTACTTCACTTTTTAGGATAAGGAAAATTCACAAAACCTATTTAGCGATAGTTTATGGAAAAGTTGACAAATCTATAAAAGTGATGAAGGATGATTTAATTTATTACGAAAATAATAAAAAAATTTCTCAAAAAGCTGTATCAAATCTTAAAATTATTAAGTCGAACGAGGTTTATTCATATTTAGAATTAAATCCAATTACTGGAAGAAAACATCAATTAAGAAAACAATTACTTAAAATTGGATGTCCAATAATAGGAGATGATAAGTATTTTTTAACCGATAGAAAAAGAATAAAGATAAATAATCTTATGTTACACGCATATAAAATAAAATTTATGATTAATAATATTAAATATAACTTTAAAGCAAAATACAACAATCTATTTGAGGATTTTCTCAAAAAAAATATCTAAATATTATTAATATTTTTAATAAAAATATTTGCTAAATTATTCTCAAATTTTTTTGGTTTGAATGCAATTAATTTTAACATAGATGTAACTTTTTTATTATCTAAACCGCAAGGTTTAATTTTCAAATATTGATTTAAATTATTTGAAATATTTATTGAACAACCATGATAAGCTATCCATTTAGATACTCTAATGCCTATTGCTGCAATTTTTTTATCTTTAACCCATATGCCTATATTTTTCTTATCATTTTTGGATTGAATTTTATAATTTTTTAAAAATTGTATTATACTTTTTTCTATTGAATCTATTAATTTTCTTATGTCCTTCTTTCTTTTGTTCAAATCGATCACAAAGTAAATAATTTTTTGCCCAGGATTATGCAATGTAATTTTTCCCCCTCTATTTGATTTAACTATTTTTATTTTTTTATCTATTATTTCTTTTTTGTTGAAGCGCACCCCGGCAGTATAAGTAGTTGGGTGTTCTAGAATCCACAATAATTCACTATTTGTACCATTTTTTACTTCCTCAACTCTTTTATTGAGATAAAGCATTGCCATTTTATAGGGTATACGTTTTTTGCTAATTTTAATTTCTATACTCATTTAATTTGAATTTT
>NHIU01000034.1 GCA_002169755.1 Candidatus Pelagibacter sp. TMED197 | reverse complement strand
AAGAGCAATAAAATTTGCGAGTGCTTTGTCAAAAATAGGTATTAAAAAAGGTGATACGGTTTCATTTTTAGCGTTTAATACACCTGAAATATTTGAAGCTCATTATTCAGTCCCGATGACTGGTGCGGTTTTAAATACAATTAATATACGTTTAGATGCCAAAACTATTTCTTATATACTTGAACATGCACAGACTAAAGTACTGGTTGTGGATCGCCAACTTCATTCAGAAGTTAAAAAAGCTTTAAGTTCTATTAAACATAAAATTACAATTATAGATATAGACGATAAATTTGCAGATAAATCTAAATTAGAAAAAATTGGTGATTTAGAGTACGAGGAATTTTTAAATACTGGTGATGAAAATTATAATTGGAAAATGCCAGATGATGAATGGCAGGCTTTATCTTTGAGCTATACTTCCGGAACCACTGGAAATCCTAAAGGTGTTGTATATCATCACAGAGGATCTTATCTAATGTCTACTGGAAGTGCTGCAGCTTGGAACATGCCAAACAGACTTAATTTTTTAACAATTGTACCAATGTTTCATTGTAACGGTTGGGGTTATCCTTGGACAGTTCCTATGCTAATAGGACGAACAATTTGCTTAAGAAATATTGATGTAAAAAAAATTTATGAATTAATTGAAAAATATGAAGTAACACATTTTGGAGGCGCACCAATAATATTGAATATGATAACTGGTGCATCAGATAAAGATAAAAAAAAACTTAAACATAAAGTGTTTGTTTTAACTGCAGGAGCACCACCACCAAGTATAATTTTTAAAAAAATGAAAATTCTTGGTTTCGAAGTAATGCATGTTTATGGTTTAACCGAGACATATGGGCATGTTACTCAATGTGCGTGGAATGAATCTTGGGATAAACTTAATGAAGAAAAACAAAATGAAATTAAAGCTCGTCAGGGTGTTAGATATCCTAATACAGAAGGTGTGACTATAATGAATCCTGAGACTATGAAAGAAGTCCCTAAAGACGGAAAAACAATTGGTGAAATAATGATAAGAGGAAATATTGTAATGAAAGGTTATTTCAAAGATAAAGAAGCCACTGATAAAGCTATGAAAGGTGGCTGGTTTCATACTGGAGATTTAGCTGTAATGCATCCAGACGGATATGTCAAAATTCAAGACAGATCAAAAGATATAATTATATCTGGTGGTGAAAATATATCATCGATTGAAATTGAAAATACATTGGCAAAGCATCCATCTGTTTCTATAGCAGCGGTTGTTGCAAAACCTGATGAAAAATGGGGCGAAGTCCCATGTGCATTTATAGAAACGGTTAAAGATAAGCCTGTTACAGAAAAGGAATTAATTTCTTTTTGTAAAGAAACATTAGCTGGTTTTAAAATTCCAAAAAAAGTTGAATTTTGTGAACTTCCAAAAACCTCAACTGGAAAAATACAAAAATTTGAATTGAGAAAAAAAGCTAAAGAATTGAATTAACAATTAAAATAAATGACTAAAATTTCAATAGATCTAACTTGGAAAATAAATGATGGAGTTTTATCACCTGGAAAATATTCGAATAAGCATGAAATTAAATTTAATGAAAAGATAAGTATAAAAGGAGATGCAGCTCCTGACTGGCATGGAGATAAAGAAAATAGCAACCCTGAACAAACACTTGCAGCTTCATTAAGCAGTTGTCACATGATGACTTTTTTAGCTTTGGCAGCTAAAATGAACTGGCCAGTATATAGCTACAAAGACAACGCAATAGCAACACTTGGAAAAAACTCAAAAGGTAAAATGTCGGTAACAAACATTGAATTAAATCCAAAAATAACATTTGCTAATAATTTTTCAGTAGATAAACAAAAAATGAAAGAAGTCCAAGACAGAGCACATCGGTATTGTTTTATTGCAAACTCTCTAGCAGAAGAAGTCAAAGTAAAAATCAATTAATATGAATATTCGTAGAAATAGCAAGATCTTAGAAACCTCATTAACAACTGATGGAATATTAAGACTTAATTTAAATAATCCTGATAATCTAAATGCTTTATCAGAAAATATGATTGATCTAATGCAAGAAAATATTGATAAAGCAGGCCTCGATAAAAATATTAGAGTGATAATTATATCATCTGAAGGATCAACTTTTTCCTCAGGACACGATCTAAAAGAATTAAAAACTGCAAGAAACAATTCAGATAAAGGAAAGAAATACTATCTTAAAATTATGAAAAAATGTTCAAAAATGATGCAATCAATTATAAATAACCCAAAACCATTTATTGCTCAAGTTAGTGGAACTGCAACAGCAGCAGGTTGTCAATTGGTTGCTAGTTGTGATTTAGCTTACGCTAATACAGCAGCTAAATTTGCTACACCTGGTGTAAACATAGGTTTATTTTGTTCTACACCGATGGTAGCTATTTCGAGAAATCTTTCAAACAAACACTCAATGGAAATGTTATTACTTGGAGAATTAATTTCCTCTGAAAAAGCAGCTAAAATAGGATTAATTAATGAAGTATCACCTGATGACAAATTTAAAAAATTTGTATTAAATAAAGCTTTAAAAATTTCAAAAAAGTCAGCAATTACTTTAAAAATAGGTAAACAGGCATTTTATAAACAAATCGATATGAAGTTATCTGAAGCTTATAACTATGCGTCTAAGGTAATGGTTGAAAACATGCTAAAACTAGATGCCAAAGAGGGGATAGACGCATTTATTAATAAAAGAGAACCAAAGTGGAAAGATAAATAATTNTTTAAAAAATAAATAGGTTTTTATATTGATTACAGAAATTAAAAAGAANAAANTTTTTTNTACAGATGTAGGTCATGATTATGANGCAAAGAAACCAACNATTGTTCTTNTACACGGTAGTGGTCAGTCNCATATAGTATGGTCATTAACNGATCAATTTCTAGCNGATCANGGATTTAACGTATTNGCTCTNGATTTACCTGGTCATGGAAATTCAGAAGGTCCGTCTCTTCAATCAATTGANGAAATGTCNCAATGGCTNAACGAATTTNTTGAACATCTNNATATAAAAAAATTAATCTTAGCNGGNCATTCCCAAGGATGTCTAATAGCTCTTGAATTTGTTAAACTTTANCCAAAAAAAGTTGAAAANATTATTTTNATAGCNGGNTCATATANTATTCCNGTNAATCAAAATTTAATTGATCTNTCATTAGCAGGAGAAATGGAGGCTCTTAATTTAATGATGAAGTGGGGNTATGGATANCCTAAAAAATTNATTGGTGGAAATCCTTTGCAGAAAATACTNAACTCATCNAGAGAAGTAAGGGAAGTTTTAGCGGTAGATTTAATAGCTTGCAATAATTACAAAAANGGTGTTGATGCGGTAAAAAGTATTAANTGNCCNACATTTTTTATTTTAGGAGAAATTGATAAGATGATTAAACTAGATTCGGNAAANNAGTTTGCAAATATGATTAAAAATTCTCAAATTCACATTATNAAAGATTGNGGTCATATGATTATTTTAGAAAATGCNTTTGAAATGAGAGAAAAAATTACNGAATTTATAAAATGAAAAATTTTTTTATCAGCAAATCAAGAAGATTAAGATCGACACCATTTACTTCAAGAATTGAGGANAAAGGNGTTAAGAATTATACTGTTTATAACCACATGTTATTAGCAACCACTTTTTCGTCAGTAGANGAGGAATATNTTCATTTAAAAAANGATGTTCAAATATGGGANGTATCTGTTCAAAGAGAAATAGAAATATCCGGTAAAGATGCTTACAAACTTNTTCAGTTGATGACATGTAGAGACTTNTCAAAAACAAAAGTTGGCGGATGTTACTATGTTCCCATAATAGANAANAANGGAGGCATGGTAAACGATCCNTTNGTTTATAAATTAAANGATGANCAATGGAGATTATGTATAGCTGANTCNGATGTACTTTTATTTGCAAAAGGTATAGCNGCTGGAAANAATTTTGATGTNAAAATTTTNGAGGCTAAAATTGACACTTTAGCTATNCAAGGACCAAAATCNTTTAAATTAATGGAAGAGGTTTTTGGNAAANAAATAAATCANCTTAAATTTTTTAAATATGATTTTTTCAACTTTAATAATAACAGATATTTGATATCAAGATCTGGNTATTCAAAACAAGGCGGTTATGAAGTTCATGTTGAAGATNTAAAATCTGGACAAGATTTATACGATNATTTTTTTAATNTAGGTAAAAAATNNAATTTAAAACCGGGTGNTCCAAATCATGCTGANCGAATTGAAGGAGGCTTATTGTCTTATGGAAATGACATGNTAATAACTNATAATCCATTTGAATGTGGTTTTGAAAAATNNGTTCATTTAGATACNAATATAGAGTTTTTAGGNAAAGAAAACTTAAGATTAATNAGANANAAAGGTATTACAAAAAAACTTATGGGGGTAAAAATAGATACAGACAATATNNCNTTACTTCAATTGCATACGATAANCNACATAGACTTATTAAATNAAGACAATAAAANAATTGGTGAATTAAGNTCTGCGGCCTATTCTCCNCATTTTAAAAAATTTGTTGGTATTGCTATGGTNTTAATAGATTATTGTAAAAANAAANANANCTTTAAAATNAATATTAATAATAAGTTTATTAACGGAGAGATTTGNGNACTNCCTATTATTTAACTTATGAAAAAAGCTAAAATNTATATCCCNTCTAAAACAGCNATGCAATCAGCNNTAGGCAANCAAAAAAAATGGATATTAGAGTTTTTGACAAAAGANACAAAAATAAATCNTCTTATGGGGTGGGAAAGTTCAACAGATACNTTGAGTGAAGTTNNNTTAAAATTNCCTTCNAANGAAAAAGCAATTGAATANGCAGTNAAAAATAATATNTCCTATACAATTATTGAACCCAATAAAAAAGAATTTGTTATTAAATCCTATGCAAATAANTTTACTAATGATTAAATATGTGGCGTAGTTTTTTTACAGAAAANAAATGGTTNCTCTGGTCATGGGGTGGCTTTACTTTTATTATTTTTTCATTNCTTGCACAAACTTATATAGATGTAAAAATTAATGAATGGTACAAAGGATTTTATGATTTACTCCAAGATGCTCCTAACAGAGATTTATCTGAGTTCTATCAGGGCATTAAACTTTTTATGAAACTAGCAATTCCATATGTAATAATTTATACAATAACAAATTATTTTACTCGTTTATGGGCATTTAGATGGAGAGAAGCCATGACTTTTTCATATTTACCATACTGGAGAGCTGTTGACGCTAAAGTTGAAGGAGCTTCTCAACGAATCCAAGAGGATGCAATGAATTTTGCAAAGATAGTTGAAAGTTTAGGATTGCAAGTAGTTCGAGCAATTATGTTATTAATTGCTTTTTTACCAATTTTGTGGGGCCTGTCTTCTAATGTCGTTATACCTTTTTTTAAAGATATCTCAGGCTCATTAGTTTGGGTTTCATTAATTGCTAGTCTTGGCGGGTTAATAATCAGTTGGATTGTAGGAATTAAATTACCAGGTTTAGAATATAATAATCAAAAAGTTGAAGCTGCTTTTAGAAAAGAACTTGTATATGGAGAAGATGATAGAAAAAATTATGTTCAAGCTCCAACNATATTACAATTATTTACTGGAATAAAATTTAATTATCATAGNNTATTTTTACATTATGGTTATTTTGACCTGTGGNTGATTATGTANAATCAANCAATGATAATTGTACCTTATTTGTTGATGGGTCCTGGGCTTTTTACTGGNGCTATGACCTTAGGTGTTCTTATACAAACCTCAAGCGCNTTTAGAGAAGTNCAAAGTAGTTTTTCTCTATTTTTNCAAAANTGGACAAGGATAACAGAATTACGATCAATTTATAAACGTTTAATGGAATTTGAAANAGCCATAAATTTTAAAAAAAAGTTGAGAAAACCAAGAAAATCTGATGTAAGAGTTTAATGGAGCTTTATGTTAAACTCTTGGATGTAATTATTCCTTTTTATATAATAATTGGAATTGGTTATTATATAGGAAAAAAAAACCCTANATTTGATACTACGTTTATAACTAATTTTGCTGCTAAAATTGGTTCTCCAGCAATGATTTTTTATACATTAACAACNACNGGAATTACTTTAAGTTTATTTGCTCATTATTTTTTTTATGCTTTAGTAATCATANGTGGATTTTCTTTAATAGGTGTTTTTATTCTTTTTTTATTNAAAAAAGATTNTATTAGTGAATTACCTCCTTTAATTTTGCCAAACACAGGAAATATTGGAATTCCAATGTGTCTNTTTGCNTATGGNACANAGGGCTTAGGNGTTGCCTCTGCAATTGCATCAGTAATTTTACTANTACATTTTACTTTGAACATNTTCTTAGCNAAAAAAACTTTTTCANTTGATGTNCTGTTNAAAAGCATGCCTNCTTATNCTATCTTNGTATCTGTCTTTTTTTTATATTTCGAGTTGAATGTACCTGGGTTTATTGAAAATACNACTTTCCTNCTTACTTATGCTACTATTTTTTTAGTNCTTATGTCGTTNGGTATTGCTCTTAATAATTTAAAAGTAATTTCTTGGAGNGACGCATCAATTTTAGGCGCTACTAGAGTTATAATAGGCCCAATNATTGCTTTTTGTTTAATAAAGTATTTAAATTTNTATGGTTNTGCGGCTGGNGTTTTGTTAATTCAATCAGCNATGCCAAGTGCTGTATTAACTTATTTAGTTGGNTCAATGTATTCAAAGAAAANAGTAGTAGATAATATCGCTAGNGTAATTGTAACTTCCACAATCATATCTGCNTTTACTATACCANTAGTTGTTTATTANGCNTTGTTATATTATCAATAAAAACAATGANTTANNATTTGTTTATTAANGTAAAACTTTANTAATTANGTAANNTATANTTACCTAANNANNTATTANATAANAATTACTNAAGNGAAAAGGGANNANNTAATCAAAATTAATTGAGAANTTAANAAAANTNAGNNANTACTAATCAATAATTTTNTAAGCTATGCGATTGTGGAATATAGCGTTTAAAAGGCCATAGAGNGNGTTTTTTTTTGAATTTNGGCTTNTACAGTATACAACTAAAGGCTGNATATTATAAAAATNNCTNGGNGTAGGGGTCANCAGCTAAATCGCCCGTNAAATAACAATTCTAAACAATTATACCTTCNTTTTTNAGGAGTTTTTTCTTAGTTTTGAGNCCNCCTTTACCAGAGTANCCTCCGANCGATCCATTAGATCTTATAATCCTATGACANGGTATTTGNGGNGGATAGGGGTTTTTAGCTATCGCATTAGCAACGGCNCNGACTGCTANAGGCTTTCCAATAGCTTTTGCCACTTGTGAGTAGGTTTTTGTGCTGCCAANNGGTATTTTCTCNAAATATTTCCATACTTTTANTTGAAATTTGGTGCCCTTTANCTTCATTAGTCAATAATNAGATAAATTGTTAGAGAAATACATATTATAAGGGNNATTAANANGCCAAAANCTATCGATTTTTTNCCTTTAGAGCTTGAATTGGTCCAGANATAGGAAATTCCGTAAACTNCNGCNANAAATATTGCTATGGGNAGGATGAATTTTATCATTNAGGNTTTCAAAAGTTCAATNTTTACGCTCGTTTTGGNNTGGTTTGTGAAAATTTGCAAATTGCTTAGAACCCTTATTTGGNCCCACAAATATGAGNGTCCAAGCTGCTTTTCCTTCAGGAATCTCNAGACTATGAGTGTCTGAGGCNTTTCTAAGACCTANATAACCTGGACCNCGCCAAAATCGACCTTTTTTCGTGGTTTCCCAATACCCACCTTTNAGCACTAAAGTTANATANGACCAATAATGATCATGCAAATCTCCTAAATCACTTTTAAGTATTTTGTGGAGGAAGATATTNAANGGAAACCATCTTGGTCTTTTTCTAAATAATAAATAATACCTAATCATGAAAGGTTTNGCNTTNTCATAGTCCGGCCAGCTCGGTCCACGATCTAAAAGTAATCTTTTTCGACTCTCAAACATGTTCTAAATTTAAACACTTGACAAAAAAAATAAATAATATATTAATTCCGATAATTAATGGTTATCGGAAATTATGTATAAAATTACAACTGATATAAAAAAACTTGAATTAGAAACTTTAGATAATTTAAAAATGTCTAAAGCTAAAAATACAATTAGAGCCTATAAATCTGACTATCAAGATTTTGCGTTATTTTGCACAAAGCATAATTTTAATAGCATGCCTTCAGATTCAAAAACTGTATCACTATATCTTACTTATCTTTCTAAATCCTCAAAATACAGTACTTTAAAAAGACGATTAGCATCAATTAAAGTGATGCATAGATATAAAGGACATTATCTNGACACCAAACACCCAATTATAGTTGAAAATCTTATGGGAATTAAAAGACAGATAGGTGTTTATCAGAAAGCAAAAAAACCCTTGTTATACAATGAGATAAAATTAATAGTTAAACAAATTGATAAGTCTAACGACAAACCTTTAAAAAAATCTCGAGACAAAGCTTTAATTTTAGTTGGTTTTGCGGGAGGATTTAGAAGATCAGAACTTGTTGCAATTACTAGAAATGATGTGGATTTTGTTAATGAAGGTGTAAAGATTTTTGTAAGAAAATCAAAATCTGACCAATCAGGTGAAGGAATGGTAAAAGCAATCCCCTCTTTCAAATATGTTGATTATTGTCCTGTTGAAAATTTAAGAATTTGGATGAGCGAAAATAGAGCTGATCTTATTTTTCCAATATCAGATAAAAATGTAGCTTTAATAATAAAGAAATATACACAAAAAGCAGGTCTAGATCATAATAAATATGCCGGACACAGCTTAAGATCAGGATTTGCAACAACTACCGCAGAGTCCGGGGCAAGTGAAAGAAATATAATGACTATGACAGGGCATAAATCAGTTGATATGGTTAGAAGATACATCAAAGAAGCCGATTTATTCAAGAANAATGCATTAAATGAAATATCTAATAAATAGACAAANAATGAGTAAAAATNCATGAAATATCTTAAAGAACTTTATTATAAAAAATATTCAAAAAAATCNTACTCATTAAGCAATGTAGATCTGATAATAAATCGAATTTTTTCTAAGANAAATAAGGGNATTTATATAGATATAGGCTGCAATCANCCTATCAAATATAATAATACTTTTCTATTANATAAAAGAGGNTGGAAAGGAATTAACATTGANCTTGANGATAAATCTATTGATCAGTTTAAAAAACTTAGAAACAAAGACACAAATATCAAAACATTGGTAACTTCAATCGACGGAGAGGAAAAAGATGTTTATTTTTATCATGATAGATCAGCAATAAATACGATTAGTAAANAATTAGCAGAGAGCAGAGAAAAAAAACCAAAAGAAATAAAAAAACTTAAAGGGTTNTCGATNAATAGTATAATTGAAAATTCAAATTNTAAAGANAGTNAAATAAATTTATTATCAATAGATATTGAAAATTATGAGTACGAGGCTTTAAAAAATTTTAATTTTAAAAAATATAATATTGATGTAATTGTAACTGAAATTACAGATATAAAAGAAAAAAATTTAGAAACTTATAATCAATCTTTAGAAAACATATTAAATACAAATATCTACAAACTTTTAATAAATAACAATTATAAATTAATTAATTGGGTTAACGCGGATTTAGTTTTTTTTAACAAAAATTCAAGCATAACTTCCCTATCTTGACATNAGATATTGATAATCTGTTTCAAAAATAATTTTATAATTTTTCTCCAATAGGTAATTAACCGATTTTATTGTTTTNGAACCTTTGTCATCNAGTAAAATTAACGATTTGTCGTGAAGTTTATTAATAGCAATTTTGATTTCNTTAAGTTGATGTTCAGATGNAGATTNGACATCATGCCCATCTAAAGANTCAAGATANAATAAATCGATTTTTTNATTAAATTCTTTTAAAAAGTCTAAACTGTCTTGAANATAATATTTAATATTATTTGAAAATGATTTGGTAAATTTTTTTGCATTATCAATATTTTTAGATGATATATCACATGTGTGAAGAGTACCGTTNGTATAATTGACAAATTCTGCAAACATAGGTGTGCTCATTCCATCTTTCCAATTAAACTTTTTTAAAAAAAAAAANTTTGTTTTTCCTCTTGCTGTNCCCGTTTCNACTATAGTNTTAAGTTTTCTATTAAGACAAATATCAAAAGTTNTTTTAAAACANNNAAATCTAANATTTTNNNTGTTATCATATTTTTCTAAAAATTTCATATGAGATTTAATAAATTTTCTGACAAGTTTTGNAAATNATTTCTNTTGACTGAAGTATAATTTCTAAAATGTTTTGTCCAAAAACTATAATTATANGATGNNTCTATTACATCAATTTGTTTAACATCTCCTGCCGCGGCTANATGAGAAGTNGCACCATGACAAGAAATAAGTAAATCTGCATTTAAAATTATATTTTCTAATTCAAAAAAATTTAAATTTTTAAAACAAGCAATATCTTTATTTGTATTGTTTTGCATAAAAGNNTCTAATAATGCCGGTACTTGANCTCCTGTTGTTATAATNANTTTCTTTTTTGTTTTTTNTATCAAAGAATTTAAAAAAAATGANAACTCTTTTACACTAGGTTCTATATTAACAAACTTCNTAATATATGAATTAAATATCCATTTTTCATCAAAATGAAATTGTATAAACCCTTTTAAATTTTCATCTTTTATTTTTCTATTTTCAATTGTATTTAAATATGAGTCATTATAAGAAAAGTTNAAGCGTGTTAAGATATCTTTAACAATTTCAATNTGTGACNNAAAATTTTTATTTTTTATTTTTATTTTATTTTTAGAGTTCAAAAAAAANGAAATTAAGTGTGATCTTTTTTTATTATCATGAACAATTATACTTTTAAAAAAAGATTTTCTTAAATTATAAATCAATTTTAATTTATCTATTAGNNTCTTTTNTAATAAAATTACTTCATCCACTAATTTAAATTTTTTTATATATTCAAAGTTTTTTTGTGAAGCNACTACNATAATGTAAGCATTTTTATCATTGNTTTTAATTCCCTTAATTANAACAGCAGAAACAAGAAAATCACCAATTCTATCTGAGCGAAATATTAAATATCTATTCATTATTTATATTTGTGCCAAAGATACTTTTTTTTATCACTTATTTCTAAAGTTTTTTTTATAATAAAGTCAGCAACTAATGTTGAGTTAAAGTATTTTGTATATTTTTGCTTACCTTTGTATGCAATTTTTTTTCTTAGTTTTTCGTCTCTAGAAATTTTATTTATTTTTTCAGATAAATCATTTAAGTTTTTATAAAAAACCATTTCTTGGTCATTAAAAAAATCTCTATATCCTGTTCTTTCATCAATTAATGTTACTAAACCATTACCTATAATTTGAGTTATTCTATCACTACTATAATATTTAATTGGTTCTCCCCTACTTAAATTTAAACCCATTTTAACGTTTGAGATTGTTTTATAAAAATGATCTGCCCATATCGGTTGTACTTTATTAAGCCCATATATTTCAAATTTTACATCATTTGTTCTATCTATTAGTTTTTTTAAAAAAATTGCTCTATCATCAAACTTACCAATTTTTAACTTACCTCTGTGTACACCATGACTTAACGCAAAAAAAACATCGGTATTACAACTATGTTTAAAATTATTCAGAGTTTCAAATGATGGATCTGAGGGATTTGGAATAAAATANTTTTTAATATTATTAGGTAAAAAATTTAGAGCTTCNGGACTTGTAGTAATAAAATTTGCATCTACATTTTCTGTTTTATCCAATATTCTTTTTTTATTTTGGTTGTAGTCAGGGCCTTTTTTATTTAATGGGTCTAGAAACCATTGAGCAATTTTTAGATTAGGATAATCATCTTTTAANTCTCCAAGCATTGGATTACTTATAGAATCTGCGTGTCCTAAAACTAGTAAATCAGGTTTATAATTATAACAAGTCTTTCTTAGCTTATCATTCAAAGTTTTAACACCTTTAATATCTTGGATACTTTTATTATGGTGCAAAATATCTCTGTCACTGAATTCTAAGTTGCTATGCCCAAGTCTTATAAACCCATTATTTATTCTTCTNCCAGTGTTAAAAAATAATCTTCCATCGTGTCTTTCATTAAAGTTTGTAATATGCAAAATTCTTAACTTTGGCTTGTTTTTAACTGTAAAGAAATTGTTCACTTTAAATTTTTCATCTCTATATTTATCAATATAATTTGATATATATTTGTGCGTTAAATAAAAATTCTTATAAGATAAATTTTGTAGAGTTAGTCTTTCTTTTTTATTATTAATCAATTTTTCAATAGAGTTATATAAATTTTTAACAGATAAATTATTTAATATTAATGCATTAGTAACGGTTTCTGGTAACCCTCCACGATTACTAATTATTACAGCGCATCCTGCAGCAGATGCTTCAAGACTTGTTCTCCCAAAAGGTTCTTCCCATCTAGAGCACACTACTGCTATACTTGTTTTTTTATAAATATCTAAAACTTTTTTATGTGGCAAAAAACCATAATTTAATAAATTTTTGTGTTTAAAAAAAATTTTATCTCTTTGTTCGTCTCCAACAACATTAACATTCCAATTTTTATATTTATCAAGTATCTTTAAAACGGCATTCCCAAATATGTCGTAACCTTTAGATTTATTCAATTTTCCTACAAATGTTATTAGATTTTTTTTACGTTTTATATTTNTTTTNCCCTTTAAAGCGGACTGATATATAACTATTAGTTTTTCACTATTAATAAATTTTCCAATCATGCCCTCTAAAAACCTTTTTTTTGACCAATTACTATTAAAAATTATTCTAAAACAATTTTTTAATAGATATTTACGTTCAGAAATAGTTTTCGAGCCTTTCATTGTTAAGGGATCATTGTGAAAATAAATTACGTAACTTCTTCTAGATAATGTATTAATTAAATCTTTTAAATAATTTGGTCTGTTATGAATTTCTATAAGATTTGATTGATTNGATTTTTCTAGTTTTATAAATTCTTTAACATATTTTTTGCTAGAACTTAGAATTTTAAATTTATTTAAAGGTATATTCTTATATTTAAAATTAAATATTTTTTTTAAATTTGTACTGCCAAAAATTGTAGTATTTTTTTTATATTTACTATAAAATAAGGTATCNTTAACAAATAGNGAAACTGCCCCTGGATAAATAGGTGAAAAATTCTCTTTATAGGGTAATAAAATTGAAATTTTCATATATTTTTTTTCTTTATTATATCTCTTAAAANTCTATCTTTTTTAAGTTGATACTCTCTTGATATCGCTTTACTTTTTGATTTGATAACNTCTTTATATATTAGTTTCCATTTTCTTCCTTTTGTAAACTTTGCGCCTTTACCACTGTTATGAAGTTTAATTCTAGTTTTTAAATCCTTTGTGTAACCTACGTAAGTAACAGATTTAATACCTAAAGATTTAAGCATATATACATAATAACTCATTAAAAATTAATTTATACTAAGGTGTGTGTATTTAATGTTTAAATAATCTTTTATCGCCATTGAACCTCCTTCTCTTCCATATCCCGTTTGCTTGATACCACCAAAAGGTGCCTCTGGTAACGCTACAACAGGCGTGTTAATAGCAACTGTTCCGGTTTCCATTAACTCAGAAGCCTTGTGGGCTTTTTCAAGATTATTTGTATATATATAACTAGCTAAACCTAAATCATTATTATTNGCCCTACTAATTACTTCATCGAAATCTTTAAACGAAAGTATTGGTACAAGTGGNCCAAAAGGTTCTTGGTTCATTATTGTAAAATCATCTTTTATTTGATCAAATATTGTAGGTTCATAAAAAAAACCTTTATTAAATCCTGCGGGTCTTTTTCCTCCATACAAAATTTTTCCTCCTTCTTTTTTAGTAACTTCTACTAAATTTTCAACTTCTTCTAATCTTTTTTTTGTTGTTAATGGTCCTAATATTGTATCTTTGTTAATGCCGTTTCCTATTTTTAACTTCTTTGTTTTTTCAATTAATAGATTTGTAAAATCATTTTTTTTACTTTCATGAATATAAAATCGACTTGGCGAAATACAAACTTGTCCATTGTTTCTAAATTTAGCTGAAATCGCCATATCAGTTACTTTATCTAAATCAACATCATTAAAAACTATGAAAGGTGAATGTCCACTCANTTCCATAGTTACTCTCTGAACTTTTTCAGCAGCCTTTTTTAGGATAATTTTACCAACTCGAGTTGATCCTGTAATAGATACTTTTTTAATTATATCGGATGATAATAATTTGTCTGAAATAAAAGCTGGATCACCAGAAAGTAAATTCACCACTCCTGGNGGTACTCCTGCTTCTCTACATATATCCACTAGTTCCATTACTGATCCTGGTGTAATTACATCGGGCTTNACTATAACAGAACAACCTGCAGATAATGCAGTAGAAATTTTTCTTGATGCTAAAGTAATAGGAAAATTCCAAGGAACTAAAGCAGCNACAACACCTACAGGTTGGTAATATACGTGTATTCTTGTATTTGGCAGCCTTCCNTGTAAAGTTTCTCCATAAATTCTTTTAGACTCTTCTGAACTCCATTCAAAAATATCAGCAGCTCCATTAGCTTCATTCATTCCTTCTACTANAGGTTTTCCAGTTTCTAAAGTTAACCATTTNGATAAAANATTATTTTTTTTTCTTATTAATTCTGATATGGATCGTATTATTTTAGACCTCTCCCAAGGTGAAGTATTTTTCCAAATTTCTAATCCTTTTTTTGCTGACTCTAAAGTTAAACTTATATCTTGACTATTAGCTTTGGACGCTTTTCCAATGATTTCTTCAGTTGCAGGGTTGATAACATCATAAGTTTCNCCCCCTATCGATTTNTGCCATTTTCCATTAATAAATTGACCAAATTTTTCGTACATATTTACCTNTAAAATTAGAATATAAGTAAAAACTTTTTATTTCAAGTTGACTGTTGTTCTAAGTCTAAATTTTAGAGCCTCCTAGGTGTTTAAGACTCTTCTGTCAGGCCTAAACGTAAAGAAAAACTTGATAAATTTTGAAAAAATACACTTTTTTTATCTAATAATAGAAATTTATACGTAATTATGTTGAAATAAAACAAATATGAAAAGATTAATTAGTCTAATAATATTATTTTTAATTTTTAATGTTACTAATTCGAATGCTATTGAAGTATCGTCTTTAGAGGCAGAAAAAAAATTAGAGTTTAGTGAACTTTTTCCAAAAAAGATNTGTAATAAAATTTACGATGAAAGTACCTTTGGAAAAGAAAATAAATTAGCTGATGAGGTGGAATTAAANGCTTATTTTAACTTAAAAAGATTAAATGTTGATGAAACTAATTCTAATTTGTTNCTATATTTTGATCAAAGATCATTTTTTTATAAAGAACCTAAACTTGGTATAATAATTTTTAATAGCATATCAGATGATTTCTTTTCTGATGAAATGAAGTCTATTAATAAAAAAGTAAAAGATGCTGGAACCCAAAAAATAGTAGTTTGCGAATATGATCTTGAAAAGTCTATATTAGAAGGCAAATTTTTTGATTTCAAAATTTTATTTGAAAATTCAACAAAAGTTGAGACAAATGCGGCACCTAAAATTATAATTTATTTTGATGGCACAATCGAATATCTCTACTTTGATGAACAAGTAGCATATAATACCTCAGAATTTGATTATAAAAAATATCCATTCGATAAACAAAGTTTTAAAATTGCTGTTTCATCACAAATTTTCG
>NHIU01000033.1 GCA_002169755.1 Candidatus Pelagibacter sp. TMED197 | reverse complement strand
AAATTAATATTTTTTTCATTAAGTTTTTGAATAAATTTATTTATTTTTCCAAGATATTTTATTTTAATTAAAGCATAATCTTTATTGAGTTGCTGAACATAATAATTATCAATTAAATCTATCTTTTTAAATCTTTTATTTAACTCAACTAAATTACCTTGATTTTTAAGATCAATTTTAACATTCAAAAAAGAAGGAGTTCTTACATCGATTAAGTTCTGTAATTTAATCAAATCATTTATTAAGTTCTTAATTTCTATAATAATCTTGTTATTAAATTCAACTTCATTATTATTTGTATATTTTATTAAAAGAGTTTTTTTTAATTTCTTTCCAGCAAGTTTGCAATTTAAAAAAATTTTTGCATTATCATTTCCCTTTTCAATAATTGCAAATACCATGTTATTTTTATCATAGCCCTCAAAAAATTCTGTAATATTTAAATCATAAATATTATCTTTATTAGTTTTTATTTTTTCTATATTTTCTATAGACTCTAATGGTAAAATATAATTTATTAAACTGTCTTTATTTTTATCATTTTCTAAAGTCCAATTTTCAACAAAAAAATTATTGTTATAAATATAATGTTGTTTTTTTTCGATCAATAGAGGAAATATAACAACTTCTGAATTAATAAAATCTGAATAAAAAATGTTCCTGCCGAAAAAAAAATCATGCATTCTTTCTTTGTCAAAATAAATATTTGCTTTTATAATTTTAGTGTTGGATTTATTTATTTCTTCTACCTGGTAATGAGAGACTAGTTCCTTGATTTTTGTTAAATCAAGGCTTCTATATTTTTTATAGTCATCTTCTAGTAAAAGTCTATAAGTAAGCTTATCAAACCCCTTTTTGAAAGCTTCATTGATTGATTTTTGTTTATTTAAAGTATTTTTTACTTTTACTTCTATATTATTAACATTAAATATGTTGTCGCTTGATAAAACATTTCCAGTTTTTAATAAAATAATTAATATAGTTACTAAATATATTAAATTTTTCATATTAAGCTAATTACCATTTTTATTAATGAAAAAAATACAAAATAGTTATAAAAAAAGCGGCGTAAACATTTCAGTTGCTAATAAGTTTGTAAAACACATTGCAAAAATATCAAAAAAAAATGTCAAAAAAACGAATAAAGCCTTCAATTCTAATAATATTGGGGCTTTTGGATCAACTTTTGATATAAGTAATATCAAAATTAAAGATCCTGTTATTGTATCTTGTACCGACGGTGTGGGCACCAAACTAGACTTAGCAAATAAATTTAAAAAATTTGATTCTATTGGCATAGACTTAGTTGCTATGTGTGTAAATGATTTAGTTGTTCAAGGAGCTAAGCCACTATTTTTTTTAGACTATATAGCTGTAGGAAAACTTAATCTAAAAAAAATAAAAAGCATTTTAAAAGGCATTCTTAAAGGTTGTAAAATTTCTCAGTGTGAATTAATTGGTGGAGAAACTGCGGAAATGCCTGGGATCTATTCAAAGGACAAATTTGATTTAGCCGGATTTAGTGTTGGTATTGTTTCTAAAAAAAAAATTTTAAATAAAAACAAAGTCAAAAAAGATAATTTGATTTTAGCAATTCCATCAAGTGGCGTCCACTCGAATGGATATTCTTTAATAAGAGCAATTTTAAATAAAAATAAGATTTCCAGAAAACTTAAAAAAGAGTTATTAAGCCCAACAAAGATTTACACTAGAGAAATTTTAAAGCTTACGAATAAAAATCTTATAAATGCGGCGGCTCATATTACAGGAGGTGGCTTAATTGAGAATATCACAAGATCAATACCAGATAATTTATCGGTAGATATAGATCTTTCAAAAATTAGGACAAGAAAAATATTTAGTTGGTTAAAATCAAAAAATTTAACAGATCTCGAAATGTTGAGAACATTTAATTGTGGTGTTGGATTTTGTATTATAATTAAAAAAAAAAATTTAAAAAAAATAAAAAAATATTTTACTAAAGATTATATGCCTTATGAAATAGGTTATGTAACAAAAAAAAATAAAAAATTAAATTTATTCAATAATATTAAATGGTAAAAAAAAATGCCTGCGTATTCATTTCTGGTTATGGTTCTAATTTAAGATCATTAATATTCAGCTCTAGAAACTATACTTTTCCTATAAATATAAAACTTGTTGTGTGTAACAATAAAAATGCAAAAGGTATTTTGCTTGCTAAAAAAAATTCTATTCCTTGTTTAATTATTGATACAAAAAAAAGAAATTTTGAAAATATTATTTTATCAGAGATTAAAAAAAAAAATATATCTTTAATTTGTTTAGCAGGTTACATGAAAATTATTTCAAAAAAATTTATAAGAAATTTTGGAAAAAAAATAATAAATATACACCCTTCATTGCTTCCAAAGTTTAAGGGTCTCGATACATTCAAGAGAATATTGAATGAAAATGAAAAAAAAACCGGGTGTTCTGTGCACAATGTAGACGAGAAGCTAGATAATGGAAAAATAATACTTCAAAAAATTTTCTTTATAAAAAAAAATGATAATATTGCCTCCTTAAAGAAAAAAACCCAAAAACTTGAACATAGGGCATTTTCAGAAGCTGTGATTAAATTATATAGATATAATTAAATATTAAAAAAAAAATTTATTTCTTTTTTTGCATTTTCGATAGAGTCGGATCCGTGTACGGAATTTTTATCTATTGAAATACCAAAAAGTTTTCTAATTGTCTTCTCTTCAGCTTTTTTCGGATCAGTGGCGCCCATAAGCTTTCTATTTGATGAAACAGCATTTTCACCTTCCAAAATCATAGCTTCTATAGGCCCTGATGAAAGATAGTCACATAAAGCATCATAAAAGGGTTTTGATTGATGAACTTTATAAAATTCAGCTGCTTCCTCCTTTGTTAATTGAATTTTTTTATTTTCTTTTATAGTTAATTTATTTTTTTTAAAAATTTCTTTTATTTTTTCTGTCAAATTTCTTTCTACTGCATCTGGCTTTATTATTGAAAGAGTTTGTTCAACTTTACTCATAATTTTCTTCAATTAGTTGGTTTAATAGTCTTACTCCAAATCCAGTTGCTCCTCCGGAGTTTAAAGCGCCTCCATATTTTGAAAAAGCCATACCGGCAATATCTAAATGAGCCCACGGAGTCTTGTTCAAGATAAATCTTTGTAAAAATTGTGCGGCCGTTGTAGACCCAGCACCACCAACATAGTTAATATTTTGTACATCAGCATTTTTAGAATTCATAAGTTTGTCATAATTTTTATGAAGAGGCATTCTCCATAATTTTTCTTCAACCTTTTCACCTGCGTCTTGAATTTGTTTTGATAATGTATTGTCATTAGAAAAAAGTCCTGCGTATTCAGATCCTAAACAAACAATAATAGCTCCTGTCAAAGTTGCTAGGTCAACTATAAATTTTGGTTTGAATTTCTTTTCTGTAAAAGTTAATGCATCTGCTAAAACTAATCTACCTTCTGCATCCGTATTTAATACTTCTATAGTTTTTCCACTATACGATTTAACTATATCTCCGGGTCTTTGAGCAACTCCACTCACCATGTTTTCCACTAGACCCACAACACCCACAGCATTAATTTTTGCTTTTCTTATCGCAAGATTCTTCATTAAACCAACTACTGCAGCAGACCCTGCCATATCATAAGTCATGTCCTCCATAAATCTTGCTGGCTTTAATGAATAACCGCCAGTATCAAAAGTAACTCCTTTTCCGACAAACGCTAATGGCTTTGAATTATTTTTTAATCCATTCCATTCCATGGTTACAAGATATGATCCTCTGACACTTCCCATTCCAACACCAAGTAAGGCATTCATACCAAGTTTTTTCATTTTCTTTTCGTCATATATATTTATTTTCAAACCATCTTTTCTAAGAGAGTTTATTCTTTTTACGTATTCATCTGGATGTAAAATGTTACCTGGTTCTGAAACCAAGTCTCTTGCATAAAAAGTTCCTTCTTCTAATGCTTTAAATTTTAATTGTTTTAGGGTTGATGGTTTGTTTTTACTTCCAAATATATTAATAGAAATAATTCTTGAATTTTTTTTTGTTTTATATTTTGTGAATTCATAAGATTTTAGTTTTAATCCGTGAAGGAAATAACCAATAAAATTTTCTTGATTGATTAATAAACTATCAGAATTTATAAAGTATTCAGTATTTTTTCCATAATTAATTCGTTTGTAAAATTCTGCTCCTAAGTTTTCTATATCAAAATTTTTTAAATTTTTTTTAATGGATATTAAAACTATTTTTTTTTTTGAATTAACCTCAAAAACAAACATATTTTTTTTGTGATCGCTAGTTTTCAATAAATCGTTTATGTAGGTAAATTCTGAATTAGAAAGATATTTCTTCAGATTACTAATGTTAAATTTCTCGTTAGAAAATAAGACTAGATTATCGGATGACTGTTTGTTTGCTTTATTTGAGTAATTAATTTTAATAGACATAAATTTTTAATTTAGATTTAATAGTTTTGAGTGGTATATAAGTGCAAATATATCAGATTTCAATGGAAATTTGATCAAACTTAAACCATAGATTGAAATTTAATTAATGTTGCTTTATTTATATACATTAAATTGCAATGCTACAAAACAAAATTTATCAGAATTATATCAAAGAAATATTAAAAACATTTTTCATTATTTTATTTGGTTTATCTGTTATCGCTTGGACAGTAAGAGCTGTTAATTTTTTAGATTTAATAGTAGAAGATGGATATTCAATTTTTACTTATTTTCAGTATTCTTTCTTAAATTTGTTTGGAATATTAACTAAATTTATTCCATTGGCCTTTCTGATTTCATTATTAATATTTATTATTAAACAAATTCAAGAAAATGAGTTTTTAATTTTATGGGTTTCTGGAGTTAAAAAATTAAAAATAATTAACCTTTTTTGTTTTGTTTCTTTTTTAGTTTTAATTTTTTACTTAACTTTTTCAACATTCTTGACTCCAATGGCTTTAAATAAATCTAGGCTTCTACTAGGAAAAGATGGATTTAATTCTTTTTTACCTACAATAAGAGTTCAACAATTTAGTGACTCATTTCAAGGTTTTACATTCTTGGTTGAAAAAAAAGTTGGTAATGAAATTAAGAATATTTTTATTCATGACGAAGCAAATATTTTAAAAAAAATCAATACAAACAAATCAGATAGTGATACGTCAACCATAGTTGCTAAAGAAGGCTTGGTTCAAGAAAAAAAAAATGGTTTTATTTAATGGTTCAATATTAACTGCCAAGAAGGATAGTTTTGAAACAAATATAATTAAATTTAAACAATTAAATATTGATCTTAAAGATCTGCAGGCTGATACAATTATTTTTCCAAAACTACAAGAAACAAGTACTCATGACTTAACAATGTGTTTAATGGGAAGAAATTTTAATATAACTAATTGTAAAGAAGGAACTAAAAAAGAAATTGTTACCACTTTGAATAGAAGATTGGTTTTGCCTCTGTATATCCCAATTATAGCGTTATTGTGCTCTTTTTTATTAATTGAAAATAAGAGACAAAAAAAAAGATTTATAAATCAATATAGTGTTTTTACAATAAGCTTTTTAGTTCTTCTGTACGCAGAATTAATAATTCGTTACACAGGGTTGTCTAAAATTATAAGTTTGATCTTTTTAACTACTCCCCTTTTACTAATATTGTTTCTTTACTTTTTATTAATTTATCAAACCTCTAGGGACATTACTTCAAAATGAATATTCTACTATCTTACTTACTATCAGGGTACTTAAAAACCATTTTTAAGGTAATATTAATTTTTTATTGTTTTGGATTAATACTTAACTTATTTGAAGAAATTGAGTTTTTTAAAAATACAAATACAACAATCCTGATGCCAATCGCACTAACCGCTCTTTATATTCCGAATATGATAATAAAGTTGCTGCCTTTTATCATTTTTATATCGAGCATGTGGTTTCTTTTACAAATGAGAAATTCTCGAGATCTGTTATCATTAAAAGTGTTTGGTTTTTCAAACTTTAAAATTTTTTTAACGCTTGCTACTACATCTTTTATTATTGGATGGATTTTTTTATTTGCAATTAATCCTATAACATCTGCCATGATCAAATATTACGAAAAAACAAAATCTAAATATTCTTTAGATATAGATCACCTTGTCACTATTAATAAAAATGGCCTTTGGATAAAGGAAAATACAACTGAGGGTCAAAGAATAACTTCAGCAGATCAAACAAAACAAGATGTTTTAAACAATGTAACAATTTTTCAATTAAATAAAAATTTTGAACTAGTTATGAGATTAGATGCCAAATCTGCAAATATTTCAAAAAATAAGTGGGAAATGAAAAATGTAAATGTAAGCACGTTTGAAGATGGGATAGCAAAAAGTAAAAGTTTTGATAAATATTATGTAAAATCTCAGTATAATCACGCTAAAATTACTGGTTTATTTAGAAACTTTGACACGATGTCGTTTCTAGAGCTAATTTTAAATTATGAAAATTTACAAAAGAAAGGTTATAGCAAGCCATATTTAGATCAAAATTTAAACTCCATGATGTCTATACCCTTTTTTTTATTTATAATGACTTCTTTAGCTTCAATTTTGACTATGAATACTTTGAGAAAATCAAATAATTTTGCATATATATTTTCAGGTTTAATAACCTGTGTAGTGATATATTATTTTAAAGACTTATCTTTAGCACTAGGACAAACAAATAGAATTTCTCTTTCGTTATCAGCTTGGATACCGATTATTTCAATCGGTCTCTTTAGCTCAATAGGTATATTGCAAATAAATGAAAAATAAATTCATCATATTATTGCTGTTTGTTTTTTTTTCAAAGAATGTATTGGCAAATAATTTAAACATTCAGTCAAAAGAAATTTTTGTCGATAAAAAAACAAAAGTTACAATTTTCAAAAACGAAGTTGTTGCGGTAGATCAGTCAAATAATATTTTTAAAGGTGACTATGCAGAATATAATAAAACTCTTAAAACGCTTAAAAGTAAAGGCCCGACTACTATAGAGACTTCTGAAGGTTATAAAATAGAGGGTAATAATATAGTATTTGATAATAAAAATAATTTAATTTCATCTAAAGACCCAGCGATTGTTAAAGATTTGGAAAATAATAATATTTTTTTAGATCAATTTGAGTATTCAACAATTAATAAATTTTTTAAATCTTATGGAAATATTAAAGTAATAGATGCAAGATCAAATACTTATAATTTTTCTCAAATATTTATAGACGAAAAGAAAAGAGAAATTTTAGGAACTGATAATAAATCTTATCTTAATGACTCTGCTTTTAAAATAAGTGAAGAAAATAAACCACGAATATTCTCTAATACGGTAAATATTAAATCCGATGAAACAAAGTTTACAAAATGTGTATTTACATTGTGTGATTATAGAGAAAATGACAAGAGTCCTCCATGGTCATTGCAATCAGAACTAATGACTCATGATAAAAAGAAGAAAACTATTTACTATGATGATGCAATTATAAAAATTTATGATATTCCAATATTTTATACTCCAAAACTATCTCATCCAGACCCTACAGTAGATCGTAGATCGGGGTTTTTGCCACCAACTTTTAGTGATAGTAAAAACTTAGGTCCAGGTATTCAGATACCTTACTTTTGGGCTTTAAAGGATGATAAAGACATTACTTTTACTCCTAAATTATTTACTTCTGAACATCCTTTGATTCTTGGTGAGTATAGGCAAGCTTTTATGAATTCAAATTTAATTTTAGATTTAGGATATACCGGTGGATATAAGAAAACTTCTTCTATAAAAAAAGGTGGTGATAAATCTCATATTTTTTCAAAATTCACCAAAAATTTTAAAAGTGGCAACAATGGTGATAATAATTTTGATTTATCATTTCAGCATGTGTCGAACGACAAATATCTTAAATTATACAAAATAAGAAGTAGCTTGGTCGAGTATGAGGAGGATACTTTGGAGAATTCTTTAGATTTTACTCATGAAAATGAAAATCTTTTTTTTGGCTTTCAAGCAAGCGCTTATGAAACATTAAAAGATGATTATAATGATAAGTATGAATATATATTACCTGATATAGTTGTAAGTAAAAACTTATTTACAAATAATAAGTTTGGATCGTTAGATTTCCAATCAAATTACAAACATCATACTTATGATACTAATAAAAATACAAAATTTTTAGTAAACGATTTTGATTGGAAATTTAAAAAATTTAATTTTGCTTCTGGATTTAATGGAGAGCTTTTAGGCAAAATAAAGAATGTTAATTACGAAGCAAATAACACGACTGAATACAAAAAAGAGCCAACAAGTGAACTATTTGGTGCGTTAGGGTACTTAACAGAGATTAATTTATTCAAAAGAACGAAAAATAACTCAAGTCACACGCTCACTCCAAAAGTTCTTTTAAGGTATGCACCTGGTCACATGAGAAATCAAAATAATGGTCCTAGACTAAATCATTTTAACGCATTTTCGCTAGATAGACTTAATAAATACAATAACTTTGAAAACGGTGCTAGTACAACCCTGGGGTTTGAGTATGAAATTGATAATAAAAATAGCAAACTTGATTTTAGTTTAGCTCAAATTGTTAACGAAAAAGAAAATAAAGACATGCCTTCAACAACTAGTTTAGATGAAAAATTATCAGATGTAATTGGATATACTAAATATTCTTTTTTCGATAATAAAGCTAGCATAAATTATAACTATGCTTTAGATCAAAATTATAAAGATTTAAATTACAATGAATTAGAAACAAAAATTGATCTTAATCCAATTAAATTTGATTTTGGTTTTCTTCAAGAAAAAAAACATATTGGTAGTCAAGAATATTTCAAAACTAACATAGAATTTTCTAAAGATAAAAATACCATTATGTCTTTTAAAACTAAGAGAAATTTAATATCAAATTCTTCTGAATATTACGATTTAAGTTATGAATATTTAAATGATTGTTTAAGAGCAGGTTTGGTTTATAGAAGAGAATTTTATAGCGACTCTGAAATCGAGCCAGAAAATTCACTAATGTTTAAAATTACATTGACACCTTTTGGAGATATCAGATCACCTTCCTTCAGTAAATAAATGAAAAAAGAAAAATTTCTCTTCAAGATATTATTTTTATTATTTTTATTTAATTTTTCTTTATTGAATGCATCGGTAGAAAATAAAATAATAGCTAATGTAGGTGATAAAATAATTAGTTCCTATGAATTAAAAACAAAAATTAAACTTTTATTATTTTTGAGTAATCAAGAGTTAAACCAAGATAATATTAATACAACAAAAGCTATAGCTATTAATTCACTAATTAACTATAAATTAAAAAAAAAAGAATTAGAAAGAGTAAATTTTCCTATAGAAAATTCAAAAGAATTAAGTGACCATTTGAGTCAAGTTTCAAATAATTATAATTCCAATATTAATGGATTGAAAGAAATTTTTAATAATCATGACTTGGACTTTGAATTTTACATGGAAGAAATGAAAATTCAGTTTGCATGGCAAAATTTTATTTTCAAAAGATTTAATGATAAAATTAATGTGGATGAAAATGAAATTAAAGTTGAATTAAATAATTTTATTAAAACGCAAAGTAATATTGAAATTTATAAGTTAGCTGAGATTGAAATCTTATTAACTAATGAAACTGAAAATGAAGAAAAAATTAAAGAAATTCAAAATCAAATTAAATTAGAGGGTTTTGAAAATACTGCTATAAAATTCAGTGACAGCCCATCGTCCTTAAAAGGCGGTGATATTGGTTGGGTTAATTCTAAATCTCTTTCAAAAAACATTTTAAGTTTAATTAAGTCTATGAAACCTGGAGAAATAACTAGACCTATCAGTCAACCAAATTCAATTGTTATGTTTAAATTAATTGATAAAAAGACTGAAAAATTAAGTGAAGAAAATTTAGAGAAAATTAAAGCTCAAATAATGAATAAAAAAGCTAATGAACTTATAAATTTATTTTCAAATAATTATTTATCAAAATTAAAAAATAGTTCTTATATTGTAATAAAATGAAAAAAAAAATTATTTTAGTTGCGGGAGATCCTAATAGTATAAATTCAGAGATAATTTATAAAGCTTGGTCAAAATTAAGTAATAAAAATAAAAAGAATCTTTTTATTATTGGTAATTTTGATCTAATCAAAAACCAATTTAAAAAGTTAAACTTTAAAAAAGTAATAGCAAAAATAAGAAATTTAGATAATGAAAGCAGTGCGATAAAAATAATTAATGTTCCACTTAAATTTAACGACCCATTTAATGTATCAGTTAATAATGCCTCAAAATATGTTATGAAAAGTATAAATTTAGCCCATAAATTATCTTTACTAAAGGAAGTTAAAGGAATGATTAACTGTCCTATTGATAAAAAACTTTTAAAAAAATCAAAAAAGGTAGGTATTACTGAGCTTTTAGCTTACAAGTGTAATGTTAAGGATAATTCTGAAGTAATGCTGATGTTTAATAAAAAATTATCTGTAGTCCCTCTCACAACTCATCACAATTTAAGTTCGGTTCCTAAACGTATAAGAAAAAATTTGATCTTAAAAAAAGTTAATACACTAAATTTTAATTATAAAAAAATATTTAAAAAAAAGCCAAAAATTGGAGTGCTTGGACTTAATCCTCATAATGCTGAGTATAAATATAATTCTGAGGAAAAGACACAAATTATCCCTGCTATATCTAAATTAAAAAAGCAAAAGGTTAAAATACAAGGTCCTCTAGTTGCTGATACTATTTTTATAAATAACTATAAAAACTTTGATGTAATAGTTGGAATGTATCACGATCAAGTTTTAATTCCATTTAAAACTTTATTTCACTTTAATGCTATCAATATAACCCTAGGGTTAAATTACTTACGCGTTTCACCTGATCATGGGCCTGCAGTAGATTTAATAAAAAAGAATAAAGCTAATTATTCCAGCCTATATAGTTGTATTAAATTTTTTGAAAAACTTAAATGAAGCATGTGAAAAAATCTCTTGGCCAAAATTTTTTAATAGATTTAAATATTATAAAAAAAATAACTGAAACAATTGATATTACTGATAAAAATGTTTTAGAAATAGGGCCTGGCAAAGGGGCACTAACGGATCAAATATTAAAAAAAAAACCTAAATCTTTACTGTTGGTAGAAAAAGATAACTCGCTCTCAACTAAGCTTAAACTTAAACACAAAAATAATAAAAAAGTATTTGTAATTAATGAAGATATATTAAAATTTAATTTAGAGAAGAATTTAAAAGATAAAACTATTATATTTGGTAATTTGCCTTATAATATTGCTTCTCAAATATTAGTAAAAATAATAAGAGTCAAGAACTGTCCATCAAAATACTCATGTTTAGTTTTAATGTTTCAGAAAGAGATGGCTGACAGAATAATTGGTAAGCATGGTACTTCAAAGTATGGAAGATTGTCAATACTAACAAACTATAAATTAAAAATAAATAAAACTTTCGATGTATCGGCACACTGTTTTTTTCCAAAACCTAAAGTAAAATCTACTGTAATTTCTTTTCAACCAAAAAATACGAATTTATATAAAATCAAAAAAGTCGAAAATTTAGAAAAAATTACCAATATTATATTTTCTAATAAAAGAAAAATGATAAATAAAAATATTAAAAAAATTTTTTCTACAAAAGAAATTTCATATATATTAAAAGATCTAAATTTAAAAGCTAGGCCATCAGATTTAAAACCCGAGTCCTATTTTAAATTAACTCAACTTTATGAGAGATTTAATTAGATTTTTTATTAACTAAAATAATATTTTCAATTTGTTTATAGCAATTTTCTAAGTTTTCGTTAATTAAAACGTAATCATAATCAGACCAATGAAGAACGTCTTCATCAAAGGCCTTAAATCTTTTTTCAACTTCTTCTTTTGACTCTTGATTTCTTTTAGTAAGTCTATTTTTTAACTCTTTTTTGTTAGGTGGAATTAAATAAATTTTTATTAAATTCAAATTATTGAACTTTGAAAGTTGTTGAGTTCCTTGCCAATCAATATCGAAAATAATATCATTTTTTTTTAAAGTTTCATCGACTGTGGCTTTAAGGGTTCCGTAATAATTGTCAAAAATTTTAGCATATTCGTAAAATTTTTTTTCATTTATTAATTTCTTAAATTCTTCTTTATTTGTAAAATGATAATCTACTCCATCGACCTCATTAGAACGCGGCTGTCTGGTAGTATGAGATACAGAAAGCTTGAAAGAACTGTATTTTTGTTGAATTTTTTTTGTA
Organism: Candidatus Pelagibacter sp. TMED197; assembly: GCA_002169755.1. The sequence goes on along the minus strand of NHIU01000033.1, from coordinate 5,868 downwards.
ATCGTAGTTTTTCCAGCCCCAGATGGTGATGATAAAATCACCATGATATTGTTATTGCCATGGCTCATCATAAAATTGTTAAAAAGATTTACTGACTGGACTTGCTTTCAATGAATTTAATAGCGTCTCCGACTGTGAGTATTTTTTCAGCTTCACTATCAGAAATTTCTGAACCAAATTCTTCCTCAAAAGCCATTACTAATTCTACTGTATCCAAGCTATCGGCTCCTAAATCGTCAATAAAACTTGCTTCTTCAGTGACCTTCTCCTCTTCTATTCCAAGGTGGTCTGCAACAATTTTCTTAATTTTTCCTTTTATCTCGTTTGACATTAATTACCTTTGTTATGTTTATGATAATTTCTTAATAGATTATTCATTAGAATTGTCAAGCCATATACATTCCACCATTTACATGAATGGTTTCACCATTAATATAATTAGCCATATCTGAAGCTAAAAAAGCTACACAATTTGAAACATCGTCTCCTGTTCCTAGGTCGCCTGCTGGAATTCTGTTTATTAACTTTGTTTTGTATTCTTCTGGAATTTTATCTGTCATTTCGGTTTTTATAAAGCCAGGAGAAACACAATTTATATTAATATTTTTTTTTGCGTATTCTAAAGCAAGACTTTTTGAAAAAGCAACAATTCCTGCTTTCGATGCTGAATAATTTGTTTGTCCAAAATTTCCTGTGTGACCAACGATTGATGTAATATTTATTATTTTTCCAGACTTATTCTTTATCATTTTTTTAATAGCGGATTTACACATCAAAAAAGTTGAGGTTAAATTTATATCTAAAACTTTTTTCCAATTTTCTTCACTAAGTCTTATTGTTAAGCTATCTAAATTTATACCTGCATTATTTATTAAAACATCTAAACCGCCTAATTTATTGTTAGCAGAATCAATAAAGTTTTCAATTTTGGAGTGTTCACCTAAATTAAATTTTTCGATTTGGATATCGCTAAATTCAGTTTTTAGTTTATTTAATTTTTCCTCATTAGTGCCTGTTGCTAAAATCTTTGATCCATTGTTAACAAATTTTTTTACAAGACTATTACCTATTCCACCTGTTGCACCAGTAATTATAATTTTTTTATTTTTTAAGTCCATTTAANNTTTTTTTCATATCATCAATTGAATTTATACTAAAGCAATTAATATTCTTTAATGTCCTCTTAACCATGCCTGACAGAACTTTTCCAGGACCTATTTCNATAAAATTNGTNACATTTTTCTTAGACATNTTAATTATACTNTCTCTCCANCTTACNGANGAGTAAATTTGCTNTATNAGTAATTTCTTTATANTTTCTGGATTATTTTCTGGTTTTGAAGTCACATTACATACNATATCNAAATTAGGTTTTTTNAAGTTANTAGAATTTATTTTATCTTTCATTTTTTCAGCTGCANCGTTCATTAANGANCANTGAAAAGGTGCACTTACGTTAAGAGGNATAAATTTTTTNTTATTTTNTTTTAAAATATTTTGAAATGAATTTATNCTTTCNGTATCTCCACTTATAATTGTTTGNCCNTCTGCATTATCNTTNGCAATTTCACAAACACCTTTTTNTTTNACNTCTTTTATTAAATGNTTNAGTTCTTCTATNTTAGAGCCTAATACAGCTATCATTTTTCCTTTNCCNANNGGAACTGCTTCTTGCATTGATTTTCCTCTCTCAGANAGTAAANANATNGCGTCATCAAATTTTAANGAGTCAGCNCTNACTAAAGCNCTATANTCACCTAATGAATGNCCAGCAAAAAAATTNGTAGATTTNAAATCAAANTTATANTCATTTTTGAGNACTGAAAAAATTGCAAAACTAACTGTTANTATTGCNGGTTGAGTNTTTTGAGTTAATTTAAGNTGATCNTCTGGACCNTCTAAAATNATTTTTGAAATCTTATAATCTAGTTTATCATCTGCTTCTTTAAAGATTTTNTTNACAATTTCAAAATTNTTNTAAAATTCNGATCCCATTCCTACTATTTGNGAACCTTGACCTGGAAANAGTATAGCATTCATTTTTTTAGCAATTAATTGCAGATAATTAGTATTGATANAAATACCTATTATAGTATAAAACTTTTTTTATAATATGTACTTTAAAGATAAGTAATTAACAATTAAATTTTATGTCATTTTACGAAAACACTATAGTCACTAAACAAGACCTACCTAAATCTGAATTAGAAAAAATTAAGGATAAATACAGNAATCTTATTAACAACAATTCCGGTAAAGTTATAAAAATTGAAGAATGGGGGTTGTTAAATCTTACCCGAAAAATAAAAAGGTACAACAAGGCTTTTTATATACACTATAAATTTCAAGGAAATAAAGAAACTCTCAACGAAATAAATAAAAAAATTAAAATTGATGANTCAGTAATTAGACATTTAATAGTTAAATACAAAAATTTAGATACCAAAAACGAATATTTTAAAAAAGAAAAATAAATGATAAAAAAAAGAAAAAAATTTCAAAAAAAAGGTGGGAGTTCTTTGAATAAACTTAGCTTATTTCAAAAATCTGATGGAAAATTTAACAGGTCTTGTCCATTATCAGTCAAAAACGCTCCAGTTATTGATTACAAAAATATTACACTTTTAAAAAAATATATGTCAGAAAATAGCAAAATTATCTCTTCAAAAATCACATCTGTTTCAAGTGGAAAACAAAAAAAATTAACAAGAGAAATAAAAAAAGCAAAAATTTTAGGTCTCGTATAATTAATATGGAACTTATTCTTTTAGAAAATATAATGAACCTAGGTAACATTGGTGATAAAGTGAATGTTAAGCCTGGTTATGGAAGAAATTATCTTTTAAAAACTGGTAAAGCTCTTAGGCTTAATAAAGAAAACCTTGATTACGTCTCAAAAAAAAAGGATGAACTAAATAAAAAGAATGTTGAATTAAAAAACAAATTAAAAGAAACGGCACAAAAAATTAATAAAAAATCTTTTATCTTCCATAAAGAGAGTAAAGAAAATGGCGAATTATATGGTTCTATAAAACCAAAAGAAATATCATCAGCTATATTTGACAATATTAAAGTTGAGATTAAACCTTCTCAAATAGTTTTAAAAGAAGAATTGAATAAGATTGGATCATACAAGATAGATATCAATTTTCATTCTGAAGTTTCAGCTCAAATAGTTATTAAAATAGATAAAGTCCAATCTAAATAACTTTTCCACAGGAAGAAAAAAAAGTGTGTAACTTTTGTCTTTAATTACTTATTGCTAAAACTATTATCTTGTTGTGGAAGAAATCAAAATACAAAATAACAAACTTAAAAAAGATCAACCCTCAAATCTTGATGCTGAACAAGCTTTATTGGGATCAATTTTAGTAAACAATGATATAATCGATGAAATTGCAAATATCATTAATCCTGCAACTTTTTATGACCCTGGACATTCAAAAATATATGAAGTTATTGAAACTCTAAATAATAAAGGAATGATAGCTAACCCCATAACTTTAAAAAATTTTTTTGAAAAAGATAATATGTTAAATGAAGTGGGTGGTACTGAGTATTTAGTAAAACTAACTCGTTTTTCTTCCTCCACTAAACAAGCTATAGATTACGCTAAAATTATTCATGAGATGTATTTAAGAAGAGAATTAATTTTAATATCAGACAATTTGTCATCNGAAACATTAAACACTAAGGAACAAAATGCTGAAAAAATTATTGAAGATACGGAAAAATCTCTATTTGACTTAGCAGAACGAGGAACTTTTTCTCAATCCTTTTTAAAATTTAATCAAGCATTAGATCAAACTATTGAAATGGCTACTTTAGCTATGAAAAATGATAAAGGTATTGTTGGAATACCGACTGGATTAAGTGATTTAGATGAAAAATTGGGAGGGTTACATAAATCAGATTTAATAATACTTGCTGGAAGACCTTCTATGGGTAAAACTGCTTTAGCAACTAATATAGCTTACCATGCGGCTAAAACAATTAGTGGGAGACAAGAAAAGTCTTCAGTGGCCTTTTTTTCACTTGAAATGTCATCAGAACAACTGTCAACAAGAATTTTATCAGAGCAAGCTAGAATTAGATCAGATGATATCAGAAGGGGTAAAGTTACAGAGGAGGAAATAAATAGATACATTGAAACTTCAAGAAATATTTACAATCTTCCACTTTTTATTGATGAAACACCAGCTATTACAATTGCAACATTAAGTAATAGAGCTAGACGAATAAAAAGATTATTTGGAGTTAGTTTAATTGTGGTTGACTATATCCAGTTAATGAGAGCAAGTAATTCCAGTAGAAATGATGGAAGAGTTCAAGAAATTTCAGAGATTACTCAAGGGTTAAAAGCTTTAGCTAAGGAATTAGGTGTCCCAGTATTAGCTTTATCTCAATTGTCTAGAGCGGTTGAACAAAGAGATGATAAGCAACCTCAGTTAGCAGATTTAAGAGAATCTGGATCAATAGAACAAGACGCAGATGTAGTAATGTTCGTATATAGAGAGGCTTATTATTTAGAGAGAAAACAGCCAAAATTGGGATCTATAGAACATGCCGAATGGCAATCNAAAATGAATGATGTNAACGGANTGGCAGATATAATNTTAGGAAAACAAAGACATGGTCCTACNGGCACCGTCAAAGTTGAGTTTGANGGAATTTATACAAAATTTAAAGATTTAANCAACAATCAGACCTAGTTTTTTCTTTAGTTATAGTAAAATTAGGATATATCTGAAATATCTCTATGTTGTCTTATATTTATAAAAAAATAGTAATAGACTTCTCTAAAGTGACACTTTTGATTTTAGGAATTTTAATAGGATTTTCACTTTACCATGCAAAAAATTTCAATTTAGATGCTTCATCTGACGCTCTTTTGCTAGAGGGGGACCCCGATCTCAAATATCTTAGAGAAATTAATGAAACATATGGTTCAAAAGATTTCCTATTTTTGACTTATGCTCCAATTTCAAGTTTTACAGAGAAGGAAACTATTTTAAATCTTCAATTACTTAAATCTAAAATAGAGAAATTGACGTGGGTAGATANCGTGATAACCGTTATTGATGTTCCTCTTTTAAAAAGTACGGATGAAGGATTAATGGAAAGGTTAAAAAATTATAAAACTCTTTCCTATCCAGAAATAGATAGAAAAAGGGGTTTTGATGAAATTATCAATAGTCCTATTTATAAGAATTATGTGATTAGTGAAGATGGCAAAACATCAGGCATAGTTGTTTATTTAAAAAAAGACGAAAGGTTAGCAGAGTATGTAAAGGTAAAAGAAAAATATTTCAACCAATCTAAAGATGTGGGCTTATCAAAAGAAGAAAGATTAAATTATAAAAAATTTCTAAATGAGTACGAAGAATATAAAAATTTATACAATATTAGGAATCATCAAAACATAAGTGAAATAAGAGACGTTATAGGCAAGTATGGAGAAAATGCTAAGATTCATTTGGGCGGTATTCCGATGATTGCTGATGATATGATGAGTTTTATTAAAAGTGACATAGTAGTTTTTGGTATCGGAGTTTTTATTTTTATTATTCTAACGCTATGGTTTATTTTTAGAAATTTAAAATGGGTAATAATGCCATTATTAGGATGCGCAACATCTGTAATAGTTATGATCGGTCTTTTAGGTCTAATCGGATGGAAGGTTACAGTAATTTCATCAAACTTTATTGCTTTGATGCTAATACTAAATATGGCAATGAATATTCATGTAACTGTTAGATTTTTACAATTAAAAAGAGAGTTTCCTCAATTAACAAAAGATGAAGCTGTTTTTGAAGCGAGCAAAAAAATGATGTTACCAATTCTTTATACAGTATTAACTACTATATG
>NHIU01000032.1 GCA_002169755.1 Candidatus Pelagibacter sp. TMED197 | reverse complement strand
CAGTTAATGCTGAAAATAGAATTCTAAGTATAGGAGATTCAGGCGCCAAAATTACTGTCAAAGTATTTTCATCACTCACATGTCCTCATTGTGCTAATTTTCATAAAAATATTTTTGAAAATCTAAAGAAAGAATTTATAGATAAAGGTATAGTAAAGTTTGAGCATCATGGTTTCCCATTAGATTTGGCTGCACTCAATGCAGAAATAATTGTTAGATGTCATGAGGATAAAAACAAAAGTTTTCAATTATTAGGTGAAATTTATAAAAAACAAAAAAAGTGGGCAGTCGGATCTGATATAAATATTATTAACGAATCTATAAAAAAAATTGGTTCGAGTTCAGGATTAGGTGATATGCAAATGAATAAATGCCTTGATAACAACAAAACCCAAGATCTCATTCTTAATGAAAGAATAGATGCTCAAAAAAAATATAAAATACAATCTACTCCAACTATTTTTATAAACGAAAAAAAGTATAATGGTAATCAAGATTATAAATCGTTTAAGAAAACTATCGATAAACTTCTTAATAAATTATGAAATTTAAAAAGTTAGAAATTAATGGATTTAAGTCTTTTTCTGATAAAACAATTTTTTTAATTGAAGATGGTCTAACTGGAATAGTTGGTCCAAATGGATGTGGAAAATCAAATATTGTTGAGTCTCTAAGATGGTGTATGGGTGAAAATTCTGCCAAAAGTATGCGCGGTACTGGCATGGAAGATGTCATTTTTTCAGGTACTTCAAATAGGCCTTCTAAAAATATTTCAGAGGTGACAATTTATTTAGATAACAAAGCTAAAGAAGGACCTGCGCAGTACAAAGAATTTAATGAAATGTCTATTAAAAGAAAAATAGAAAAAGAAAAAGGGTCTAAATATTACATTAATGATAGAGAAGTTAGAGCAAGAGATGTTCAAACTTTTTTTGCAGATTTGTCTACTGGAGCTCATTCTCCTTCATTAATTAGTCAAGGAAAAATTGGGCAACTTGTGACTGCAAAGCCAATTGANAGAAGATCAATACTGGAGGAAGCAGCTGGTATTTCAGGTATTCATGCGAGGAGACATGAGGCCGAAACTAGACTTGCTGCTGCAGAAAATAATCTAAAAAGAGCTGACGAGCTAAAAAAACAACAACAAAAACAATTAGATAATTTAAAAAAACAAGCAGAAGAAGCTACTCGATATAAAGAAATATCAAAAGAGATAAAAAAAATTGAAGCAGGCTTATATTTTTTAAAAATTCAAGAAATAGAAAAAGACAAAAAAACAATTCAGGAAAAACTAAGTGAATTAGAGGATGAAATAAGTGCAGTAAATATAGATTTTAATCACAATAATACACTTTTAGATGAAGAAAATAAAAAACTTTCACCATTAAGNGATAAAAAAATGGAAAGTGCAGCAAGGTTGCAAAAATTAAATCTGGACATAACAAGTCTTGATGAGGAAGAAAATAGAGTAAAATCTCTTCAACTNAAATTGGAAAAATCTTTNAAGANAATNGAGTCAGACTCAGANAGAGAAAGAACGATATCTTTAGATGCTGGATTTAATGAAAAAAGNATATCAAAAGAAAAAGAAGAANTNCTNANAACAGAAAAAGATCTNATTGAAGTAGAAAAANTATCCTNTGANGAACTAAATAGTTCNAAGAAAAATTTAGAAANTTTNCAANCTAATCTTGANTCCTTGCTTAACGANATCGAAAATCANATAGACCANAATAANAAATTGACAAAAAAAATTTTTCANGAACTNAAAAAACTTGTAAAAAAAATTACTNTATCNCAAGAAGAATATGCTGAAAANTATGGGAAAAATAAATCTATTCAAAGNGACTCNATTAAAAGAAAGGAGNGAATAAAGAATATTGATATTGAGCTTGAAAATTGGAGAAATTTAAAATCAAACTCTGAAAAAATGATTGCAGAATTNAATGAAAGAAAAAACAAACTTGAGATAGAGATATCTGAAAATAAAAAAAATCCAGAAAGAATTGCNACTTCAAAAGGNCAAAATTTACAAAATCTAGAAAATACAAAAAAAAGGAATGAGGAAATTGAGAAAGAACTAGAGGACTCAGAAAAAAAATTCAATTTAATAAATGAAAATTTAAAAGAGATACAATTAAAATTATCAGATTTAAAGGAAAATAAAGCTAGAAACGAAGCTACTATTGAAGGAATTGATAACAGAAAAAAAGATTTAATGTATCTAGTTAAGAATGAGTTAAATATCGAAAATGTAACATCTTTATTGGCTCAGTCTGACTTGTATGATTTGTCACTTAATGATTTACCAAGTATAGAAATTCAAAATCAAAAAGTAGATAAATTTAAGAAACAACGAGAGTCTTTTGGCTCCGTTAACTTACGAGCTGATGAAGAGACAAAAAAATATGAAACAGAGATAAAAAAAATGGAAGACGATAGATCTGATCTATACTCTGCCATAGTTAAATTAAAAACTAGCATAGACGAGCTAAATCAAAAAGGAAGAGAAAGACTGCTTGATGCTTTTAAAAAGGTAAATAGAAAATTTAATGAGGTATATACAAAATTGTTTAGTGGTGGAACAGCCAAAATTGAATTAGTAGACTCTGACGATCCATTGGAAGCGGGCTTAGAAATGTTTGTGTCACCACCAGGAAAAAGACTACAGTCAATTACTCTTTTATCTGGGGGCGAACAAGCTTTAACTGCTTTGTCATTAATATTTGCAGTTTTTCTAGTCAACCCGTCTCCAATTTGTGTCTTGGATGAAGTAGATGCACCTCTAGATGACGCAAACGTAACAAGATTTTGTGCTTTGCTAGATGAGCTTACAAAAATAACAAAAACAAAATTTATCATTATAACCCATCATGCTTTAACTATGTCTAGAATGCATAGGTTATATGGAATAACAATGGCAGAACAAGGTGTAAGTCAATTAGTTGCTGTTGATTTACAAAAAGCAGAAGATCTTGTTGCGTAAAATAAAATGGCAAATCAAGATGATTTCAAAACTCGCCTTAAAATTGCAAAATCCAAAATACAAAAAAAAATAGTATCAGAAAGTGAAAAAAAAGGTTCCTTTTTGGGTAGCGCGTTCAAATTGGGCACTGAATTAGTTGCAGCGGTTGTGGTTGGGACAATTATTGGGTTTATTTTAGATAGTTGGTTTGATACTAAACCATGGTTAATTATAATTTTCTTTTTTTTAGGGGCAGCTGCAGGAATNAGAAACGTNATTAGAACNGCNANCCAAATGCAAAAAGATGATTAAATGAAAAAGTTTTATGGCNANTAACCCAATGCAGCAATTCAGTGTTCACAAGATTGGACCTGAAATTAAAATAGCAGGAATAGACTTATCATTTACNAATGCAAGTTTGTTCATGGTAATTAGNGCTTCANTNATTGCTTTNTTTTTATATCTNGGAACAAAAGAGAAAAAAATTATTCCAGATAAACTNCAACTCATNTCAGAAATGCTCTACAACTTTGTTGCTAAAATGATAAGCGATACAGCTGGNTCAAAAGCAAAGCCNTATTTNCCTTTTATATTNAGTTTATTTATNTTTNTTNTACTTTGTAATATGGTAGGCATGCTNCCATANGCTTTTACCGTNACTAGCCATATAATTGTNACTTTGGTTCTTGCTTTGTTTATTTTTATAGCTGTNACTTTAATAGGCTTTATNAAACANGGATTTAAATACTTAAGTATATTTGTNCCTAGTGGAGTTCCNGNAGTACTTTTGCCATTAATAACTGTAATTGAGATTATATCTTATTTAAGCAGACCCGTAAGCTTATCAGTNAGATTGTTTGCAAATATGATGGCNGGTCANACAATGCTAAAAGTTTTTGGAGGATTTGTAATTAGTTTAGGANTANTAGGTGGTTGGTTACCACTTGGTTTTTCAGTAGCATTAACAGGCTTAGAAATTTTAGTAGCTTTTCTTCAAGCNTATGTTTTTGCAATATTAACCTGCATNTATTTAAATGATGCATTAAATTTACACCATTAATTAATAAAGGAGGAAAAATGGAACTAGAAGCGGCGAAAATGATTGGAGCAGGTCTTGCTGCAATCGCGTTAGCTGGAGCAGGTGTAGGTATCGGAATTATTTTTGGTAACTACCTGTCTGGAGCTATGAGAAATCCGTCTGCAGCACAAAAACAATTTCCTAATTTGCTTTTAGGATTTGCTTTAGCTGAAGCAACTGGATTATTTGGACTTGTTGTAGCGTTGATAATTTTATTTGCGTTTTAAAAAATTAAATTATGAAGCGTTATCTGACTTTAACATTAGTCTGTTTGACTGTTTGTACTAATTTGTTTTCAGCTGAGGCTGGTATGCCTCAGTTGGATCCAAAATATTGGGCTTCTCAAGCCTTTTGGTTATTTTTAGTATTCTCCAGTTTATACATATCTATAGCAAAGTTTTTTTTACCAAAGATAAAAAAAAATCTAGATGATCGTGAAAATAAAATAAAAGAAGATTTAGAAGAGGCAAATAAATTAAAAGAGTTGTCTGAAAAAAAGTTAAAAGAATACGAATTAATATTAGATGAGGGTAAAAAAGAAGTTGCTAAAATTTTTATGGAATCAAAAAATAAATTAAGAACAGATATTCAAAATAAGAAAAGCGTAATAGAAAAAGAAATTGAAAAAGAACTTTCAAAAGCTCAAAAAGAAATAACACAACTTAAAAAAGACTCTTTAAATTCTATAAATAGTATCGCAGAAGAAATGGCAGCAAATCTTATAGAAAAAATATTTGGAGACAAACTTAACCAAAGTAGTATTAAAGCAACAGTTGAAGATATTACCAAAAAAAATGTAGGAAAATATTTATGATGATAGACTCTGCTTTTTGGGTAGCTGTTTCTTTTTTTATTTTTTTAGGAGTTTTAATTTATTTTAAAATTCCACAAAAAGTTAAAAAAATTTTGGAAGAAAATATTTCAAACATTAAAAATCAAATAAATGATGCAGAAAATCTAAAAGAGGAAGCAAAAAATATTCTCAGCGAGCATGAAAAGAAAATAAGCAATTCAAAAGCTGAAGTGAAGTTAATGATAAGTAGGGCAATTGAAACCTCTGATAAAAATGTTTTAGCTACCAACAAAGAATTTCACAATTTAATGGAAAGTAGAAAAAAGAATGCAGAGGAGAGAATTAAACAAATGAAAAATCAAGCAATTAAAGATATCAAAAATGCATCCATTATAATTGCTGTTGAATCAGTTGAAAAACTTCTTAAAAATTCAATAGATAAAAGTAAATTAGACAAAATCTATTTGTCAAGTATTGAAGAAACAAAATTAGCACTTAAGAAAAAATCCAGTTAGTATAGGCCATAAATAAAATGGCAAAAAAAATAATAATAATAGGCTCAGGCTTTGGTGGTTTAGCTGCATCACTAAGATTGAAAGCTAAAGGTTATGATGTTACCTTGGTTGAAAAGCATCCTGATTTAGGAGGTAGGGCAAGGGTTTTTAGAAAAGGGAATTTTATATATGATGGAGGCCCAACAGTAATCACTGCGCCCTATCTCTTTGAAGAGTTGTTTAATTTATTTAATAAAAAAATTTCTGATTATGTTGAAATAATACCTTTAGATTTGTGGTACAGATTCGTATTTAGTGATGGCCAAACATTTGACTATTCTGGAAATGAAAAATTAATGGAAAAAGAAGTTAGGAAATTTTCAGACAAAGACTTTAAGGGATACAATAATTTAGTAAATTTTACTGAGAAAATTTTTAATAAGGGTTTTACAGATTTGTCAGATAAGCCGTTTAATAACATTGCTTTCATGCTGAAGCAGATACCTTCATTGCTAAGTTTAAAAAGCTATAAATCTGTTTATCAATTGGTTTCCAATTATATTTCAAATGAAAAATTAAGAAGAGTATTTAGTATGCACCCTCTTTTGGTAGGTGGCAATCCTTTTACAACAACTTCAATTTATACTCTGATTTTATTTTTGGAAAAAAAATGGGGTATTCACTATTCAATGGGAGGAACAGGTAATGTGGTCAAGGCGTTAGAAAAATTAATGGAAGAAGAAAATATCAAAATTATCAAAGATGCTGAAGTAACTGAAATAATTTCAAGTAATAGTAAGGTAAAAGGGGTAAAAATAAATAATTCTAAAATTATTGATTGTGATTATATAATTTGTAATTCAGATCCTCCAAATGTATATCAAAATTTAATTAAATCTAAAAATAATTATAACTTTTTATTTAAACAAAAAATGAAAAGAATGGATTACTCAATGGGTTTATTTGTTTATTATTTTGGATCCAAAAAGCAGTACAAGGATGTAGCTCATCATACTATATATTTTGGTAATTCTTATGAAAAACATTTAGATAAAATTTTTGAGGAAAAAGTTCTGTCTGAAGACGTTAGTTATTATTTACACAGGCCTTCTGCTACAGATCCTAATATGGCGCCAAAAAACCATGATGCATTTTATGTATTAGTTCCAGTACCAAATAATCTATCCAATATAAATTGGTCGGTAGAAGGTACAAAATTCAAGAATCTAATTTTAGATAAGATGGATAGATCGGTGCTTCCTGGAATAAAACAAAACGTTGTAAATGATTTTTATTTAACCCCTGATTATTTCCAAAAAGATTTAGCAACGTTGCATGGATCTGGATTTTCAATACAGCCAAAATTTTCACAGTCTGCTTATTTTAGATTTCATAATCAATCGGAAGTATTTAAAAATTTGTATTTTGTAGGCGCTGGAACACATCCAGGTGCGGGAATGCCAGGAGTGCTTTCATCTGCTAAAGTATTGGATAGGTTATTTTGATGAAGAATTTAATAGAAAAACACGCAAAATCTTTTTACTGGGCAAGTTTTTTTTTATCTAAACCTGTATTTGATAAATGCTCATCTCTCTATAATTTTTGTAGAACTTTAGATGATATAGTTGACGATGATAAAAAACTGGAAACAAAAAAAGAAAACTTTTTAAAGTTTAAAAAAGATTTTATAAATAAAGATCTCAATAACCCTATAGTCAAAGAAATGTGGTCAATAATAGATAGTGAAAAAATCCCTAAACAAGTAGTGATGGACTTATTTGATGGAGTTCAAACAGATTTAGAAGAAAAGGTTCAAATTAATTCCAAAAAAGAATTATTAATCTACTCTTATAGGGTTGCCGGAACTGTTGGCTTAATGATGTCTAAAATTCTAAAAGTTAGTAATAAAGAAGCACTAAAGGGTGCTATTGATCTTGGAATTGCAATGCAACTTACTAATATCGCGCGTGATGTTTGTGAGGATAAAGCTCGAAATAGACAATATGTTAAACAAGACTTTTCATCAATAAAAGAAACAATAAATGAATCTCATATATTTTATGATAAATCTTTCAACTCAATTAGTAGTATTCCATTAAAGTCTAGATTTTCAGTTATTGTAGCTAGACGAGTTTATAGGAAAATTGGTGATTACGTCCTTAAACAAAAAAATATAGCCAATTATAATAACGCTGGAAAAATATATGTACCAACATATGAAAAATTGATTCAGACTTTTTTATCTATTTTTGACTTTATCAAATTATTATTTGTTAAAGAATTAAATTACGATAATCAAATAAATCATGATGTTCTAACAAATGAAATTGATATAAATGAAAGAATTTAATTATGTCATAATTGGTGGCGGGTGCGCTGGGTTGTCTTTAGCTTATGAACTAGAAATGAATAATAAACTTCAAAACAAAACTCTCGCAATAATTGAAACTCGTGCAGAATATAAGAGAGACAAAACATGGTCCTTCTGGAAAGTTTTTGATCATAATTTTGATGATTGTGTAATTAAAAGTTGGAACAATTTTTCAATAAATACTTCAGAAAGTTCTCATGAACTAACGAATAAAAAATTTCCATATCAAAGTATTGATAGTGGTAAATTTTATAAAAAAGTAAATTCTAAACTTAATACAAATTCAAATGTAAGTTTTTTTAAAAACCTTGACGAAATCAATTCAGAAAATTCAATAATTTTTAATAGTGTTCATGAAAAAGAACTTGATAAATTTGAATTATGGCAACACTTTCAAGGTATCGAAATAGAAACATCAAAAAATATCTTTGATGAAGAAATAATAAATTTAATGGATTTTAATTGTGATCAAAGAAATGATGTGCATTTTTTCTATACATTGCCATTTAGTAAAAATAGAGCTTTAGTCGAGACAACTTGGTTGTCAGATTTAGAAGACCGAGACCTTATGGATTACGATCTTCAACTAGAAAATTATATAAAAAATAATTTAGGAATTAAGAATTATAAAATTAACTTTACTGAAAAAGGTGCTATTCCTCTTTTTTATCCTTCAAATAAAAATGATAGCAAGGTAATCAATATTGGATCTGCTGGTAGGATGACTAGATTAAGCACAGGTTATACCTTTTTAAATATTCAAGAACATAGTAAATATATTGTAAAAAATATCGATAAAATTGATAAAGTAAAAATATTCAATATCGGAAAAAAATATCAATATTTAGATAAAATATTTCTAAAAGTTTTAGAAAAATATCCTGAAAAAATGCCTAAAATATTTTTTGACATGTTTAAAACTTCTTCAAATACAGTTATAAAATTTTTGTCAAATAAGAGTAATTTCATTGAAGATATAAATATTATAAGCAAAATGCCGAAGTTAATTTTTTTAAGGGCATTATTTAATTAATGGAAAAAATAAATTTTAAACATTCTATTATATTTTTTAATTTTTGTATTTTGATAAGCCCAATTTATCTCTTGTTAAATTTTGAACCAATAGTATTTTGTTTATTTTTAATATTAATTTTAGGAATTTCCCATGGTGCGTTGGATAATATTAAAGGAAAGAGACTTTTAAAATTATTTGGATATAAAAAAACAGTCTCATTTTATTTAGCATATATATTCATTTCATTTTTAATAATTATGCTCTGGTTAATATTTCCTAATACAGTCCTATTATTTTTTTTAGTTGTCGCAGCCTACCATTTTGGCAAAGAAGACACAGTATTTCCTTTTAGAAGAAAGTTTTTAATATCCGAATGTTTATTCTTTTTAAAAGGTTCAGCGGTAATTATGACTCCATTATTATTTAAAAGAGAAGAAACAAACGAAATATTCAGAGTATTAAATTTTAATGTTTTTGAAGCTGAAATTTTCAATAATCTATTTTTAATCATAATGTTATCTCTTAGTTTTTTATCATCTTTGTATATTTCACGAAAAAAAGATGCTGACTTGAAAGGGTTAATGATCATGGACTTTTTTTCACTGATTATACTTAATCTTTTTTTATCACCTATTTTGGCTTTCACCTTTTATTTTTGTTTCCTTCATTCAATAAGGCACTCGATTACTCTTATTTTTGAACTAGATAAATCTTTTAAATCTGGATTAGAAAAATTCATAAAAAAAGCAGTTCCTTTAACTTTTGTTACTGGAATAATATTTTTATTAGCAATATACTTTTTGAATAATTTTT
>NHIU01000031.1 GCA_002169755.1 Candidatus Pelagibacter sp. TMED197 | reverse complement strand
TGCGAAATTATCTTGGTTTTTTTTATTTTTTCCAATGAAATAGGAGAAATAAACTCATGTTTAAACCTAACTTGAACTGCAAAAAATATCTTTTTTTGGTCAGTTTTATCTATAAAAGCCTCTTTTACAACTTCTACAACACCTACTATTTCTTTACCAATATTAGAATGATAAAAAAAACACAGGTCACCTTTCTTCATTTTCTGCAAGTAGTTTCTCGCTTGATAATTTCTAATTCCATCCCAAGCAATTCCTTTGTTGCCGACCTTTTTTTGCTGATCTAATGACCAAACATCAGGTTCAGATTTTAGTAACCAATAATTCATTTGTATTGTTATAATTTTAACCCCGGACCCTTTAAGTAGGGAGCATTTTTATCTAAAGGCCATCTTGATTTAGCAGAAATATCTATCGAGTCGATTAATTTTTTTTTATATCTTTTAATACCAGCCCAAGCGATCATTGCTGCATTATCTCCACAAAATCTTAAATCTGGATAATAAGTATTAAAATTCATTTCTTTTCCAAGAGCAGATAAATTTTGTCTAATCGACTCATTAGCTGCAACTCCACCTGCTACTACAAGGCTAACTTTTTTTGCGTTTGTTTTTTTTTTGAAAGTTTCTATCGCAATTTTTGTTTTCTTGAGAAGAATATTATTAATAGTTTTTTGAAAGGATGCCGCAAGATTGTACTTAAGTTTCTCGTTTCCTTTAATTTTTTTAGCTTCTCTTAAAACAGCAGTTTTCAATCCTGCAAAAGATAAATTACATCCTCCTTTGTTTATAATTGGTTCCGGCAACTTAAAATAATTTTCATCACCCAATCTTGCAAATTTTTCAACATTTGGTCCCCCAGGAAAACCAAGCTCTAACATTTTAGCTGTTTTATCAAATGCTTCTCCCAGAGCATCATCAATTGTTGTGCCTAGTTGCTCATAGTCATTTATATTTTTAACTATTAGAAATTGTGTGTGACCTCCTGAAATTAAAAGAAGTAAATAAGGAAAATTAATTTTATTTTCTAAGCCTGGACTAAGTGCATGACCTTCTAAGTGATTAACCCCAATAAACGGTTTATTGGAGAACGCAGCTATAGACTTTCCAATATTTAATCCCACTGTCAAACAAACAACTAAACCTGGTCCTGCTGTTGCAGCAACTCCATCTATCTCATTTAAAGAAATATTACTGTCCCCCAAGGATTTATTTATTATGAATTCTATATTTTCCAAATGTGCTCTCGCAGCCAACTCTGGCACCACTCCTCCATAGGCCTCATGAAGAGCTACTTGGCTGGAAACTACATTTGATAATATGTTTGCCGCTCCATTTTCATCTTCTCTGATAACAGCAGCAGCAGTTTCATCGCAGCTGGTTTCAATTCCTAAAAAAGTAATATTTTCTTTCATAAAAAATGCGTAAAAATTTAAAATAGTATAAAATACATCTATCAAATATATATACTAATAATGAAAAAAATTATAATTGGCGCTAGAGGAAGCAAACTATCTCTAGCATATGTATTAAAGGTTAAAAATCTCATTTTACGGAATTCAAAAGATATTGATATTGACGTAAAAACTATAAAAACCTCAGGAGATATTCATAAAAATATTAAAATTTCTAAAATTGGCGGAAAAAATATATTTTGTAAAGAAATCGAGGAAAATCTGCTAAGTAAAAATATTGATATTGCGGTTCATTCTTTAAAAGATATGGAGTCAAATGAAAATGAAAAATTAGTTATTGGAGCTTATCTTAAAAGAAATGATCCAAGAGACACTCTTTTAAGTAATAAAATTAAAGATTTAAAAGAATTAAAACAAGAAATAAAAATTGGCTCAAGTTCAAGAAGAAGAGAACTCCAATTAAAAGAAATTAATAAGAGTATTGTAGTGGAAAATATAAGAGGAAACATTGATACAAGAATTAAAAAATTAGAAGAAAAACAATTTGATGCAATTATTTTAGCAGCAGCAGGAGTAAAAGCATTAGCACTAGAAAATAAAATTGGTTTTATATTTGAAATAGATGAAATTTTACCTGCTGCCGGACAAGGAATTATAGCAGTACAATGCAGAAAAAATGACGACTTTATTTTAGAACTAGTTAGAAATATAAATGATAAAAAAACCAACCTTTGCGCAATAGCAGAAAGAAAAATGCTCCAAACAGTAGGCGGTGATTGTGACACAGCAATTGGTGGTTTGGCACAAATACATGATAATAATTTGANATTAANGGCACAANTNTTTTCAGANTNNGGTAANGANAGTTTNAATTGTGANTTAACCGGNCNAGCAGNNGANGCANNANATATTGGNAAAAATGTAGGGAAAAAATTATTAAGCATGGCTGGAAAAAAATTTNNTAAAAAATGAATATTTTAATAACANGACCATTAATTGATGCTGAAGATTTAATGNGNAAGNTTTTTTCATTGGGACATAAAATAATTCACTTACCAACTTTAAAAATTTCACCCACAAAAATAAACCCAATTGACGCCAAACTTTATAGTGCTTTTATTTTTACTAGCGCTAATGCAATCAGAAATCTTAATGTTATTAAACAAGATAAAANCAAGCTNTGNTTTTGTGTTGGANCAATGACTGAAAAAATTGNNAGATCAAAAGGTTACANCAATACTATTTCGGCNGGNGGCACNGTNAATGCNTTAAAAAATTTAATTATTAATTCAAAAAAAATTGATAGNAAATCTAAAATGGCCTATTTTTGTGGTGACANTATTTCTTATGATCTAGACCTTGAACTTAAAAAAGATGGNATGAATATAAATAAGNTTGTTAANTACCNNTCTAAGGAAATAAANGATTTAAATNAGGAAAATAAAAANATTATNGAAAGCCACCCTCCTGACATAATTTTTGTTTATTCGTCCAGAAGNGCATTAAGTTTNATAGAAATAGTNAAAAATTACTCTCTTTATCCATTAATGACAGGATCAAAAGTTATGTGTATAAGTAAAAAAGTTGCNGANATNTTTCNAAANAATAAATGGAAAAAAGTGNAAATCTTTAANCCAGGNGAAGAATTATTGCAANTAAAGGATNANANACAATGAATGTATTAGAAAATTTTAGNGATTTGTTNTTAGANGTNTGGAAAGAAGGTGTGTCNGGAGTAAATATTTCAGAAATTATAATTGCTTTANTAATTTTTATATTNTTNCTTTTTTTNAGAGGAGTTTTTTCNAAGTTTGTCATTAAAAGATTAGAAAAATATGTTTCAAAGACTACGAATAAGTTTGACAATTCATTAGTTTATTCTATGGAGGGACCNGCAAAGTTTTTNCCAATNGTNTTAGGTTTTTTTGTTTCTACTAGCTATTTGTCTGNGGANCANGGNGCTATTGANTTAATAAANAGATCTTTAATNACNATATTAATTTTTTGGTCTTTCCATCAAATTATNGGTCCTTTTTCTGTTGTNATAAAATCAGTAGGNGGATTACTTTCTAAAGATTTNATNAANTGGATTATNAAGGCAATAAAAATNTTAATACTNATTTTAGGAGCAGCNGCAGTTTTAGAACTTTGGGGNATAAAGATAGGACCTATAATAGCTGGTCTAGGNTTATTTGGNGTTGCTGTAGCNCTAGGTGCNCAGGATTTATTTAAGAATTTAATTTCCGGAATANTAGTACTNGTCGAAAGAAGATTTCAAGTAGGNGACTGGATTTTTGTAGAAGGAGTNATTGAAGGGACAGTTGAAAGNATTGGTTTTAGATCNACTGTTGTTNGAAGATTTGATAAATCGTTGGCNACGATACCNAATTTNCAATTTGCNGAAAATGCTGTAATNAATAATTCTCNNACTACNAATAGAAGNATAAATTGGGTTATTGGTTTAGAATATANAACTACAAGNGGNCAATTGAAAAAAATTAAANAAGAAATAGAANATTATATAGGAAATAGTGAATTATTTTCANAAACNGGGGATACTTTTTTATCNGTAAAAATCGAGCAATTTGCTGCAAGTTCAATNGANATAAGGNTNATCTGTTTTACAAAGACAAAAAANTANTTGGAGTGGATGGATGTNAAAGACACNTTAGCTGTAGNAATTAAANCTATAGTTGAGAAAAATGAAGCTTCTTTTGCTTTCCCAAGCACNTCAATTTACGTGGANAAAAATTAATGAAGTCAGTTCTTATACTTTTTGATCAAGCTGTAACTCTATATATTTGGATATTAATTATTAATGCAATCATTAGTTGGTTAGTTGCNTTTAACATTTTGAACACCGGCAATAGATTGGTTTATTCTATTTTGGATATTTCTTATAGATTAACCGCTCCTCCCTTGAATTATATAAGGAGATTTCTTCCTAACCTTGGTTCGATTGATATTTCACCAGTAATATTAATTTTAGCTCTTTTATTTATAAGAAATTTTGTTTTCGAAATGTTTGCACCCTCATTATTTTAATTATGATTTTAGATGGAAAAAAAGAAGCTGCAATTTTAAGAGAAGAAATCAAGAAAGAGATTATTTCCTTAAAAGAAAAAACTAACAAGGTTCCTGGATTGACTGTTATTTTAATTGGTGATTTTGTACCTAGTCAAATTTACGTCCGTAATAAAGAAAAGAATTCTAGAGAAGTTGGAATGAATTCTAATGTAATAAGATATTCAAAAAATGTAACTGAACAAGAAGTTTTAAAAAAAATTGAAGAGTTAAATGCNAANAAAGAAGTNTCTGGTATTTTAGTACAACTTCCGTTNCCAGANCAAATCGATCAAGAAAAAATCATAAATTCAATAGANCCATCAAAAGATGTTGATGGTTTAAANCCAATTAATGCNGGTAATNTAGCTTCAGGATATGATGCAATGGNNCCTTGTACTCCNTTAGGATGCTTATTGCTTTTAAAAAAANTTGANAAAAATCTTTCNGGAAAACGAGTTGTAATAATCGGTAGATCAAACTTAAATGGAAAGCCAATGGCTCAACTTTTATTAAAAGAAAATTGTACAGTTCTAATCACTCATTCAAAAACTATTAACCTTAAAATGGAATGTCAAAAAGCAGATATAGTAATTGCAGCAGTTGGAAAAGCTAACTTAGTAAAAAAAGATTGGGTACAAGACGGAGCGATTGTTATAGATGTTGGAATCAACAAACAAGGAAACAAAATAGTTGGTGATGTCAGCTATGATGAAGTTAAAGATAAAGTAAAAGCGATTTCACCTGTTCCTGGAGGAGTCGGGCCCATGACAATTGCTTGTTTATTACAAAATACTTTAAAATGCTTTAAAGCTCGTTTGACTTAGATTTATCTAAATTTAAAAATTTACTATTTCTTAATCGTATAATTACTGTTGCAATAGCTACAATTAAAATTGCAGTCGAAATATATATTAAATTAGTTGGATCACTTTCTTTGTCTTGTAATATAATGAATCTTGCAAGTGCTGTTATTGCAATTACTAAAGGATATGAAATCCTTACTGCCCTAGTTTCCCAATAAGAGCGAACAAGTCCAATTACCTCAATGTAAATAAACATAAGTAACAAGTCTGCTAATTCAATATTTCTATTGTCATACATTTCTTTTACCTCAAGAAAAAATGCTATGATTGTTGAGAACAAGACAAAAATGACGGCGGTTAACTGAATATTTCGAATCGTATCATTCATTAATTAATTATTATCAGAATTTTAAGATTTATATAACTGTTTAGAGTGATATTTAATGAATTTTTCAACTTTCGACTTGTTAAACGATTTATTTTCCTCAAAAGAAACTTTTTTCATTGAATAAGCTTTATTTTTTGTTTTTCTTGAATGAATAGTTACATTACCTTTATAAAGATTCAAAACCACCTCACCTGATACTTGACTTCTTTTTTTGTCTATTATTTTTTGTAGTTTTAACCTTTTTTTTGAAAACCAGTAGCCGTTATAAACCAATTCAGCATATTCTGGCATTATCCTTTCTTTCGCATGAACTGTTTCTTTATCTAAAGTAACCGACTCTATTGCTCTATGAGCTATATACAATACTGTGCCACCAGGAGTTTCATATACACCTCTTGACTTAATTCCTATAAATCTATTTTCAACTAAATCGACTCTCCCTATACCGTTTTTGCCCGCTAGTATATTTAACTTTTCTAAAAGTTTTTCCGGTTTTAATTTTTTTCCATTTATTGAAGTTGCATCACCGTTCCTGAATGTAATTCTAATTCTAGTTTTTTTATTAGAAGCCTTTTCAGGAGAAATTGTTCTTTGAAATATAAATTCAGGAGCAGAATTTTTTGGATTTTCTAAAACTTTACCTTCAGTCGATGTATGAAAAATATTATCATCAACAGAAAAAGGTGGAGCTCCTTTTTTATCTTTAGGAATAGGAATATTTTTTTTTTTAGCATAATTAATCAGATCAGTTCTAGACTGTAACTTCCATTCTCTCCAAGGAGCAATTACTTTAATTTTTCTTCCTCCAAAAAAAGCATACCCAAGCTCAAATCTTATTTGATCATTACCTTTTCCGGTAGCTCCATGAGACACAGCAAACGCTTTAAATTTTTTTGCAATAGCTATCTGTCTTTTAGCAATCAACGGTCTCGCTATAGACGTTCCTAATAGATACACTCCCTCATAAACTGCGTGAGCTCTAATCATTGGAAAGACAAAATCCTTTACAAAAATATTCTTTAGATTTTCAATAATTATTTTCTTAACACCTAAGTTTTTTGCGTTTCTGATAATTTTTTTTTTGTTCATTACCTGGCCAATATCTGAGGTGTATGCAATGATTTCAGCGTTATAATTTTCTTGTAACCATTTTAATATTATCGAGGTATCGAGTCCACCCGAATAAGCTAAGACAATTTTTTTCATTTAATTACAAGTTTTTTTTGCGGTATTGTATGCCTTCGTGAATCCCATCATAGAATAGTGATCTGTAGTTTCAGCATCTTTAGTTGTTCTTGCTTTAATAATTAGATCTGTTGCTCTTTTCATTAATTTTATAAAATTTTTTTCTTCTTGATCATCTAACAACCAAGCAAAGTTTTTTTGAGAAAAAAAAGAATATCTTTTTTTTCCTGAGGATGCAGTCACAGTTGAGCTCTTATAATCATGACCACTTGTCAAACTTATTTCATCTTTAATATTTTCAGAAGGTCTGAAAGTTACAAATAATTTTGATTTGCCTCTCTGAATAGATGATGGAGCTCTTTTTGTAGGTGTTGTCTGTGCAAAACAAATTTTTCCCTTATTAGTTTCTGCTGTAAAACTTTCCCAATTTTTAAATTTACCAGTCGATTTAGGTGCATTAGCTAACGCATTAAAACTAAATACCAACATAAAGATAAAAATAAAAATTTTTTTAAATAACATGGATTTATTTTTATACTAAAATTTAGCTATTTCAATGGCTCGAATTATGGTGATGGATTTGGATTGTTGTTATGTATTAAATTAATTTTTTCCATTATTTCCTCACTCAGCTCAATGTTAATACTTTCAATATTTTCTTTTAATTGGGCCATTGTTGTAGCTCCAATAATATTGCTAGTTACAAAAGGTCTAGAATTAACAAACGCTTGTGCCAACTGAACCATTGTTAATTCATTTTCTTTGGCTAACTTATAATATTCATCGTATGCTTTCATAGCTAAGGGATTTATCATTCTTTCCCAGCCCTTAAATAAAGCTAATCTAGAATTTTTAGGCATTTGATTGTTTCTATATTTTCCTGATAAAGCTCCCGCAGCTAAAGGATAGTAGACAAGTAACCCACATTTTTCCCTTATTGAAATTTCAGACATACCTATCTCATAAGTTCTATTTACTAAACTATATGGATTTTGAACAGACATCATACGCGGTAAATTTTTGTTTTTTGATAACTCTAAATATTTCGATAAACCATAAGGAGTTTCGTTCGACATTCCAATGTATCTAATTTTTCCATTTTTAATATATTTTTCTAGTGCTTGTAAAATAGTCTCAAAACTATTCCATTCTTTTTCTTTTTTATCGATTGAATACTCTCTTCTACCGAAAGTATTTGTTGATCTTTCAGGCCAATGCAATTGGTATAAATCTATATAATCTGTTTTTAATCTTTTTAAGCTTCCATCTATTGCTTTACCAATATTTTTTTCAGTGTAGTTATTTTCTCCATTTCTTATCCAATCACATCGAGGTCCAGCAACTTTAGAAGCTAAAATAATTTTTTCTCTATTTTTCCTTTTTTCGAACCAATTTCCTATTATCTTTTCAGTTTTGCCGTAAGTCTCTGCTGTAGGAGGTACGGCATATATTTCTGCAGTATCAAAAAAATTTACCCCATGCTCCAAAGAGTAGTCCATTTGTTCAAAAGCATCTGCTTCAGAATTTTGAGTGCCCCAGGTCATTGTTCCTAAGCAAATCAAACTAACATCTAAATTTGTGTTACCTAATTTCTTAAATTTCATAAAATCCTCAATTTTAGTACTTTTTTAATGCAATTATTGACTATTGAAAAGTTAATAAAAATTCATATATTATTTTTATGGAATTTAATAAACAAACCACTTCAGTAAGATCTTCAACCTCTGAAGCAATTATTGATCAAGGCTTAAGATCCTACATGCTTAAAGTCTATAACTACATGGCATCGGGCGTTTTACTTACAGGTTTCATCGCTTTAGCATTTTTCAAGATGGCAGTGGTTACTAGTGATGGTGGGCAAATCATTGGTTTAACTAATTTTGGAAACACAATTTATGCTTCGGGACTAAAATGGGTAATAATGCTAGCTCCATTAGCAGTAGTGTTTTACATGAGCTTTGGTATCGCTAAAATGTCAGCTGCAAAAGCTCAAACAACTTTTTGGATTTTCGCGGCCTTAATGGGCGCATCTCTATCTTCAATTTTTTTATTGTATACTGGCGCTAGTATCACTCGAGTTTTCTTTATCACCGCAGGAACTTTTGGCGCGATGAGTATTTATGGCTATACTACTAAAAGAGATTTAACTAAACTAGGCTCTTTTTTAATGATGGGTTTGTTTGGAATAATTATAGCTTCTCTTGTTAACCTATTCATGAAGTCTACTATGATGTACTTTGTGATTTCAATTTTAGGTGTTTTAATTTTTGTAGGATTGACTGCGTATGATACTCAAAAAATAAAGAATATGTACTTAGTCAGTGATAGCGGAGAAATGATCGGCAAAAAAGCAGTCATGGGAGCTTTAACACTTTACTTAGATTTTATAAATCTATTTATTATGCTTTTAAGACTTTTCGGTCAAAGAAGGTAATTACTTTACGAGTTTAATGTTTTTCCAACTAATTTTATCAATAAGTTGATTTAAATTTTCTGATTTTTTAAGAATCTTTCCGTTTTTGTCTTTTATTAAAAACTTTTCATTATAATAATTAGGACTTAAATTTTTTAATATTCTTAATACTGGTTTATCGGAAGCTCGCTGATAAACGTCAAAGGATATTTCTCTAGAGCATGACGAAAAAGAGTAATCTTTCCAAGTTCCGTTTGAGACCATTTTGGCGTACAAATTCATTATACACTTTAGCTCTTTTTTAATAAAAAATTTTTCCTTTTCTCTTTTAATAGTATTATTAACAATTAATTTCATATTTTATGTTTATTTATCATTGGCAACTGCAGTGCTGTAAAGATAAAAGTAATGGGAATTATTCCCCATACTTTAAAATTAACCCAGGTAGTTTCAGGCTGAGTTCTCCAAACAACTTCATTTAGAATTGCTAAAAAAATAAAAAAGTATGCCCATCTAAAATTTAATTTATCCCAACCCTCTTCATTTAATTGAAAAGCTGATTTAAAAAATAACTTTAACAAATTTTTTTTGAAAAAAATTTTTCCAATGATTAAAGTAATAGCAAAGATTATATTAATAATTGTTGGCTTCATGTATAAAAAAACTGGATTGTTAAAATATAATGTCAATCCACCGAATAAAGAGATAACTACTCCTCCAACTAAAGGAATATAGGGTATTTTTTTTTCAACCCAATAAACAACTGCAACCGCAACAATCGTTGCAAAAATTAATGGAGGTATCGCAACAATTAAGTTATTCCCGCTTTTATAATATATAGTAAAAAAAATTAATAATGGGCCAAAGTCAGCTATAAATTTTAAAAATGACTTATTCACATTAAAACTCTAACATATTACAAAATTTTATTAAATTAGATATTGATTTTAATTAAAAAAATATTAATTATTAAGTATGCGATCAACAAATAGTGCAAAATTTTCAATAGGTGAAGTTGTTAGGCATAGACATTTTGATTTTAGAGGGGTGATCTATGATGTAGATTTCGAGTTTAACAATTCAGAAGAATGGTATGAGTCTATACCTAAAGACGTCAGACCAAGAAAAGATCAACCTTTCTATCATCTTTTAGCTGAAAGTAATGACGTAACATATGAAGCGTATGTCTCCGAACAAAACTTGTTATTAGATAAATCTAAAGAACCAGTGAAGCATCCATTAATTGAAGAAATTTTCTCAGGAAAAAGAGGTTCTAACTATTTTAAGCCTTCTAATTAAATTTCATTCTAACTGCCTAAAATTAAACATTATTCTCTCAAATCTATGACATAGATTTAGGTTAAATTTTGTTGTTGTTGCCTAATTGGGGATTAACTTATACTTCTTTTACTCCCTCTCAATTCTCAATTAGGCTCATTATGTCTCTTCACTTAAAATTAATGTTATAGTAATCATAAAAAAATGTTTGATTTGATAAATCCAAGTAAAATTTTTCATTTAATTGAAAAAATAATTAATTTTATAAACTCAGTTTTCTTTATACTTTTAATTATTGCTCTTACTTTTGCTTTAATATTTTCACCCCCAGATTATTTACAGGGTGATAGTGTAAGAATTATGTATGTACATGTCCCAGCTGCCTGGATAGGTTTAGGATCATTTGTTTGTTTGGCCTTGTTATCAATATTTAATAATATTTTTAAAATAAAAAATTTCATTTTGATTGGTAAGAGTGTTGCTCCAATTGGTTTACTTTTCACATGTCTAGCAATTATAACTGGATCACTTTGGGGGCAGCCTACTTGGGGAACTTGGTGGGTATGGGATGCGAGGATTACTTCGATGGTAATTCTTGCTATTTTTTATTTATTATATATTTTTTCGCATAAAATGATTGCTGATGAA
This sequence comes from Candidatus Pelagibacter sp. TMED197, assembly GCA_002169755.1. The sequence goes on along the minus strand of NHIU01000031.1, from coordinate 12,228 downwards.
GCTAACGCTTCGAAGATATCTAATATCATTGCTATTGTAGGTTTGATTAATATTCCAATTATTAAGTATTCTGTGGATTGGTGGAACACGCTTCACCAACCTGCTAGTATAAAAATAGATGGTGCTAGCTCAATACATTCCTCAATGTTAGTGCCATTAATGTTGATGTTATTAGTTTTCTTACTGTACTGTGCGTTAATTTTTCTAATGAAATACAAGACAGAAATCATTAAGATGAAGAAAAGAAACATAAAAAGAATATGAATCTGATACAAAATTTTTTTATTATGAATGGATATGGCTTATTTGTATGGTCTTCTTTTATAATTACTATTTTAGCCTGTGGAGCAACTTACTATAAAACTTACAAAACTATGAAAAAGCATGAAAAGGATTTTGCTAAAGAGCTTACAAAGCTTTCTGTGGCAAAAAGAAAATTGGTTTTAGAAAAATCTAAAGTCGCTACTCGAGTGTTTGCCTCATACAATAAGTCTATCTAAAGCATTTCAATGCTTACAAAAAAAGTAAAAAAGAGAATATCTTTTTTAAGTTTGTTTTTACTGATTAGCTTTGTTGGAATTTTTTTTATTCTTCAGTCTCTAAAAAGCAATATTCTTTATTTTCAGTCCCCGACAGACATTAAACTTAAACAAGATATAATTTTTAGTAAAAAAATAAGAGTTGGAGGCATGGTTAAAACGGACTCGCTTCAAATAAATAATAAAGAAATAAAATTCATTATCACTGATTTCAAAAATGAAATCGTTGTAAGCTATTCTGGTACAGTTCCAAATCTTTTTGCAGAGGGTAAAGGGGTAGTGGCTGAAGGAAAACTTAGAGATAAGAAATATTTTCTTGCGGATAGAATTTTAGCAAAACACGATGAGAATTATATGCCACCTGAGTTAAAAAATATAATGGAACAAAATGTTAAGTAATATTGGGAATATATTGTTGGTTACAATTTTGCTCTTTAGCTCACTAATAGTATTTTCATCTTTAGAAAATTTGAATAATAACAATAATTCTATCAGTAAAAAAATTTATACTTTCTGCTTAATTCAAAGCACTTTAATAATTATATGCTTTTTTACTTTAATTGCAGGGTTCATCATTTCAGATTTTTCATTAATTACTGTTTACGAAAACTCTCATTCGTTAAAACCTATTTTTTACAAAATTTCTGGTACCTGGGGAAACCATGAAGGAAGCTTATTATTATGGATAATTATTTTAATATTATTTTCATTTATATTTTTAATCACGAATAAAAATCATCCAAAAAATTTTAGAATTTACACTTTAGTGACTCAAAACGTTTTAATAATTGGATTTTTATTTTTTATTTTATTCAATTCAAATCCGTTCAGTCTTATTACGCCAACTCCAAGCGAAGGATTAGGCCTAAACCCTATTTTACAAGATCCTGCTTTAGCTATTCATCCTCCGTTATTATATATTGGTTTTGTAGGTGCATCGATTTATTTTTCTGCTGCAATCGCCTCTTTGCTTTCAAATTATTCAAATAAAAATTTTGCTAAATCAATTAAAAGTTGGGTTTTATTGTCTTGGTCTTTTCAAACACTTGGAATTATAACAGGCTCAGTCTGGGCATATTACGAACTTGGCTGGGGAGGATTTTGGTTCTGGGATCCCGTCGAAAATGCATCTCTCCTACCTTGGTTTGCAATGACTGCATTATTTCATTCACTTATTGTTTTGGAAAAAAGAAATATTTTATATTTTTGGGTAATTATACTTTGTCTTTTAACTTTTATATTAAGTGTTACAGGGACCTTTTTAGTAAGATCTGGTATTCTTAATTCTGTTCATACTTTTGCAAATGACCCTTCTCGAGGAATTTATATTTTAATTTTTTTGAGTTTCATGATTTTTGCATCAGTTTTCCTTTTTTTTAAAAAGTTTAAAGGTAGTTTTTATAGCCTCAATGTTAATAGCAAAGAAACTTTTATTTTAGTGAACAATTGGTTTATGATTTTTTACTTAGTTACAGTTCTTTTAGGCACTATATATCCTATATTTACTGAAGTCCTTTCTGAGCATAAAATTTCAGTAGGACCCCCTTTTTATAATAATTTACTTATTCCTATTGTGATATTTTTTTTATTTTTTATGTCTTTAGGCCCCCAAACAAAATGGATCAGAAGCAAATTTGATAATTTAAAACTACTAACTCTTATTTTAGCTGGCTCGATATTAATTAATTTTTTAATAATTTATTTTTTTCAAAGTTATAGTATACTTTCAAATTTAATAGTGATCTCGTCAATTTTTCTTATTATATCGTCCTTTAAAGACATGATTAAGTTAGTTAGAATTAAAAAATTTGATTTTGCTAGAATAATTTCCCATTCAGCTTTTGGCTTTTTAATACTGTTTATAGGATTAAACCATAATTTTTCAATCGAAAAAGATTTTAATTTAAAATTGGGAGAGGTAAAAGAGTTTGAAAATTTTTCTATTAAATTTCAGGATTTAGAACTTAAAGACTCAAAAAACTATAAAGCTGTTGTAGGAAATTTTAAAATAAACAATAAACAAACTAACATCGATCAATTTTTAAATCCCGAGATAAGAATTTATGAAAACCCGAGTACACTTACCTATGAAGCCTCTATAAAGTCCAGGTTTTTAAAAGATATTTATATTACCATGAGCAATATTGACAGATCTGACTACTATAATATTAAGTTTCAACAAAAACCATTTATGTTGTGGATTTGGATTTCAGCACTTTTCATTTCTGTAGGAGGCTTTTTAAGGTTTTTTCAAAATGCAAAAACAAATAATTAAGATATCTATAATTACAGTTTTAGTTTTTATTATTGGAGTTTTTTATTTTAGTTTAAAAACTAATTCTAATTATGATACGAGAGGCTTAATAGGACAAAAATTATCAAATATTCAACTTAATTCCATAAATAATCAAAACTTATTTACAGAAAAAGAACTAAAAAAAAATGATTTTACCTTAATTAATTTTTGGGCATCGTGGTGCAATCCTTGTCGAAAAGAACATCCTTTTTTACTAAGACTAAATAAAGAAACAAACTTAAATTTATTGGGTATAAATTTTAAAGATAAAAAGGATCATGCCTTAAAATTTATAAATGAGCTTGGGAACCCTTATGATTATTTAGTTAAAGATTTGGATGGCAAGCAATCAGTCAACTTTGGTATATATGGAATACCTGAGAGTATTTTAGTTAATAAAGAATTAGTAATTGTAGAAAAATTCATTGGCCCCATCGCTACTCCTGAATATAACAAAATTATAGATATTATAAAAAATGCAGATAAATAAAATATTAATTTTTTTAGTTTTTTTTAGTTTTAGTTTTTCTTATGCTTCGAATATAATTGAAGATCCAAATAAGATATTTAAAAATTTACGTTGTCTAGTTTGTCAGGGCCAGTCAATCGCTGACTCTAATTCAGAATTTGCGCAAACTATAAAACTAGTAGTTGTTGACCAGATTAAAAGCGGTAAATCTGAAAGAGAAATTTATGATTTTATGGTTGAAAAATACGGAGAATGGATCGTTTATAAGCCAACATATAGTAAGCATAATTTTTTTCTGTGGTTTTTACCTTATCTAGTACTTTTACTAGGAGGACTAATTATCTTTTTATTTACTAGGAAAGCCAAGTATTTTAAAGATAATTGAAGGTGTACTTTTTTGGATTAAGGTAGTATTTTTTATAAAATGAAAAAATTATTGATAATTTCTGCAGCAATCTTTTTTTTGACAAACACATCTTCATTTTCTGAAGGAAATAATGAAGGTGGTTTAATTCAAAAAATGAAAAATGCAACTTGTGATGGTTTTTTCTTTGGAATTAAAGCAGGAAAAAATTGTGATAAAATTAAAAATTCTTCTTCACAAAAAGATGCAAAAGCTAAAAATAATAAAATCGAGCAATCTACTACTAATCGAACTACAATGGAAAAACTCAAAAAAGCAACTTGCGAAGGATTCTTTTTCGGAATTAAAGCCGGTAAGAATTGTGAGAAATTAGTAGAAGCTGATAAAATAAAAAAAAGTGATGGAAAAAAGATTAAAAGAGAAGCAAGTATAAGAAATCCCTTAAATGAAAAATTTTCCTCTAATGATATTTCATTATACACGGGAACTTTTGATGTGATTGACAAAGAAGGTGATGATCAAACTAGTTTACTAGGAATAGAACATAAAAATCCAAATTTATTTAGAAATACCCCATTAGGTAAATTCTCCCCAATAACTGGAGGCTTTATGACTGGAGATAGCTCACTTTATTTGTACACGGGTATCGAAGGGCAGTACAATGTTGGACCTATTCGGATATTACCAAGTTTTGCTCCAGGATATTATGAAAAAGGTGACGGCAAAGATTTAGGAAATGTTTTAGAATTTAAAAGTGAGATTAAAGTAGCATTAGACATTTTTGAGGATTCAAAACTAGGTTATAGTTACAGCCACATTTCTAATAACGACTGGGGCGATAAAAATCCTGGTACTGATAATCAACAAATCACGTTTTCTAAAAACTTTTAATAACAATGAATTTGAAAGATTGTTATAATTTTGATGATTTTAGAAAATTAGCTAAAAAAAATTTACCTGCCCCTATATTTCATTACATTGACGGAGGTTCAGATGACGAGTCAACTTTAAAGAGAAATACCGAGTCTTTTGCGAAATGTGATTTGGTTCCAAATATTTTGGCAAGTGTAGGACAACCAGATTTATCTACAACAGTTTTAGGTCAAAAAATTGATATGCCTCTATTTTTATCACCAGTTGCTATGCAAAGACTTTTTCATCATGAAGGCGATAAGGCTAGCGCTAGAGCTGCTGAAAAATTTGGAACTTTTTATAGTATGTCAACTATGTCAACTTCTTCTATAGAGGAAATATCTAATATATCAGGAGGACCAAAAATGTTTCAAATTTACATTCATAAAATTAAAGGCTTAACTGATAATTTAATTGATAGATGCAAAAGTTCAGGTTTTCATTCAATGTGTTTAACAGTGGATACAGTTGTAGCCGGTAATCGCGAAAGAGATCATAGATGGGGATTTACTACACCACCAAGATTAACTTTAAAAAGTATTTTAAGTTTTATGATGCGTCCTAAATGGGCNTTCAATTATTTAAGTCANGAAAAATTTCAATTAGCTAATGTTACTAATTTTACTAAAAAAGGATCAAGNATAGCTAAAGGNGTNATGGAATANATAAATGAACAATATGATCCAGCGATGAGCTGGAAAGATGCAGAATATTGTATTAAAAGATGGGGAGGTCCTTTTGCAATAAAAGGAGTTATGTCGGTCGAAGATGCAAAGCGCGCGGTTGACATTGGCGCCTCTGCAATATTGCTTTCCAATCATGGAGGAAGACAACTTGATGGATCAAGATCTCCTTTTGATCAACTTCCTGCTATAGCTGANGCTGTTGGAGGAAAATTAGAAATTATACTAGATGGTGGAGTTAGAAGAGGGACTCACGTTTTAAAAGCTTTATCTTTGGGAGCAACAGCGTGTAGTTTTGGTAAAGGATTTCTTTTTGGGCTTGGAGCAGGTGGTCAAAAAGGGGTTGAACAAATTCTTCAAAAAATGAAAGATGAAATAACAAGAGATATGATTTTACTTGGTTGTAAAAANGTTANAGAATTAAATAAAACAAAAATTGCTTATAGGTAGANAAAAAATGTATGTTTAAAAATATAAAAAAAAATACTAATATNAAAATATGAAATTAGCAAAAAATTTAGAAAGACTTGGAACTGAAACTGCTTTTAGTATTTTAGCAGAGGCAAAAAAACTAGAAGCGCAAGGAAAAGAAATGATACATCTTGGGTTAGGCCAACCTGATTTTAAGACTCCTCAACATATTATGGATGCAGCAAAAAAAGCAATTGATGATGGNCACCATGGATATGTTTTAGCTAATGGGATTACCGAATGTAGAGAGGCTGTTTCAAGAAAAATTAAAAGTTTATATAAAAAAGAAATAAGCCCCGATAGAATTATGATTATGCCAGGAGGGAAACCTACAATGTATTATGCAATTCAAATGATAGGTGAACCTGGTGCAGAGATAGTCCATCCAACGCCTGGATTNCCAATTTATGAATCAATGATTAATTATACAGGCGCTAAGGCTGTGCCTTATGATTTNACAAAAGAGAAAGATTTAAAATTTGATCCTGAAAAAATCTTATCTTTAATTACAGACAAAACCCGTTTAGTTATTTTAATTAATCCAAATAATCCAACAGGCAGCTTTGTTGAAAAACCTGCAATAGATTTTCTTGCCGAAGGCTTGAAGAAGCATCCTCANGTCACAATACTAAGTGATGAAATATATAGTAGACAAATTTTTGATGGAAAAGAAATGCCTACGTTTTTTAATTACCCAAATCTTCAAGAAAGATTAATAGTCTTAGATGGTTGGAGTAAAGCTTACTCTATGACAGGCTGGAGAATGGGCTGGAGTGTGTGGCCAGAAAAATTAATTCCACATGTTACCAAATTAGCAATTAATAGTTTCTCATGCGTAAATGCTCCCTCACAGTTTGCTGGAATAGCTGCCTTAGATGGACCTGATGACTCTATACATCATATGATGGAAAAGTTTGATCAGAGAAGAAAATTAATTCACAAAGGGTTAAATGATTTACCGGGTGTAAAATGCAGTATGCCTGGAGGCGCATTCTATGCTTTTCCAAATGTAAGCGGAACTGGAATGAATGGTTCAGAATTTTCAAAAAAAAGCATGCATGAGGCTGGTGTGGCAATTGTCCCTGGAACAGCATTTGGCAAAACATCTACTGATTACGTGCGATTTAGCTTCGCTGCATCAAGAGATAACATCCAAAAAGCACTAGAAAAAATTGCAAAAATGCTAAAGTAGGTTAAAGCTTTTTGACCAGATGAATTTTTAAATATAAAGTAAGGTTTATTATGAGTAGNTTACAAATGCCAAAAGTCGACAATGCGGTTTTATCAAGAAAAGATAAAATTGCATCCGATCTTGAAAAAATAATAGATCCAAAAAATGTTCTTTCTCATTCGGATGAGTTGAGGCCATATGAAACTGATGGTTTAACAGCATATAGGCAAATGCCTATGATGGTGGTTTTGCCTGAAACAGTCGAAGAAGTAAGTAAAGTTCTAAAATATTGTAATGAAAATAGAATAAAAGTTGTTCCTAGAGGAGCTGGCACCGGTCTATCTGGAGGGTCTCTTCCTTTAGAAGACTGTGTATTATTGGCCATGGGAAAGTTTAATAAAATTTTAGAAATAGACTTTATAAATAGATGTGTTGTTACGCAACCTTGTGTAACAAACTTAGCAATAACACATGCAGTTCAAGATAAAGGTTTTTACTACGCTCCGGATCCTTCAAGTCAAATAGCATGTTCAATTGGAGGAAATGTTGCGGAAAATTCAGGAGGAGTTCATTCGTTAAAATATGGTGCAACAACCAATAATCTTTTGGGCATAGAAGTAGTTTTAATGGACGGTACAATTACTAGGTTCGGCGGCAAGACAATGGATGCAGAAGGGTATGACTTTTTAGGATTAATGACTGGCTCAGAGGGTTTACTAGGAGTTATAACTGAAGTAACTGTCAAAATTTTAAGATCACCTGAAGTTGTTAAAGCAGCTCTAGTTGGNTTCCCGNCAATTGAAGATGCGGGAAACTGTGTNGCTCAGATCATAGCAGAGGGATGTATCCCAGCGGGTATGGAAATTATGGATAAAGCTCTAACGAAAGCCACAAATGATTATTCAAAAGCAGGGTATCCTACAGATGCAGAAGCGATGATGATAGTTGAGTTTGATGGAACTCAATATGAAGTGGAAGCTTACATTAATAAAGTGAAAAATATTGCTGAGAAAAATAATTCATCAAGTTTAAAAATAAGNAAGTCGAANGAAGAGCGATTAAAGTTTTGGGCAGGAAGAAAAGCAGCTTTTCCTGCTTGTGGNGTACTTGCTCCAGACTATATGTGNATGGATGGCTCAATACCAAGAGGTAAATTAGCTGAAGTTCTNAATGAAATNTCAAAACTTTCNAAAAAATATNNTTTNCCNGTAGCCAATGCTTTCCATGCNGGAGACGGAAATCTACATCCATTAATNATGTTTGATGCTAATGATAAGGANTCTTTAAAAAAGTGTGAGGAATTTGGAGCAGATATTCTCAAATATTGTGTTAAAGTTGGTGGAGCGCTTACGGGGGAACANGGNGTAGGAATTGAAAAACGAGAATTAATGTGNGAAGCTTTTAATAATAAAGATATACAACAGCAACTTACAATAAAGGTAGCATTAGATCCGAACTCATTACTTAATCCAGGCAAGGTGTACCCAATACTTAGGAAGTGTGCTGAGGAAGGAAGGGTTCATGTCCATGGAGGAAAAACAAAATTTCCAGACATTCCAAGATTTTAATCAATCTGTCTTAAAACCCTCGACTAGAGAAGANATTTCNGAAATAATTAAACTTTCTTANAAAAAAAATATTCCNCTTGAAATAACTGGTCTCAATTCCAAAAAAAAAATTGGTAGAAACTTTCAAGCAGAAAAAACTTTAAANCTCTCTAAATATTCAGGAATTATTGAATACAAACCAGAGGAACTTTACATCAAAGTTAAATCCGGGACACCTATNGATGAAATTGTAAAAGAGTTAGATAAAAATAATCANCAACTTGCTTTTGAACCAANAGACTTTGGCTATTTATTTTTAGGAAAAAGTAATTGGGGTTCTATTGGNGGTGTAGTTTCATGTAACTTTTCTGGCCCAAGGAGATTTAAAGTTGGCAGTGTGAGAGATCATCTACTTGGTTTTCAAGGTATTAATGGAAAAGGGGAAATAATAAAATCTGGAGGNACCGTCGTAAAAAATGTAACAGGCTATGATNTATCTAAACTTTTGTCAGGATCTTTTGGAACGCTGACAGTATTAACCGAATTATCAGTAAAAGTTTTACCAAAACCAGAAACAAGTAAAACACTNATAATAAATAACCCACATGTAAAAAAAGCTTTAGAATATTTAGGTAAATCATTATCTTCTTCCGTAGATCCNTCTGGAGGAGTTTTTTATCCAGAGTCATTTGAAAAACATTTTACATTTAATGATTTAACTCACCAAGGNGCTCTAACAGGCATTAGAGTAGAAGGGCCCTCTATCTCTGTTGACCAGAGAATTAAAAGATTATGCAAGGAATTAGATCTTCTCGTAAATGAATATTCTGTTCTAGATGTAGAGCAATCAAATATTTTTTGGAATAAGACGAAAAACTTAGAAGTTTTTTCAAATACAAAAAATAATATAGTTAGAATAGTTGTGCCTATGAGCGAAACTTTAAATTTATTGCAAAAGTTAAAAAACATTGATTTTACCTATTTCTTAGATTGGGGCGGTAGTCTTATATGGCTGGAGTTAAATGATATCTCAATTAAAATTCTTAATGAAATTAGAGAAATCATTAAACAACACAAGGGATATTTCACCTTAATTAAAGTGGAAGAGGATATGAAAGCATCAGCGGATATTTTTACAATAGACCCAATTAAGTATAAGATTTCAGAAAAAATAAAAAAAAGTTTTGACCCAAAAAGAATTTTAAATCCAGGGAAAATGTATACAGGTATATAATGCAAACATCTTTTACAGATAAACAGCTTCTAGATAAAGATAACAAATCAAGCGAGAACATTATAAGAAAGTGTGTACATTGCGGAATGTGTAATGCAACTTGTCCAACTTTCTTGGTCAACGGGAATGAACTTGAAGGTCCGAGGGGTAGAATTTATCTTATAAAAGATATGCTTGAGAACAAAAAACCGGCTAATAAAAAAATAGTAAAACACATTGATAGTTGTCTGTCTTGTTATTCTTGTATGACAACATGTCCTTCGGGTGTAAATTATATGCATCTTATAGATCACGGAAGAAATTATGTTGAAGAAACTTACAAAAGACCTTTCTTAGATCGTATATTTAGAAATATCCTTTCCTATGTTTTACCTAGACCCAAAGTTTTTTTTACAATGGCAATTATATCAAAATTTATAAAACCCTTCAGTTTTATTTTGCCTAAGTTTCTAAAAAATTCTTTAGATTTAATGCCGAGTAGAATTCCATCTAAAAAAATTAAAGAAAAAAAAGTTTATGAAGTCGATAGTGGAAAAAAAATCTCTAGAGTTGCTCTTCTCACAGGCTGTGTGCAAAGAGTTATATCTCCAGAGATAAATGAGTCTACAATTAGATTATTAACTAGACATAATGTGGAGGTAGTTGTTATGCAAGATATTGATTGTTGTGGATCTTTAAATCATCATTTGGGTAAAAAAAATTTAGCTCGTAAGTCTTTTATAAAAAATATTGAAAGTTGGTATGAAGAATATTTAAATAATGGTTTAGATGCAATTATTAGTAACACTTCTGGATGTGGAACAACTTTAAAGGATTATGGTCATATTTTTAATAATGATAAAGACTTAAAAAAGAAAGCTAAAAAGATTTCTGAATTAACTAAGGATATTACAGAGTATTTAGATGAAAATTTAAAATTAAATATTAAACAAGATGATGAAAAAAAATATAAAATTGCATATCATTCAGCATGTTCTATGCAACATGGCCAAACTGTGCACCAACAACCTAAAGACTTAATATCACAAACTGGAAATGAAGTTTTAGATATTCCTGAGGGACACTTGTGTTGTGGTTCGGCAGGCACTTATAATATTCTTCATCAGAAAATGGCAAAAACTTTATTAAGAAATAAAGTTAGTAACATTGAGAAAGTTTCTCCAGACTTTATATCTACTGGAAACATTGGTTGTATGACGCAAATTTCAAATGGAACCAAAATTCCAATAATTCACACTGTTGAGCTTTTAGATTGGTTTACAGGTGGTCCAAAGCCCCTAAAACTAAAAAATTTATAGAAACATGAAAAAAATTTTAGTCACCAGAAAACTGCTTCAATCAAATGAAGATAGATTAAAAACTCTTTATGATGTTAAACTAAATTCTAATGATGAACTTTATTCCCAAAATAAATTAATAGAATTAAGTAAAGATTGTGACGGCATCTTATCTGCATTAACAGATAAACTAGATTCAGATACAATTAACAAGTTACCTAAAAGTGTAAAAATTCTCTCTAATTTTGCAGTTGGTTTTGGAAATATAGACATAGCAGCGGCTAAAAAGATAAATATTGCAGTAACAAATACTCCTGATGTTTTAACAGACGCAACGGCAGAGATTGGCATTCTCTTAATCTTAGGTGCATGTAGACGAGCATCCGAGGGAATTGAAGGTGCTAGAGCATCAAACTGGAAGTGGTCTGCAGATTATTTAATTGGCAAACAACTTACCGGGTCCAGATTAGGTATTTTAGGAATGGGTAGAATCGGAAAAAAGATTGCTAAAATCGCAAAATCACTCGGAATGATCATTCATTATCATAATCGTTCAAAGTTAAGTCCAGATAAAGAGGAAGGTGCCATTTACCACAAAGAATTAAAAAGTTTGCTATCTGTCTCAGATGTTTTATCAGTTTGTTGCCCGGCATCTAAAGAAACAATAAATCTTATTAATAAAGAAACAATAGAATATTTACCAAAAGGAGCAGTTGTAACGAACGTAGCAAGAGGAGACATTGTAGATGATGAAGCTTTGATTGATGCACTTAATAGAAGAAAGATATATGCAGTGGGACTAGATGTATATAAAGGAGAACCAAATTTAAATCCTGGATACCTAAAACATAAAAGTGCATTTATACTTCCACATTTAGGAAGCGCAACAAAAGAAACCAGAATAGCGATGGCAAATCTGGCCATTGATAATCTTGAAGAATTTTTTCAAACTGGAAGCTGTAAAAACAAAGTAAATTAAATATTTTTATACTACCCATGGTTGTGCGCGACAAAAATTAATTAAATTTCGATGGGACTCTCTTAAATTAATATGTTTAAATATTTTAATTATTAATAATTAAGGGGGACATATGTCAAAAAAAACAATCAAAGGAGTAAAAGCTCCTTCAAGACGTAAGTTCTTTAAAGCAGCTGCGGTTACAAGTGCAGCAGCGGCAGCAAGTGTTGCAATGCCAAACATTGCATTCGGTGCTCCGAAAACTTTAAAGATGCAAGCAGCTTGGCCTTCAGGAGCAAATATATTC
>NHIU01000030.1 GCA_002169755.1 Candidatus Pelagibacter sp. TMED197 | reverse complement strand
CATTGATTTAATATCCAATATTGTAGGATTCTGGGCTTCATGAGGATGATGAGGACCAGCATATACCCTCAAATTTGTCATCTGCTGTCTTGAAAGTACTCCGCCTGGTAGCATACGTTCTATCGCTTTAGTAACAACACGTTCTGGGAATTTTCCTTCTAAAAGCTGCTCTGCCGTACGAGATTTAATTCCTCCTGGGTGCCCAGTATGTTTATAATATTTTTTATTAGTAAATTTTTTTCCAGTAAATTTTATTTTATCTATATTAGTAACTACTACGAAATCACCGTTATCGATATGTGGATTAAATGTAGGTTTATTCTTTCCTCTCAAAACGCTTGAAATAAAAGCTGCCAATCTTCCAACCGCAATGTTTCTTGCATTTATAATATACCAGTCTTTTTTAATCTCTTTCTTTTTTATAAATGGNGTCATAAATTATGGCGATAATTACTAATAATATCTTTAAAAGTCAATTTATTTAATATGAATATAATGCATATATATAACACTTAAGACAAGACCCAANCTGCCAATTTGATGAGCTGAAGCAAGAAAAATATTTAGACCGCTAGTAAGTGTTAATATACCTAAAATAATTTGCAAAAATAAAAAAAATAAAACTATAAAATAAGATTTGAACAAATAGTGTAGTTTTAGTCTATAAATAAATAAACCTACAATTATAATACTAATAAATATAAGATATGCTATGTTTCTATGATAAAATTGTATCAATGAATGGTCGCTGAAATTTAAAACATCTTTTATATTCAGTATTATAACATCATCGGGAAAATAATTGTTATTCATAAGAGGCCAGGTTTGGTAAATTTTACCCGCATCTAATCCTGATACAAAAGCGCCTAAAATTATTTGCAAAAAAATTATAGAGATCAAAAAATAAAATAAATAATTATATTTTTGATTTTTAAAAAAATATTTTTGTGTTTTATTAATTATATTGAGGATAAGCCAAAAAATAATTGAAATTATTAAAAAGGCAGTAAACAAATGTAATGACAGTCTATAATGACTTACACTTGTATTATTGACTAGACCGCTTTTAACCATATACCAGCCAATAACTCCTTGTAATATAATTAGAAATAAAATTAAATAACAATATCTTAAATATTTTTGATTTATATTTTTCTTAAATGAAAAGTATAGAACTGGTATTAAAAAAGATAGTCCAATAATTCTACCAAGAATTCGATGAGCATATTCCCAATAAAAAATAACTTTAAATTCTTGTAATGTCATATTTCTATTGATTATTTCATATTGAGGAATCTTTTTGTATAAAGAAAAATAATTTTCCCAAGCTGAATTAGATAAAGGTGGAAAAATTCCTTTAAATAATTCCCATTGAGTAATTGAAAGGCCAGAATTGGTTAATCTAGTTAAGCCCCCTACAATAATCATTATTAAAACCAATAAAAATGTAAATAACAACCAGTAATAAAAAAAATTATTAATATTTTTTTCGTTTGAAAACATAATTTTTAATATATATTTTAAATGAACAATTAGTATTATCTTTATGTCGCTATGATCAACAAAAATATATTAAACATTAGNAAAAAGTTAGATAAATTAGATAATCAGTTTTTAAACNTAATTCAAAAAAGAACTTTTTTNGTTAATNNANTNTTNGCTAATAAAAAATTTAAAAAGGATATTATTGATAAAAAAAGAATATCTNTAATTTTAAAAAANATTAAAAAAAAATCNNNACAAAAAAAAATAGATACCANNNTAACTCAAAAAATNTGGNNGTCTATGATAANAGCATATATTGATTACGAATTTAGAAACTTTAANAAAAAATAGTTACTTGCTNTGAGGAGGNAATTTCTTTTCCACAAAAAATTCATGTTTTCTTGTNTTTGGATTNTATTTNTTTAATTTCAATTTATCTTTNGCCTTTTCACCTTTNGTTGGTTTTTTTGCATAATAGATAAATTTACTGTCATGATTTCCTTCTGGAACCATTCTTACTTTAATNTGAGTTTTTTTTGCCATATTCNTTNAAACGTTTTATNTTGNTTAAAATNNTTTTAGTTTTATTTTTTAAATCTTTTTTATAATANGTTGCTTTTAAACTACTTGAATTATAATCGTCAAGAGTAATAACATTTTTCTTTAGTACATTTTTCACACCATTAATAGTCAATCCTTTGTCTTTTAGTAAAAATTTAATCAATTTAATTATATTTATTTGTTTTTCATTATAATAACGTCTTCCATTTAAATATTTTGGCTTAATTTCATTAAACTCCTTTTCCCAATATCTTAAAATATAATTATGCGGTTTTCCTGTTTTTAAATCTTTTAACTCTAATATTTCAGATACTTCGGAAATGCTTCTTAATTTTACCATTTAGTAATTTCTAATTTTTTTGCCAAATATTTTGAACAAATAAAACTTAAAGACCTTCTTGATTTAATTTTATAAATAACTTTATTTTTTGGATTTCGACCAATTCGCTCTTTTTTTATAAGAGTTTTAAATGATCCAAAATTCTTAATATTTGTCTTTTTGTATTTAATTGAATGTTTAAGAAGGTCAATTAAATCATCTAGTATTGTGTGTATATATAAAATAGGAAGACCAGAAATGTTTTGTATCTCCTTACAAATATCTTTTTTTGTTAAATTGATAGACTTATTTTTAGACATCCAAATGAGATAAATTATCTTTAATTTGTTTCATAAGGTCTCCCTTAATAATTTTATAACATAAAGTAATAGAATGATAAAAGCCAATCGAGTCTATTCCTCCGTGGCTTTTTACAACAGGTCCGTTTAAACCTAAGAAAATAGCACCGTTATATTTTCTTGGATCTAATTTTGATTTAAACTTTTTTAATGAAAAGTAAGAAAAAGCTAATGAAATTTTTGTAAAAATATTCTCTGTCAAAGATTTTTTTAAATTGTCTGTTATAAACTTTGCTGTTCCTTCAGCTGTTTTTAAAGCAATATTNCCTGTAAAACCATCAGTAACAATTACATTAGATTTTCCTTCCATGAGTTTATTGCCTTCTATGTAACCATTAAATATAAAATTATTATTATCATCTAATTGTTTTAACTTTGAATAAGCTTTTTTTAAAGTTTCAGTTCCTTTAATTTCTTCCGAGCCTATATTTAGAAGTGCTATGTTTGGTTTTTTTTCAGGAAATATAGATTTGTATAAAGCTGCACCCATTTCTGAAAAATCAACTAAATTTTTTTCATCACACTCAATATTAGCTCCTAGATCTAAAACAACGCTCATCCCATGATTGCTTGGCCACAAACCTGCCAAAGCTGGCTTACTTACTTCTTTCATGGTTTTAAGTATCATTCTTGAAATCACAAGCAAAACACCTGTGTTACCAGCAGATAAGCTTATATCTGCATTGCCATTTATTTGAGCATCAATGCAATTCCACATGCTAGTATTTTTAGAATTTTTTATAGCTGTTAATGGTGTGTCTTCGTCTGAAACTATATCCTCTGTATGAAAAACTTCAACAACTTCTTTTGGAATTTTTAATTTAGAAATTTCTTTATTTATAATTTGTTCATTACCAAAAAGATGAATAATAAAGTCGTTATTTTTTGAATTTTTATCTAAAAAAATCTTAAGTCCTTCAATATTTTTTTTTGGTGCATTCTCACCCCCCATTGCATCGATAGCAATAGTAATTTTTTTTTTCATTTTAATTTATTAAATATCTAAAATTTTTTTTCCGTTATAAAAACCAGATTTTAAATCAATATGGTGAGATAATTTGTATTCACCNCTTTTTTTATCTTCAACAATATTCACGCTATTAATTTTATGATGAGATCTTCTCATCTTTTTTTTTGATATAGATGTTTTTCTTTTCGGTACAGCCATTATTAATCCTTAAATTTTATCGCATCTTTTATCATAGTTTCAACAGGTAATCCAAAACAAAAACGATAAAATTTTGTTAAATATACTTCAAAAAGCTCATATTTGCTATTTTTTAAATTTTTTAAATCTACGAAATACTTTAAAATTAAATTTTTATTTGTTTTAAAATTTGTCTCTTTTAAGTTAATCTTTAAGAGAATATCATATAATATCTTGTTAATTTCTTTCATCTTTTTATTAACTGATACATCGCCGAATCCAAGTTCTCTAAGATTATTTTCAATATTAGCAAATAAGTCATCATAAATATTTTGAGGAAATTTTAATTTTTTTATTTTATAAATAATCAAAAAAATTGAAAAATGTATTAACATTAGATAAATTCTTGTTTCGAAGGTGTCTTTCAAGCTTATTTTATTGTAAAAAAATAAATTTCGCGACAAATACAATAATGTATTATAAAGAACTAAATCATGTTTATTTTTTTGAAAAAGCATATTAAATTATTTACTTTATTATTTATTTTAGCTGGTTGTCAACTACAAGAACCTTCACAAAACCATGGTATTTTATTCCTAGAAAATAGATCAGAAAAATTAAGCTTAAATAATACAAATCAAAACGATATTGTAAAAATTCTTGGTCAACCTCACTCAAAATCTTTTGATGATGATGATGTTTGGATTTATATCGAAAGATCTCTTAGTAAAGGGAAATATNACAAATTAGGTCGACATTCATTAAAATCAAACAATGTATTGGTATTATTCTTTGATAAATATGGTGTTTTATCACAAAAAAAATTTTACAATAAAGAAGACTTAAAAAAAATTTCTTTTTCAGATAAAATTACTGAAAATGAGTTGTCAAAGAAGAGTTTTGTAGAAAAGTTTTTATCTAGTGTTAGAGAAAAAATGTATAGTGGTAGAAAGTAATATTAGTGAGCTATAACAGCTAAAAGTAACAATGCTACAATATTTGTAATTTTTATCATTGGGTTAACAGCCGGTCCAGCTGTATCTTTATATGGATCTCCTACAGTATCTCCTGTNACAGCAGATTTATGTGCCTCTGAACCTTTGCCTCCAAAATTTCCATCTTCAATATATTTTTTAGCATTATCCCAAGCTCCGCCACCTGCGGTCATAGATACTGCAACAAAAAGTCCAGTAATTATAACTCCTAGCAACATTGCACCTAATGATGATAAGGCTGCTTGCATGCCTGCTATTTGTAAAATTACGAAATAAAGAATTACAGGAGATAAAACNGGTAAAAGTGATGGTATTATCATTTCCTTGATCGCAGCNTTCGTAAGTAGATCGACTAGTCGACCGTAATCAGGTTTTCTTTTACCTTTCATAATACCTGGAATTTTTTTAAATTGTCTTCTTACCTCAATTACTACTGCGCCTCCTGCTCTACCTACGGCTTGCATTCCCATAGATCCAAATAAATAAGGAAGCATTCCACCAATTAACANTCCTGCTACAACAAATGGATTAGATANATCAAATGTTACATTCACTCCCTCTAGAGCAGATCCTTTGACAACTGAANAATATTTTATGTCCTCTGTATAGGCTGCAAATAAAACTAATGCGCCTAGTCCAGCTGAACCGATAGCATAACCCTTGGTAACTGCTTTTGTTGTATTGCCTACTGCGTCTAGAGCATCAGTAGTTTTTCTAACATTTTTTGGAAGTTTAGACATCTCAGCAATTCCACCAGCATTATCTGTAACTGGACCATATGCGTCTAAAGCTACAACCATTCCAGCAAGTGCCAACATAGAAGTGACTGCTATAGCTATTCCGAATAATCCTGCAAGCTCATTAGTGTATAAAATTCCAGCCACAATTATAAGAGCTGGTATGGCTGTTGCCTCCATTGAAATAGCTAAACCTTGAATAACGTTTGTGCCATGACCAGTTGTTGAAGATTTAGCTACCGACTGAACAGGTCTATAATTTGTACCAGTATAATATTCCGTTATCCAAATTAACAAACCAGTAATAACCAAACCAACAACAGCACAAATATAAAGATCTAATCCATAAAAACCCATTGTGCTATTAACTGGTGTGTAAGCTTGATCTAAACCAATTATTGACTCAGTTACAGGGTACAAAATTAATAATGATGTAATTGCTGTAACTACAAAACCTTTATATAAAGCTCCCATTATATTTTTACTTTTTCCTAATTTGACAAACCAGGTACCAATTATTGAGGTGATAATACAAGAGCCACCAATAGCTAATGGATATATCATCATGTTAGGATTTGTTGGAAAAAAAATTGAAGAAAGAACCATTGTTGCAACTATTGTCACTGCGTATGTTTCAAACAAATCTGCGGCCATACCTGCACAATCACCTACATTATCTCCTACATTATCTGCAATTACTGCAGGATTTCTTGGATCATCTTCCGGTATACCCGCTTCAACTTTACCAACAAGATCTGCTCCAACATCAGCACCCTTTGTGAAAATTCCACCTCCAAGTCTCGCAAAAATAGAAATTAGTGATGCTCCGAATCCTAGTGCAACCAAAGCATTGATAATTTCTCTTTTATCTACATTTAAATTAATTAAGATAATATAATATACTGTAATAGCTAATAGAGCTAAACCAGCTACCAACAAACCAGTAATTGCTCCAGATTTGAAAGCAATAGTCAAACCTGATTGTAAGCTTTTTCTGGCTGCTTCAGCTGTTCTTACATTTGCTTTAACAGAAATAAGCATACCAACATAACCAGCAACACCTGATAAGAAAGCCCCCACAACATATCCTATACCAACTAAATAATTAAAAAAATAAGTTACAATTGCAAGAACTATCACTCCAACTACAGCAATGGTCTTATACTGTCGATTTAAATATGCTTTAGCACCAATTTGTATAGCTTCAGCAATTTCTTGCATTCTAGCGTTACCAGGACTAGAAGATAGTATTTGTCCGGATAATAAATAGCTATAAGCAACTGAGATAATACTTATAAAAGATATTAAATATAATAATTCTAAATATTCATTCATTTGATATGAGCGATAAATGCCAAAAAAAACTTAAAAAGGCAAGCTAAACTTTGTATTATTTAAAAATAAAATGATGAATAATTAATTTTTTCTTATAAAAGATGATAATTTTTCTAATATAGCATTTAAGTAGCTTATTTGCGATTTTTCTAAAAAAAATTCTGATGCATAAACATATTCTTTTATAACAACGTTTTTTGGAGTGTTATGTTTAAACATTAGTTCAAATACAGCCGAAAATAAAATTATCTTTAATAATTTATCAGTTTTTTTTAAATTAATATCTTTATCGAGATGTTTTAGTATAGTTTCTTCAATTAAATCAGTCCTTTCTAAAGTTCCAGAAACCACGTCCTTAATAAATTTTTTATATTGACTTTTTGGATATACAATTTCCTCATCAGGGTTCATTAAGTATCCATAAATTTTTTGAACAATTTTTACTCTTGGTAAAGAGTTTTTAAGATTTTTCTGGTTCATTATTTAACACAGCAATTAATGCATTGGCTGACTCAAGTCCTTTATTTGGTTTAGTTGATTTTTTTAAACTAGAACATCTGTCTAAAGCTTGATTAAGACTTAATGAAGTTATAATTCCATTGCCAACAGCTTTATTGTGTTTAATTGAAATGCTTAATATTGAGTCAAAAACTGACCTACAAATAAAATCAAAATGGGGAGTTTCGCCTTTAATCACACATCCTAAAACCAAAAAACCATCATATTTTTTTATATACTTATTAAGAGTATATGGAATTTCAAAAACTCCAGGAATATTTANTATATCTAATTTAAAATTATTTTTTTTTAGTNCAATTTTAGCACTAGAAATTAATTTATTAGAAATTTCTTTATAATAGTTAGCNTTTATTATTAAAATCTTTTTCATTTAAATATCTCTTGTTTTTTAATTTTCAATCCAAATCCCTCTAAACCAATTATTTTTTTTCTAGTCCTGGTTACAAGTATCATATTTTTTACTTTTAAGTCTTTAATAATTTGTGCACCTATTCCATAATATCTCAACGTGATATTGTCTTTCTCATTTCTATCAAACTTATTATTGTTGATTATTATCATAATGAAATTATTAAATTTAGAAAGATGTTTTAAGGAATTTTTTACTTTCAAATCATTAAAAAGTAGCTTTGGATTTTTAATGTTCGATGAAATCACTCTTACTCTTACTGCTTTGTTAGAATTAAATTTACCTTTTTTAATAACAAAATTTTTAAGTTTGTTAAGCTTATTTTCATAAATTACATATTCATATTTATTTTTATTTTTTGTTAAAGTGAGATGTTTGTTTGATAGCTTAGAGATTAATTTTTCATTTCTCATTCTATAGGCTATTAGATCCTCTATAGAAGCAATTTTGATGTTGTGCTTAATTGAAAATTTTTTAAGATCTTTTAATCTTGCCATACGTCCATCTTCGTTCATAACTTCACAAATCACAGCGCTAGGGTTTATTTTGCAAAGTTTAGAAATATCTACTGAGGCTTCTGTGTGACCAGCTCTTTCTAAAACACCACCACTTCTTGCAACTAAAGGAAATACATGACCAGGTGATACAATATCCTTTTTTTTAGTTTTTGGATTAATTGCCACTTTTATAGTTTTAGCACGATCATAAGCTGATATACCTGTAGATATTCCTTTCTTAGCTTCAATTGATATTGTAAATGCAGTTTGCATCCTTGATTTATTNGTTCTCGACATTAAAGGTAATTTTAATCTATCAATTTGTTTTTTTGATAAAGCAAGACATATTAATCCTCTACCATGCTTGGCCATAAAATTGATGCTTTTAAAATTACATTTTGAGCCTGGAATAATTAAATCACCTTCGTTTTCTCTGTCTTTATCATCAACAAGAATAAACATTTTACCTTGTTTCGCATCTTTAATAATATCCTTTATCGAAGATAACATTCTATTTTTCATTATTGAGAGATTTTGAATATATATTTGCTGAATATATCTAATTCAATGTTAACAATGTTTTCTTTTTTTAGATTTATTAAGTTNGTTAATTTTAAAGTGTGAGGAATAATATTTATTTCAAAATACTTATTTGTAACTTTGGAAATAGTCAAAGAAACACCATTTACNGTAATAGAGGCTTTTTCCACTAAAAATTTATATAATGATTTATCCTTCAGTTTTAATTTAACAATCCAGGATTTTTCAATAATNTCAATTTTATTAACCTTAGCNGTCGTGTCTACATGTCCTTGAACATAATGACCTGAAACTTTTTGCCCATGACTAAGAGACTTTTCAATATTTATATCTTTACCTATCTTTGCATATTTAAAATTAGATCTTTTTATTGTTTCTTTAGACAAATAAAAAAGGAAAGATTTTTTTTTTATTCTTATTAAAGTAAGACAAACACCATCACAAGAAACGGACTCACCAATATCACTATTTTTAAACTTAATATTTGAACTTATTTCTATTACTCTACTCCCAGATACGTATCTAGAACTTTTTCTTATGCTTTTAATTGTACCCTTGTTATAAATTATTCCATTAAACATTATTCATTTCAACCTTGTATAGCTTATCATTTTTTAAATTAACTTTAATTTTTTTAGTAAACTTTAATTTTTTAATTTTAGCAATTGAAGTATTATTCGAGCCTTTATTACCTANTCTTTCAGACGATTTAAATAAGTATAAATTAGAAATTAATCCATATTTTATTAATTTATTTAAAAAAATTAANCCACTTTCAACCAAAATTCTATTAAAAGAGTACTTTTTTAACTTTTGAAAAAAACTTATAAAATCTTGTTTTGTGTTGAAAGAAGATAGTTTAATAACTCTAATACCTTTTTTTTTAAAAAATTTTAGTTTTTTACTTTTAGTAATTTTAGTTGCTATAAAAATCTTTCTGTTATTTAAACCATTAAATATATTCAAATTTTTTTTGATCTTTAAGTTTCTATCAATGATAATAAGATCTGGTTTATTATTTTTAAATCCNTTTAACCTACAGTTTAAAATTGCGTTGTCTTCATTAATTGTCTTAGAAGTTGAGATAATGACATCGTATCTAGATCTTATAAGAAAAGTCCGCTGTTTAGAATAATAATTGGTAATTTGTTTAGTTTTTTTTTTTATTGTAAAAAAATCTTTTGATACAGCAATTTTTGCATCTATTAAAGGATTATTGAATTGTTTTATTGAATAATAGCTTTGATAAAAGTCTTTAAATTTAATAAGGGCTTTTTTGTAAACTTTTATTCTTTTTTTATTAAGTTTTTTTTTTGCTCTTTTAGCTGTTCTAGCGTCTATATCTTCAAAAGAGAAATAAACACTTTTAATGCCCTTTTTAATGATTAAATTAGTACATGGNGGTGTCAATCCATAATGCGTGCATGGTTCCATAGTTACATACAAGACCGCATTCTTAAAATTTNTTTTAGTATTTAACGCATTATATTCTGCGTGGGGCCTACCGCTTAATGAAGTGTAGCCTGAGGATATTACAGAGTTGTTTCTTACAACTACGCAACCTACAGAAGGATTTAAACCTGTTTTTCCTAAATTGATTTCAGCTTTGTTAAAAGCTAAATTTAAAAAATTATCGTGATTTTTTTTCATCTAAGNTGCCTACAAAATGTTCAAAATCTTTTGCTTCTTTAAAATTTTTATAGACTGAAGCAAATCGAACATAAGCAACTTGATCTAAACTTGAAAGTCCTTCCATTATAAATTTACCTATTGTGGAAGTTGGGATTTCACTCTCTCCTAGTCCTTCAAGATTCCTTACTATTTTAGAAATAAATTTTTCAATTGTTTCAGAGTCTATTGGTCTCTTTCTAGTTGCAATTCTAATTGATTTTGAAATTTTATCCCTATCGAAAGGTTCTCTTTTACTATTTCCTTTTATAACNGTTAATTCTTGAAATTGAACTCTTTCAAAAGTGGTAAATCTCTCTTTTCTATCGCAACCACATAGTCTTCTTCTTCTAATAGCTGTCCCATCTTCTGTTGGTCTAGAGTCAACAACTGAAGTATCTTTTTCTCTGCAAAATGGACAAAGCATAGTTAAATATCTTTTTTAATTACTATATATAGGGAAAGAAGAACAAAGATCAATCACCTCTTTTTTTACTTCTTTTTCTATTTTTGTATTGTTTTGACCATTTTTGCTTAACCCTTTAATGGTTTTTGAAATCAAATTAGCTACCAAAGAAAATTCTTCTGAACCAAATCCTCTAGTAGTGCATGCGGGGGTACCTAGCCTTATACCTGAAGTGATCATAGGGCTTTGTGTATCAAAAGGTATTCCATTTTTATTACATGTAATATTTGCTCTTACCAGCGATGCCTCGGCGTCTTTTCCAGTAACTCCGTAATCTCTTAAATCAACTAACATTAAATGTGTATCTGTGCCACCTGAAAATATCTTAAACCCATTTTCTTGCAACTTTTCTGACAAAATTTTTGCGTTATTAATTACTTTTTTTGTATAATCTTTAAAATCATTATCTAATGCTTGTTTGAAACAAACTGCTTTAGCTGCTATCACATGCATTAATGGTCCGCCTTGAAGACCAGGAAAAATTGCACTATTAAATTTTTTAATCAAGTCTTCATTGTTTGTAAGAATAATTCCCCCTCTTGGACCTCGAAGTACTTTATGCGTAGTTGATGTAACTACATCTGCATATTTTGTTGGATTTGGATAAGCTCCGCCAGCTACTAATCCAGAAAAATGTGCCATGTCTACAAGTAAATAAGCTTTTACTTTATCACAAATTTTTCTAAATTTTTCAAAATCTATTACTCTAGAGTACGCGCTACCACCAGCTATGATAAGTTTGGGATTATGCTCTAATGCTAACTTTTCTACATTTTCATAATCAATTAAACCAGTATCTTTATCAACATCATAGTGTATTGCATTAAACCACTTACCTGATTGGGCTGGTTTAGCGCCATGTGTTAAGTGGCCACCTGAATTTAAGCTCATTCCCAATATTGTGTCACCAGGTTTTATCAAAGCAAGATAAACTGCACCATTAGCTTGAGCGCCAGAATGAGGTTGCACATTAGCAAATTTACANTTAAATAATTTTTTTGCTCTTTCAATTGCTAAGTTTTCAGATAAGTCAACATGTTCACATCCGCCATAATACCTTTTTCCAGGATAACCTTCTGCATATTTATTTGTTAAAACGGATCCTTGAGCTTCTAAAACGGCCTTAGAGACAATATTTTCTGATGCAATTAATTCAATATGATTTTGTTGTCTTGTAAATTCNTCTTTAATTGAANTNAAAAGTTCTTTATCAGANTTTTTTAAATCTAANTTAAANAAATCTCTCAATGANTTATCAAATTTTATTGCTGTNGACATNTNAAATTTTTTTAACCCTTCTTANGTGTCTTCCACCTTCAAATTTAGTTTTTAAAAAAATAGAGATAAATTTTAATGCATCTTTATTTTTTGTTAATCTAGAACCTAAAGAAATAATATTAGCATTATTATGCTGTCTAGACAATCTTGTTGAAGCTAAATTATAGCAAACTGCGGCTCTGATACCCTTAATTTTATTAGCGCTTATGGACATTCCGGTTCCTGAACCACAAACCAATATACCAATATCGCTTTTTTTTGATTTTATTCTATTTGCNACTTTTTTAGCAAAATCTGGATAATCTACTGAAATATTATCAGAGGGACCTAANTCAATTACTGATATNTTGTTTTTTATTAAAAAATCTCTTATTNAAGTTTTTAAATTAAATCCAGCATGATCTGACGCTATACAAACTTTCTTAAATAGAATTTTCAATTTTTTTTAAANGGATTTTCTAAAACACAAGCTACTAAATGAATTCTAGATTGTTCCCCGCCATTAAAAAAATTATGATATTTAGTATTATTTGTAATTGTCACATGTCCGTCTGCAGGTAAATGTTTAGCAATATTTTCAATAACCATTGAACATCCAAGATTTGTTATGATTGGAATATGTAATCTTGGTTCTGGATCTTTATGCCAGCTTAAAGTAGATCTTGGTTCTTTAAGGAGGAGTCTGACTCTTCCTAATTTAAATTTATTTTTTAAGACAGAATAAACTTCATTAAAATATGTTTCTTTAAACTCTGGAAGAATTTCAGTATACTTTGACTCATCAATTGGAACGTCTCTAGAGACTTCTTTGCCTTTTTCATCTGGTATAGTCCAATAAATACCTCTTATATTATTTCCTTTTGTTGAATTTTCATCGTTTGGAATTTGATTTAATGGTATGGCTCCAAAATTTGTAACACCCTCAGGAGATTTGAANCCTTTTTTTTGGAGAATATCTTCCAAATCATTTCTTAATCTACCTATATCAAATTTGAGATTGGGCACTTTGTAAAAATCTGTAAAATCTAGTTGTGTCATAAAACCTATTTATAATTTCTTTAAAGATATTTATAATATATCANTTGTCGCATCAATTAAAATCTAATAGTTTATACCAATGAAGATCAAAGGAAAATTCCCAACTACTAGATTGCGAAGAATTCGCAACTCAATATGGATGCGGAATTTAATTTCTGAAAATCAGTTAAGTGTAAACGATTTAATATTACCAATTTTTATTACTGAAGGAAAAAACAAAATAGAAAAAATTAAAACAATGCCAGGAATTTATAGATATTCGGTGGATAAGTTAAACTTTATCATGAAAAAAGTTATTAAAAACAAAATTCAAATGGTAGCGTTATTTCCCAATATATCAAAAAAGAAAAAAGATTTTAACGGATCAGAGGCTTTAAACAAAAATAACCTTATTTGTAAATCTATCAGATTTATTAAAAAAAGATATCCTAAAGTCGGTGTAATGTGTGATGTTGCTTTAGATCCTTACACTTCTCACGGTCATGATGGAATTATAATAAATAAAAAAATTGACAATGATGAAACTATTAAAGTTCTTGTTAAACAATCACTTATACAAGCGGAGATGGGTTGTGATGTAATCGCACCATCAGATATGATGGATGGTAGAATTGGAATAATAAGAAAGTCTTTAGATAGAAATAATTTTAAAGATGTCAGTATTTTAGCCTATTCGGCAAAATATGCGTCTAGCTTTTACGGNCCATTTAGAGATGCTGTAGGTTCAAAAAAAAATTTAAAATCAAACAAAAAAACTTACCAAATGGATTTTAGGAATTCTAATGAAGCTTATAGAGAAATTGGACTAGATATAAAAGAAGGAGCGGATATAGTTATGGTTAAACCTGGAATGCCGTATTTAGATATTATTAAGAATATAAAAGATACTTTTAGAATACCTGTATTCGCATATCAAGTCTCGGGCGAATATAGTTTAATAAAGAATGGAGTTTTAAAAAAGATTATAAATGAGGAAATCATTATAGAAAGTTTAATGTCTTTTAAAAGAGCTGGCGCCTCAGCGATANTNACCTACTTTGCAATTGAAGCAGCTGAAAAAATAAATAAAATTTAATTAAAGTAATTTTCAAAAATAATTCTTGATTTAGGAAAATTTAAATTATTTGGAATAAAAAATTTATTTAGAAGAATGTTTCTAGTAAATAATAAAGATTTTTTAATAAGTTTGCTTGAAAATTGATGAGGAATTTTTTTTTTAATTAAAAAATTCGGAACTAGATATTCATAATTATCAATTGTAATTTTTTTTATATCTTCTGCTGAACCTTTATTGTCATCGAAAATACTTAAATTTGTATCAAAACCGAGTTCTTTTATAAGATTAATCTCTAAAAAAATGTATATAAAAATCCAATTTTCAAGATTAATAGATTTTATAAACTTTTCAAAAGAGTCATAAATTTTTTTATATGGTTGNGACTCAGGTAACAATGAATTTAATAATGAACAAATAGAAATTAAAGCTGATGTTCTTTGCTTGTCGCTAAAATAACTCGGGGAAATAGCTTTAAACAGTTCTACTTTAAAGTATCCAATTTTATTATCATTTTTAGAATTATGTAAAATAAATAATTTATTAGAGATTTGTAGATAATTTCGAATTTTTCTTGAATTACCTCCATAGACAATTCCTGAAACTTTTCCTTTATTAGGAGTAAATACATTTATAATATTAGCATTTTCTCTAAACTTTCTCTTAGATAAAAGGTAACACTCATCTTCCCAATTCATAAAATTTTAAGTGAATGTAATAATTTATTTGCCGCATTCTGCTGAGCATTTTTTTTTGAGGTTCCTGTGCCTATAAATTTTTTTGAATTTGGTATTTGAACTTCTGTTTTAAATATTGGACGATGTTGAGGACCTGTTTTTTTATAAAATGTATATTTAGGTAATTCCTTAAATTTTTTTAAGCTATGTTCTTGTAGTTGAGTTTTAGCATCAATAAAAGGCTTAGATGAATTTTCTAAAAAATCTCTCCAAAACTTTAGGACAAATTTTTCAGTAAATTGAAAACCTCTATCTAAATAAATTGCTCCAATAATAGCTTCTAAACAATCTCCAATTACTTTATTTGCAATATTTTGAGAGGCTTTATGAGATTTACCTAAAATCATAAATTTATTTAAAGATAAATTGTTTGCTATTTTTGAACAAGTTTTTTTATTAACCAAGTTAGCAAATTTTTTATCAATTATTCCTTCACTTTCTTCAGGGTATATTTCTAATAATTTTTTTGAGATTATCAAACCTAAAACTCTATCTCCTAAAAACTCAAGTTTTTCATTATTAACTTTATTATTGAAACTCTTATGCGTTAAAGATATTTTAAGTAATTCTTTTTTTTCAAATTTATAACCTAGTATTATTTCTAATTCTTTAATTGAATTACTCATTAAATTCTTTTAAATAACCTCTCAANCCTAAATGACTCATGTAAATTCCAAAATTTTAAAATGCTACTTATAACGGTATCGTTTGAAAAAAAAATAAGCCTAGCTTTACCAACTAAGTTAACAAAACTTACATACCCAACACTCTCTAAAAATCTGCTATCTTTTGAACAATCTCTGTTGTCTCCTAACAAAAAAAAGTGATTTTTAGGAACTATGAATTTTTTACTATTTTGTAAGGTTCCGGTTTTATTATATACAGCCAAATGTTCTACACCATTAGGTAATTTTTCAATATATGACTCGACTTCAAGTATAGATTTTCCACATCTAATAAAGTTTTTTATTTCTGTTTTTTTTCTTGAGATTTTATTTCCATTTATTANTAAATTTCCATTTACAAATTGAATTTCGTCTCCAGGTAAGCCAATTAATCTTTTTATATAATCAGTCCTATTGTCAGAGGGTAATTTAAATACAACTAGATCTCCTTGTTTTGGCTTTTGATAAAACAACCTGTTATTAAAAATATTAGGACTAAAAGGAAACGAATGTCTGCTGTAGCCATAAGTATATTTTGACACAAATATTCTGTCACCAATAAGTAAAGTTGGTTCCATTGATGAAGAAGGTATATAAAAGGGTTGAAAAACTAATGAACGAATTATAATTGCGATGATTAATGCTNTAATAATAGTAATTACATTTTCAATAATTATTTNAGATATTTTTTTTTTCATATAGACACTATTACCATCGCAATTGCTATTTTTTTTTCATCTGATAATGATAGAAATATATCAAATTTTCTTTTTTTAAAATTTTTATTTATCATTTTTTTTGTGTTTCCTAACAATGTTATATAAGGTTTTCCAAATTTATTATTCGTAACAACAATCTCGTTAAATTTTATACCGTTTGATATTCCAGTTCCAATAGCCTTTGAAAAAGCTTCTTTCGCGGCAAATCTTTTTGCATAATAGTTTGCTTTGTTAAACAATTTTTGACATTTTTTAACTTCAATCTGGTTAAATAATCTATTTATGATCTTGTTATTTTTAATTATCTTTTTAAATCTGTTGGTGTCAACTATATCNACACCTATGCCATGTATTTTCATTATCTTATAATTCTTTTAAATCTTTTAATAACTTTTCCAAGACCAACGAAGATTGACTCACCAATTAAAAAATGACCTATATTAAACTCACTAATACCACTAATTTTTGATAAATGTTTAGCAGATTTATATGTTAATCCATGACCAGCATGTATTTCCAATCCAATATTGTTTCCTAGTTTTACTGCCTTTTTAATTCTTCTTATTTCGTGTTTAAAATTTTTATTTTCATTTACTTTATTACAAAATCTTCCGGTATGTAATTCAACACAGTTTACNTTTAATAACTTTGCTTTTTTTATGTCAGATANACTAGGTTCAATAAACAAACTTACTCTTGAACCGTTTTTTTTCAATTTATTTATAATTTTTTTTAAAAAATTGATATTTTTGTTTAAATTTAAGCCACCTTCTGTTGTAATTTCTTTCCTTTTTTCTGGTACAATACAAATAAAAGGAGGTTTTCTTTTTAANGCTATACTCAGCATCTCTTGAGTAGGAGCTATCTCTAAATTCAAAGGTATCTTAATTTTTGATTTAATCAATTTTAAATCCGCATCTTTTATATGTCTTCTATCTTCTCTTAAGTGAATTGTTACTGAGTCAGCGCCATTTTTTTCTGCAATAATTGCAGCTTTTAAAGGGCTAGGATAATTTTCTCCACGGGCATTTCTAACCGTAGCCACATGATCAATGTTGACACCCAATCTAATTTTTTTCATTAAAGATTTCTGCTACCTGGTTTGACAGCTTCAATGGAAGAGAGGTTTTTTGGAATTCTATCTTTTGTATATGTAGGAATATCAAGTTTTATTTGAGATACTATTTTATCCTCAATCACAGAATTACCTTGGCTTCTATCGATAATGCAAGCATAACCAACTATCTTGCCNCCCGCAGTTTTAACAAGTTTTGAGCATTCTAAACTAGATTTTCCTGTTGTTATCACATCTTCTATAATAAGAACTTTATCATTTTTATTTATAATAAAATCTCTTCTTAATTTAAATTCTCCATTAACTCTCTCTGAAAATATAGTCTGCTTTTTTAAAATTCTACCAATATCATATCCAATAATAATTCCGCCCATTGCAGGGGATAAAATTAAATCAAAATTTTTAAAATTTACCTTTATTTTTTCTGCAAGAGAATTACAAATTTTTGATGCTTTGTTAGGTTTGCTTAACAATTGAGCGCATTGTACATACCTTGGGCTGTGTAAACCTGAAGACAATATAAAATGACCATCTATCAAGGCTTTAGTTTCTTTTAAAATTTTCAAAGATTCTTCGAATGAAAGCATTTTTTTTCTGTTTGTGACGTACTATTTTAAAATTAAAATTTTCTTGTTTTA
>NHIU01000029.1 GCA_002169755.1 Candidatus Pelagibacter sp. TMED197 | reverse complement strand
GTATTGACAATTAAACAAGGAATAGAATTTTTTTTGGCAAGCAAAACACCTTTTGCGTTTTTATTGTTACATACTATAAGCTTTATACTAACGGGAAAAGTATGATTTCTAGAGCTAAGTATCAAAGATCTTAAATTAGAACCATAACCCGAAATGAATACACAGGCATTTTTTTTTACCATTTTATATTATTATATAAATTTAATTTTTTATTTTTTTCTGATACATGTCCTATTTCATATGGCATATAATCTTTCGTAAAATATTTTTTAACTTTTTTTAAATTTTTTTTTTCAATTATAATACAAAATCCTACACCACAATTAAACGTTCTCAACATTTCGAGATTTGTTAAATTTTTTGATTTTAACCAACTGAATATTTTTCTTGTCCTAATTTTAGAAAGATCTATATCTACTGATAAATTATCTGGTATCGATCTTATAATATTTTCAACTAAACCACCTCCTGTTATATGAGCTGCCGCATTTATAAGATTTTTATTCGTGAGTTTTAAAATCTCTCTAGTATAAATTTTTGTAGGGCTTAATAATTCTTTTTTTAGTTTTTTGGAAATCTTATTCTTTTTTAAAATTGCTCTTACTAGCGAATATCCATTTGAGTGGATACCACTTGACGGAATTGCTAAAATTAAATTATTTTTTTTGACTTTGTTTTTATTTAAAATTTTTTTTTTAGAAACAATTCCAACACTAAATCCAGCTAAATCAAATTTGTTTTTGGAGTAGATCCCAGGCATCTCTGCAGTTTCTCCACCAATTAAGTCACACTGAGAAATTTTACACCCTTTTAGTATACCTTTTAAAATACTTTTTGTTTTTTTAAGATTAAGTTTTCCTACAGCTATATAATCTAAAAAAAATAGCGGTTTAGCCCCTTGAACTACTAAATCATTTACACACATAGCAACTAAGTCTATGCCAATAGTATCAAATTTTTTAAATTTGTTTGCTAATTCTAATTTGGTGCCGACACCATCTGTACAAGATACAATAACAGGATCTTTAATTTTCATATTACTTATGTCGAAAGTTGATCCAAAAGCGCCAATATTATGAGAATTGTACAATTTATCCGTTTTTTTGACATTTTTTTTTGATACTTTTGCAATGTGATTTACAAACTTATTAGCAACTGAAATATTTACGCCGCTTTTTTTATAACTATTTTGTATTTTTTTCATTAATAAAAGTGGTAATTAGCTTAATATGAAAAATTTAATATATTTAGTAACTATATTAATTATTTTATTAAAAACTGGAAACGTTTTATCAAGCGACAACATATTTAATGTTAATAATATAGAAGTAAAAGTAGAAAATACTTTAAATAAACAAAAATCGATCAACGAAGCTTTCAAAAAAGGGTTTGATAAGCTAACTTATAGACTGCTGTTAGAAGATGATTATAATAAATATAGAAATCTTGACTTATCACAAATCAAAGAATTAATCTCTCATTACCAGATAGAAGAAATAGATAAATCAAACAATAAAACTATCCAAGCAAATATTTTTTTTGACAAAAAAAGAATGCACGATTTTTTTTTCGGCAAGAATATTTTTTATTCAGATTTTATTAATTCTGAAGTAATTATATTTCCTTTATTGATCGAAAAAAAACAGTACCATATTTATAGTAATAATTTTTTTGTTGAAAATTGGACCCTAGAAAATGATAAAAATAAAGATACCTTAATAAATTATATTTTACCATTAGAGACGATAGAAAATATAGAAAAAATTAAAATTAATAAAGATAATATTTATGATTTCAATATTTCAGAATTTTTCGAAGGTTATGATAAAGATAACATAGTATTCGCAATTATTGAAAAAGAAAATTATAACGCAAAAGTTTTTTTGAATTGTAAACTTTCTGGAAAGAAGTTAAAAAAAACTCTATTAATAAAATATTCAAATAATAATCAAGTTGAATTTAATAACAAGATTATTTTAGAAATTAAGAATTTAATAAATGATTTAATTAAATCACAAAATTTAATAGATGTAAGAACTCCTTCTTTTTTGAATGTTAAAATTAATCTTAAAAATCAAGGTAATTTAGTTGAACTTAATAAAAGATTCAAAAAGATAGATTTAATTGATAACTTTTATGTTCAACAACTTAATAAAGATTATGCATTAATCAAAATCAAATATCTTGGAAAAATTAACAAATTTATTCAAAAACTTAATGAAAAAAATATTAATTTGTTGAGATCTGATGGCAAATGGCAATTAACAATAATTTAATGAGTCAACTCACTTTNAAATTTCCGTTTAAAACAAAATATTATGAGCAAGATTTTTATGTCTCNAGTAANAATTTTTCNGTTTTTAANTTAATAGANGACTGGCCAAACTGGCCAAGTAACTGGGTNAATATTNANGGACCNAAAGGNAGTGGTAAAACNCATCTTTCTAATATTTTAANTAAAAAAATAAAAAAGACNAAAATNATTGATGCNANTANNGTTGATAATAAAACTATNNNNACAATTGATAAAATNAATTGTTTAATAATNGAAAANTANACTCAAAATATTGATGAGAAACTTCTGTATTCAATATTAAATCANNTTAAGCAATTNAANNTNTATNTNCTTATTAACTCATATTTACCAATTNANAANATGAAATTTANTTTGNGTGATTTATCTTCTAGAGCTNAAAGTTTTATTAATGTGGGTATAGAATTNCCAACTGATGATCTTCTAAAAGTTATAATATCGAAATATTTTTCAGAAAAGCAAATTGATATAAATCCCAAGATAACCGATTACATTATTAAGAATATTGAAAGATCTTATCAAAAAGTATTTAAATTTATGAAAGAAATTGATGATTTGTCTTTATCTTCTGGAAAATCGATAAATATTAATTTAATAAAAAAAGTATTAAGTAATGAATAAATATAGATCTCATAATTGTTCTCAATTAACAGAGAAAGACTCTGAAAAAAAAGTTTCTTTGTCAGGTTGGCTGCATAGAAAAAGAGACCATGGAAATTTATTATTTATAGATTTAAGAGATCATTTTGGATTAACTCAATGTGTTATAGAAAATAAAAGTAAATTTTTTTCTCTATTAGAAAAACTTAGACCAGAGTCCGTTATAACAGTTACTGGAACAGTTGTTAAAAGAGAAAAAGGAACAGAAAATTTTGAGTTACCAACTGGAAAAATTGAAGTTGATATCCAGTCTGTGACAATTTTATCAGAGTCAAAAGATTTACCCATGCCAGTTTTTGGTGAGCAAGACTATCCAGAGGATATTAGATTAAAATATAGATTTTTAGATTTAAGAAGAGAGGAAATGCATAAGAACATTGTATTAAGATCTAAAGTTATTTCGTTCATTAGATCTGAAATGTTGAAATTAGGTTTTCTTGAATATCAAACTCCAATTTTAACTTCCTCAAGCCCAGAAGGTGCTAGAGATTTTTTAGTTCCTAGCAGACTAAATTCAGGAAAATTTTATGCTTTACCTCAGGCACCACAACAGTTTAAGCAACTAATTATGGTTTCAGGGTTTGATAAATATTTTCAAATCGCACCATGTTTTAGAGACGAAGATGCAAGGGCGGACAGAAGCCCTGGAGAATTTTATCAATTAGATATTGAAATGTCTTTTGTAGAACAAGATGATGTATTTAAAGTGGTAGAAACTTTAATGGTTAATTTGTTTAAAGCATTCTCTTCAAAAAAAATAATTAATGATAAATTTCCTAAAATTCCATACAAAGAGGCTATGCTAAAGTACGGCACTGACAAACCTGATTTAAGAAACCCTCTATTGATTAATGATATAACAGAAATCTTTACTAGAGATGATGTTACATTTGATATATTTAAAAAATTAGTAAAAAAAGGTTCAGTAGTTAGGTGTATTGTAACTAAAAATACAAAAGATAAACCAAGAAGTTTTTTTGACAATATTGACAATTGGGCAAAAGATCAAGGAGCTTCAGGTTTAGCTTATTTTACAATTGAAAAAAAAGATAAAATTTTAGGAAAAGGACCTGTAGGAAAATTTTTTGGCGAAAGTTCATTAAAAGAAATTATGAAAATATGTCAAGCTAAAGAAGGAGATAGTATTTTTTTAGCCTGCGGTAAAGTAAACGAGGTTGAAAGAATTTTATCCATTTCTAGAAATAAAATTGCAAAAGATTTAGATATAATTAATGAAGAAAATTTTGCATTTTGTTGGATTATCGATTACCCGATGTATGAGTTAGATGAAGATACTAAGAAAATAAAATTTAGTCACAATCCTTTTTCAATGCCCCAAGGTGATGTAGAAAAATTAAATTTTGAAAATCCTTTGGAAATAAAAGCATATCAATATGATATCGTTTGTAATGGTATTGAGCTTTCATCAGGAGCTATAAGAAATCATTCTCCAGATTTAATGTATAAACTTTTTTCTTTAGCAGGTTATAACAAAAAACAGGTTGAAGAAAAATTTAGCGGAATGTTAAATGCTTTAAGTTATGGCGCTCCACCACATGGAGGAATTGCACCAGGAGTAGACAGGATTGTGATGTTATTAGCAAATGAAAAAAATATAAGAGAAGTAACATTGTTCCCCATGAATCAAAATGCTCAAGATTTATTAATGCAAGCTCCTTCTAGCGTAGATCCTAAACAATTAAAAGAACTTGGAATAAAGATTGATCCTAAAAAAAACTAACTTTTAGATTTAAGATTAATTCTAACATCAGAGAGATCAACTAATTTCTCTTCGTAATTACTCCTTACGAAACCTTTGGATGTTATATTTTTGACAATTTTTAAAAATTTATCATCTGTACTTTGAGCACTTATATCCTTCGTACTTGCTATAGCGGGAGTGTGAGCCAAATCTTCTTTTCCTAAATAAGAAATAGCTAATTCTCTAAATACATAATCTAAAATTGAAGATGCACTTAATATTCTATCATTACCAATAACGGTACCTGAAGGCTCAAATTTAGTGTCGATAAATGCATCGACGTATTCTTCAAGTGGAACACCATATTGTAATCCAAGAGAAATCGCGATCGCAAAATTATTCATCATGGCCTTTACCAGCTCTCCTTCTTTATTAGTATCAATAAAAATTTCTCCAATTTTTCCATCATCATACTCTCCAGTATGCAAGTAAACTTTATGGTCTCCTATTTGAGCTTTCTGAATATAACCTTTTCTACGATCCGGCATTTTAAATCTTGCATTACTTTTGAATTTAATCGAAGGATTTTCTTTAGTTATATTTTGATTTTTAACATTGAAAATTTCTTTAGAAATAGGCGGGGACAGCATGCTGTCTTTTTTGTCAATTTTTTCGTTAGATTTTTTGTCTTTGATGATCTTTTTTGTTTTACGATTGTTGAGTTTTACATCTATAACTTCAACTTCTCCATCAGTTCTTGAGTCGATTTTAGACAATTCTTGGTCATTTAAATTGTCTAAAGCATGAACAGTTTTAAAAGTACAAGTATAAAAAGTCTCTACTACAAATTTTTTCATAATAATTTAAAAGGAATCTCTTATTTAATATTTATAGCAAATAAAGGGAGTCTCTGATATAAGTAATTATACACTTATTAATTGTGTGGATTTAAAAAAATCAAGCATGAATTTAAAAATTTTTTTTATTTGGTGGAACAGGCAAACTTTTGGAACTTTTCTCAAAACTTTGTTTTTTGGTAAATTCGTTGGCAGAGACGAATTTGGAAATAAATATTATAGCAGTAAAAATAATGAAAGATGGGTCATATACTCTGGAAATATAGAGGCTACAAAAATTACATCTGATTGGTTTTTGTGGATGCATCATACAATAGACAAAATTCCAATAAATAATGAAAAAAAATATCTTTGGCAAAAAAAACATAAAGAAAATCAGACAGGTTCCAAGGACAGCTATAAACCAATAAAGATTAATAAAAAAAATAATTTAAAAAAATATGAAACCTGGAAATAAAAAATTAATTTTAACTTTACTATTCTNTNTTNTTTATAGTTTCNCNTCTTTTTCTGANGATAAAATTTT
This sequence comes from Candidatus Pelagibacter sp. TMED197, assembly GCA_002169755.1. The sequence continues at coordinate 4,833 of NHIU01000029.1, read as the reverse complement.
AAGTTCACCTCTTATCAATTTAAATGANCTTAANCCTAGTTTTGAAGAAGAAANNAATGATACAANGAATGATTTAACAAACACTAATNCTATNAAAAAAAAAANANAGCAAATNCCACAAAANAATTTATCTACNGCNGAATTTATAGGCNTAGATAAAATTACTGCTAAAACTTCNACNATCACAATCAATTTNGGAGAAACTTTGAATTATGGNCCTNTNGAAATTAAAGTTTTAAAATGTGGNGAGATTATNNCTNACAANAAGAANGATAATGTNGCTTATTTGCANGTTAAAGANTTNTCAGAAANTGAAAATGAAAAAATATTTATCTTTAANGGNTGGACATTTTCNTCAGACCCATCNNTANTACCTTTTGATCATGCTATTTANGATTTACAACTNGTAAGTTGNAGCAACGTCTAAAAAAATTTCTCTTTNCCAAGCCAATTNGTNTCNAATTCTGATTTTATAAATTTTNTATGTGACAAAATTTTTTTATGNAATTCNATNGTTGTTGTAATACCNTCTAAAACAAATTCNTCNAANGATCTTAANGTTCTTTGNATTGCNTCNGATCTATTTCTGCCTTTNCAAATAACTTTTGCTATTAAACTGTCATAANAAGGTGTAATTTTACANCCNTGNAAAATTGAGCCNTCAACTCNTGTTCGAAATCCNGAGGGTTGGTGGCAAACNCTTATNACNCCAGGACTTGGCTGATAATNTAAAGCAGGATTTTCAGCATTAATTCTACATTCAATAGAATGGCCTCTNGGATCTATATCGCTTTGNTTTAAAGCTGTNTCGCCAGTAAATGCTATCCATAGTTGNTCTTTAACTATNTCAATACCAGTTTGTACTTCAGTGACTGGATGTTCTACNTGAACTCTNGTATTCATTTCNAAAAAAAAGAATTTACCATNNTCATAAATAAACTCTACTGTTCCAGCTCCTTCATAACCNATTTGNTCAACCATTTTTACTGTTTTTTCTAAGATNTGTTTTCTTTGATCATCTGTCAGNACAGGACTNGGNGTTTCNTCAATTAACTTTTGGTGNCGTCTTTGAACTGAACAATCTCTTTCTCCTANATGAACAGTNTTATTTTTCCCTGACATAATTTGAACTTCAATATGTCTTGGATGTTTAAAGTATTTTTCAATATATAATTCATCATTTCCAAANTATTTTTNTGCTTCGCTTTTTGCNGTAAGAAATAAATTTTCTAATTGANCTTCCTCNTCNACTANNTTCATTCCTTTTCCACCNCCACCTCCNGCAGCNTTAATCAAAACAGGGTATCCTATTTCTTTGCAAATAGATTTTGCTTCAGAAAAAGATTTAACNCCANCNTCCGAGCCTTCTATAATTGGNAAACCNTATTTTTTAGCTATTTTTTTTGCTTGAATTTTATCTCCCATTTTAGAAATTAAATCAGAGCTNGGCCCAATAAANTTAATTCCATGTTTAGATACTATATCTGCGAANTTNGCATTTTCAGATAAAAAACCATANCCNGGATGNATNGCTTCTGCNCCNGTTAAATCNACNGCAGACATAATTGATGAAATATTTAANTANCTATTTTGAGGNTGATGAGATCCAATACACACACTNTCGTCAGCCAATCTTACATGCATNGCTTCCGAGTCAACATCAGAATGAANAGCNACAGTTCCNATTCCCCATTCTTTNCAAGCTCTTATTATTCTAACAGCNATCTCACCCCTNTTAGCTATTAANACTTTTTTGAACATTNTTTTATTTTAAAACAATTAAAGGTTGACCNAATTCAACTGGCTGTCCATCATTAACTAAAATTTTTTTAACTANTCCGTCACTCGTCGANGGAACATGNTTCATAGTTTTCATTGCTTCNACAATCATGATGGTTTGACCTTTTTTAACTTTATCTCCAACTTCTACAAANTTTTTAGCTCCNGGTTCNGGAGCAAGATAAGCAGTNCCTATTATTGGAGATTTTATTCTANTACCNTCNCTATCATCTGAGNACACTNAANACTGCTTTATTNGGAGCNACAACAGNNCCTGTTTTAATTTGCTCAATTCCTTTAGAGGCTNTNGAAACTTTTATTTTAATTTGACCTTCTTGATANTCAAGNTCAGTTAAATTGAACTCTTTTAAGTGATCAACNAANTCTTTTATTAATTTTTTTTCAATTTTCATTTTTTAAGACTTTAAAAAATTNTTNATAGCTTTTAATGCCATTANATANCCATCTGTTCCAAAACCACAAATNACACTTGTTGCTAATTTACTTATTAATGATTTATGCCTGAATTCTTCTCTATTGTAAATATTNGTTATATGTAATTCNATAATTGGTATTTTAAGTATCTTTAATGCATCATGTATAGCTACTGAGGTATGTGTATAACCACCNGCATTTATAATNAANCCATGTTGATNTTTTCTAGCCTCTTGAATTTTTTCTACTAATTCTCCCTCAATATTTGATTGGAAGAANGNAAGANNAATATCNTTTTTATTTGAAAATTCTTTACAATTAGCCTCAATATCTTTCAATGATATATTTCCGTATTTTTCTTTTTCTCTCTCACCTAAAAGGTTGAGGTTTGGTCCGTTAAGAATTATAATTTTTTTCATCATTAAATTTATAAATAACTTAAATAACTTAATTATGGCAAAAATACAATTAAATGGGAAAAGAACCAAAATAGGGACTAAGGTAACTATTTATAAACTGTTAAAAAAATTTAAGCTTAATGAAAAAAAAGTAGCTGTAGAGCACAATGGAGCAATAATACCAAAAACAAACTATAAAAAGAAATTTTTAAAAAATAATGATAAATTAGAAATAGTACATTTTATAGGAGGAGGATAANCTGGCAAAAGATATTTTTAAAATAGATAAATTAAAATTAGAATCAAGATTAATTGTTGGGACTGGGAAATATAGAGATTTTAAAGAAACAGCTAAAGCTGTGAGTGCTTCTGGAGCTGGTATGGTAACAGTAGCCGTAAGACGAATAAACATATTAGATAAAAAAAAACCAATTTTAACTGACTATCTTAATCCCAAAAAGATTATCTATCTTCCTAATACTGCTGGATGTTTTACTTCAGATGAAGCTTTAAGAACTCTCAGATTGGCAAGGGAAATGGGAGGATGGAAATTAGTNAAACTTGAGGTTCTTGGAGACAAAAAAACTTTATACCCTAATATGATTGAGACTCTTAAATCTACAAAGACTCTTGTAAAAGAAGGTTTTAAAGTAATGGTTTATTGCACCGACGATCCATTGCTCGCAAAAAAATTAGAGGATTGTGGAGCTTCAGCTATTATGCCTCTCGCATCACCCATAGGATCTGGTCTTGGAATTCAAAACAGAGTAAATATTTCACTCATAATCAAACAATCAAAAGTCCCAGTAATTGTTGATGCAGGAATAGGTACAGCATCTGACGCAACTATTGCAATGGAGATGGGTTGTGATGGTGTTTTAATAAACAGTGCAATAGCAAACGCAAAATACCCAATAAANATGGCTGAAGCATTTAAATACGCAGTAATTTCNGGAAGAAATTCTTTTTTAGCTGGCAGAATGAAAAAAAATTTTTTTGCAGTAGCAAGTTCTCCTAANGACGGTTTAATCTAAGCTTTTTTTCTTCTTCTAACCCATAATGTTCTTAAGTTCTTAGCCCTTTTTTTTACCACTTTAGTTTTTTTTATTTTTTTTAAACTCACAATTTTTTCATTTTTCGTTTTTTCTTTTTCTTCGAATTGATTAGAAATTATTTTTGGAATATAAATTTTATTTAGATTTTCGATAGTGCTTATAACTTTTTTTGATTTATTTAAAAGTTCTATCCTATATTCTGGGATTATAAGATCGGGTTTAGCCACAATATTTATTTTAAATAAGTATTTTTTTTCAAAATACTGAATTTCTTTTGATAAATTATTGTCAATATATAAATCAACTTTTTCTGGAACATATGCCTTTATAATTTTGACTTTATTTGTAAACGCTAAAAGTTCTATTTTTTTAATGATTTTTTGAGCAAAAGACTCCAATGATAATATTGTTTCCCACTTTATAGAACCTTCACGAAGTCTTTGTCTTGTCATTTCTAAAAGACCAAAGTTGCTAATTCTGCCAACTTGTATCCTAGCTCTATCTTTTCTAATACTTTCTCTCAATTTTTTTTCAACCGTTCGTCTATTGTAAAAGTTTATCATGTCAATAAAGTCAATTACTATTAAACCGGATAGGTCCCGAAGTTTAATCTGTCTTGCGATTTCTTCAGCTGCTTCAACATTAGTATTTAATGCAGTTTTTTCAATATTTGTTTGTTTTGTAGATTGACCAGAATTTATGTCTATAGCTACTAAAGCCTCGGTAGGATTAATTACTAAGTAACCTCCTGACTTAAGTTTAACAGTAGGTTCAAAAATATTATTGAGCTCCTGTTCTATATTTGCTTCATGAAATAATGGAATTTTACCTCTATATTTTTTAATATTTTTAACATTCTTAGGCATAAGTTGTTTCATAAATTTTTTTGCTTTTTGATAAGCTTCATTACCATCAACATATATATTTTTTGTTTCATTATCGTATGTGTCTCTTAAAGTTCTCTTAATAATATCTCCCTCTTCATAAACTAAATAAGGTGCATTTGAATTAAGTGCTTTCTCTCCAATTTCTTCCCAAGTCTTAAGTGTGTTTAAAAAATCTTTTTCAATTTCATTTTTAGTTTTGTTTGCACCTGCTGTTCTGACTATAACTCCCATACTTTTTGGTATTTCAATTTGATTTAGAATATCTCTAATTTTTTGTCG
>NHIU01000028.1 GCA_002169755.1 Candidatus Pelagibacter sp. TMED197 | reverse complement strand
TTATCCTTAAAAGTTACCACAATTAAACAAGAGCGTTCCGGTTGTGGTTACTATCTCCGTTCTGGTTACAAACTTACCGTCTGAAGCTCTGTATTGTAATAATGAACCATCATTTAAATCAGTAGTGTCAACATCGCCTAATAATTTTAATTGTAAAGTGCTGTTCCCGGCAGCCTGAGCTGAGGGCAAGGTTACTGCTACTTTTTGTGGACCGGCACTTGTATTTACGTTGATTTTTGCTGTAATATCAGGCATAAATCTCCCTCTCTTTTCTATATTTATAACGAAAACGAGTTAGAATTAAGTTGAAACCTGTGGACGTACCGAGATAATTCCTTCAATTACTCTGGTTACAACATCTCCTGTCTGAATCTCTAGGTCATATACGTATCTAGTGTCTTCTAGGGCTGTTGTTTGAGCAGCTGTAAGTGATAATGTCACCGTACCTGTAGCTGCGTCTGAAGCAATTGTAGTTGTGAAATCTTGTCTAGTTTGCGTGGATTGATATCCTTTTGCTAACTTCGCTCTTGCCGTATAACCTGTCAAGTTAAATGCATTGCCATTGGCGTCTTTTACCGTCACATCCGAGGTAAAAGTTGCGCCTTGGTCTATTGTTAAGTTAGCTATTGCGGCCATCTATTTCTTCTCTTTAGTCTCTGCTGGGGTCTCTTTTTTTATTAATTCTACTATCTTGGCATTATAATGATTTGTCAAAACATCAATTTTTTCAAGCTCTAGTTTATGTCTAGTCGCATTGACCTGAATTTCTTGTCTTACTACTAGGTAATTTTGTAATTCAGGACTAAATTTTGTCTCATCATATTCTTTTCCATCAATTGTAATCATATCACATTTTCTCCTTTATACTATTTATAATAGTTTTTCTATATCTTTTGTACCATTTAGAGTAAACATCAAGGCGATTCTTGGTCTATTACTCATATTAATTACTGCGTGTTTAAAGCCAATATTTAAAAAATTAGCAGTACCGTCTTTTAAAGTATAAGCCTCAACTTTATCTCTTTTAAATAAGTTTACTACGTTCTCACCACCAAATATAGGAACAATACATCTAACACCATAATTTACATCATAATCTACGTGAAAAGGTATCATCTTACCTGGTGCTAATTTTGTAATTCTAATTCTACTAGCTGGTGCTTTACATTGTTTTACAATATGTTCAAAATAACTACCTGTATATTCTGGTGTTGGTACATTATATAAGTGTTCTTCTTTTCTTTTTAATCGTTCTTTAATACTTAAAGTGTGTGGTAATATTTCACTAGGCGTTGTTAAGTTAATTTGTTCAAAGTTATCATATACACTTTTTACTAAATCCATATGATTATCACATAACATAGGGTTTGCTGATTTTACATCTTTAAAATCATTTGCTAATGTATTTGTAGCATTTCTTAATTTTTCTAAATCTATATCAAGTTTTAGGTCTGCTACGCTAGGTAGTTTATGTTTAGTTAATTTGTCCATTATGTTCTCTTTCTATAATGTAATCAGATTTTGGTTGCCATTTAAAATTGTCATCTTGTAATCTAATGCTATAAACATACTGCAACATTTTACCAGTTTTAAATAAAAACTTATTTTCTAATTGTAATTTTGTGTACCATTCTCCTTTTATATAATCTTTAAATGCCTTATCGGTCATTTTTCGTTTTCTTTGATATAGATTATTTATCGCTTTATTTTTAATGTCGTGGGTAATATAGAGTATTTTAAAATTATTTTCTTTTGCCCATTTAATTTGATACTCTGCCATAATTAAACCACAATGAGTAAATCTATGTTCTTTTAAAATGTGATAACGACATACTCTAACTGCAATATCGGGGTCATTTGTGTAATGTGATTTTTCAGCTGCCGATATTGATATTAACTTATCATCTTTAAAACACATCCAAGTTTCAATATCTTCATTATCTGGATTATATTTTTTACGAGTTAAACTATCATTACCTTCATCAAAAGTTTGTAATCTAAACTTTTCTATCAATGGCCAATATTTGTTAGGGTCTTCAGAATATCTTTTTACAATCATAATAATTTTGCGTGTGCTACTAATCTTCTACCACAAAATATTTCTGCGTCAATAATATGTTCTTCCCAAAAATCATATTGTTGCATATCTCTTGTAATAGTTTTTAAATTTAATCTTTCATCATAATGTTTTTGAGTATGATAAGGCTCTTGTATTATAGCATTATTACAATTATAGAATTTCATAATATCTGTAAACATATTATAATGTTCTTTTTCATATAATAAAACTCCACTAAAAATAATACAATCTACTTTATAACTAACAGGTTTTAAATTTGACCAATCACCTACTGCATATTCAATATTAAGGTTGCCAACCCATTCGTATTGTGCTATATTAATAGGTTCTAATGAAGTGTCAAAACCATAATACTGATAATCTTTATAATTTTTTTCATATAAGATTTCATTTACCGGACCGTGTCTGCAACCAACATCTACTATACCTTTATATTCATTTTCAATTATTATATCAGCTTGTTTTTCAAAAATAGGTTTAGCCTCTGGTGTATCAAGATACCACATATCTTGCATAGCATACTCTTTCATCAAAGGCACGTTACCTGTCTTTGTTGTTATTTTAGGCCAAGGTATTCTTTTACTTATAGACATTATTAAAATCTGCAGCTATTCTCCATAGTAAACGATTATTATCCATTACAGGTGTTCTACGGTGTAAACTTGTAAATTGGTCCATTAATAATAAATCACCCTCTTTAAATATATGATGATATTGATATTGAGATTTAAATATTTTAGGCATTAATTTTTTAATCATTTCTTCAGCGTCAATTTGTTTCTTACCTTCCCAAGCTTTCGTGATAAAGTGATAAGGAAAATAAAAGTATTCTAAACCAGTATGTGGATGTTGACCAACTAGTTTACGAATACTACCTTTGTTCTTACTCATAAACTCTAACTCGGGGTCGCCTTCTTCTAAATCATATATTGTATTGTTTTTAAATTTAAGTCTAATTGTAATTGAACGCCAATATTCTTTTTCATCATCTGACATATCATAGAAAGGCATTTGAGTATTGCAAACACTTAACGTTGTATTAATATCTTCTTTTACACAATATAAACTAATTAATATTTTATCTATTAAGTGTCGTGAATTACCATTTGAGTGCCAGCCTAATTCTGTATCGCCAAACATACCAAGTTTTTTACCGTCTTTGTCTCTCTTGCCCGTGACTAAAAATATTTCCGGATGTTCTTTAGGATTCATAAACAAATCTGGTGATTCACATTCACCAAATTTTTTTAATGTGTTTATGTATTCAGATTCATCTAGTTTTTGATTGTAAAATACTGCTACACCTTGTTTGTGTATACCTTTTGATATATCTATTAATTGTTCTTTTGATAGCTCTTTTATTTGTACATCTATCTTCTCTGGATTTATCATAATATATTTTCTACCTTTTGTTTGAATTGACTAAAACTTATATCTTTAGGAATATTATTCCATCTTGTCACCCAAGCACACCTAGGTGCCTCTGTCACCACTACTCTATGCATTGTAGTAGTTTGTATTAGTATTGGTTTATCAACTACAATATGACCAATCTCTCTTTCACTCAAAAACTTTTCAAACTCTGGTGTATATTGACCCATTTCTTTTTGTGCTTTAAATTCGTGATAATATGCATAACCGTGAGCATTCTTTTCAGGTAAATAAACTTCATCATCTTTAGTTTCATAGTAAATTATTTTTGAGTTTCCAAATATAGGTATGACAACATTATAACCATTCGGGTGTTCAGTATCTAAATCAATATCTGTATGAGCAAATACATCCTTTTCTGTACTATCTGCTGTGTTAAAACCTGTTGAACGAAATTGATAATGTGGATGTACTTCTTTATGTTTTGATAATATAGAATCAAATAATTGTTCGTAACCAGTAGGCACACCTGTTCTATTATCCTCTAATGAATAACTTTTAAATGGTGTTTTACCAAATGTATTTGATGATGTAGCCTTTACTTCTACATACAATCTATTAAAAGTATCATAGTCTGGTTTTATATTTACGTACTCTGCTATTCCTGGTATCATAATTCTTTTATCACTCCATCAATATAAGGGTCTTTAAATTCTTTTACAATCTTGCCATTTTCCCATAGATAGGCATATCTTGAACTTCTAACGCCAAAAGTTTTTCCCCAATCAAGGTCTTTCTTTTTTGATTTAGCAAATTCTGCTATCGGGTCTGATACACTATCAATATCTTTATGACCGTGCATTTTGTTCCAAGTCCACATAACATAAGCGTCATTTACTGAAACAAATACGACCTTATCTATACCTAACTCTTTTAGTTTATCTAGTTTACTAACAAAACCTGGTAGATGTTCATAAGTACAATTTTCTGTAAAAGCACCTGGAACACCACACATAATAATTCTTTTACCCTCATCTATATCATAAGGTTTAATATAATTATCTTTTAACCAATATAATCCTTTTACTTCCATTTATCATTCCAATCATCATACTTTTGTTGCCAACCACTTACTTCATCTATCATATCTTTTTTTAATATTTTTTTACATTCTTTTTCTACAAACTTATAGTTTTCAGGAGTTAAATTTTCCCAACAATCGTTTTTTTGCCCACATATCTTTTACTTGACTACCTAGTTTTGTCAATATATCTTTTGTCATATCAAAGTGTCTATCACCTACACCTTTCTTGGCAGGTGTAAACGTTATTACATATACAGGTTTATTTGATATAGAATACTTTTGACCTAAGTCTGCATTATAATAAGCTTTAACAACCAACCAGTCCATAAGATTTTTAAATCCTACTGAATAATGACCTGTATATTCTGGTATTGCAAATACTAAAACATCACTATCTTTTAATTTTTTATCCAAATCTTCTACTGAAATGGGTATATTACCGTCAGGTTTATTTGAATTACAAATAGGTAGATTCATTTTAATAATATGTTTAAAGTTTAAATAACGATTCATTAATAATAAACCTCTATGGTTCATTGAATCATTACTATAACTAAATGATACGCCTGTTATATTCATCTTGTATTAAATCACACAAACTTATTCGGTTTGCATTACCCTTTTTAAATTTATTATATTCTTCGTTTTCTGTTGTTGCTAACCACACACTATCTGAAGCACTAAAGTTTAAATCTCTGCATATCTTATCTTGATATTTTTTTAAAGTATTATGTACTGCATAAGGGCTAACTTCTTTTATTATTTTTTCACCTAATTGCATTGAATGATAATTATAATATTTTGCCGAACCTATTAATCTTTCAAGTTGTTTATCTGGCGTTCTTGACCAGTAATATCCTATTCTATAATTTCGTAGTCCAAAACATTTACTTAATGAGAAAAATACCTTTTCAACATTGTATGGTACTTCTATTTTTATTTTCTCTGAAAGAGAACCAACATATGCAATATCTAAAGCTACGGGCATTGTTGTTGGTATATCTACAATGTTACCATCAATAGATGAAGGACAACTTAAATATATTATATCACCTGAATGACTTTCTGGCAACCATACATAATCATCTTTATGTCTAAAAACTTTTCTGTTTTCTTGCATATACCAATAATTAAGGCCTTCGGTTACACCGTTTGCTGGATATAAGTAAGGAAAATCTGATAGATTAATTACAGGTTCTAGCCACTCTGTTATATTTGAAGAGAACGGCTTTACCTCTGTATGATTATCTAATTTGAACTTATCACATATTGCTTTTATTTTTGCAATAGGGAATGTTCTAATAGCTAATGATTGTTTAAGTAGTCTTTCTTTTTGGTTCATAATCTTTAAATAATCTCTCTGCTAGCCAACCACCTGTGTCAAACTTATGTAATCTAATTCTTTTAAAATTTTCGTGATGATTTTTATGATAGCCTTCACCTGCAATAAACAAATTTAACCAAGCAACATTGGCACCACCTGGTGTTCTATGTCCTATGGTATTCAGTAATCCAAATCCTATTTTTGCGAATATAAAAGGTACTAATGCAAATCCTATAAAGAAGTAAGGACTAATTAGAAAACTAATTACCCATACTGCTATTAATATTTTTAACCAATGTCTATGACAAAATACTAATTTAGGATTTTTAAATAAATCTTTTGCATATTTTGTAGGTATCTTTTTTATATCCCAAGTCGTAAATAATACTTTCCAAAAACCCACGTATTTTGAAGAGTGAGGGTCTTCAGGTCCGTCTGAATGTGTATGGTGCATCCGGTGACTTGCAATCCACCCTATCGGTGTTCTTATGCAAGCTATCATTAACATACTCAAACCCATTACCTCAAACCAACCAGGCACTTTAAATTGTTTATGACAATAATGCCTGTGTAATAAAATGCTGGCACCCAAATGTGAAATAATTTGAGACCACACTATACCTAATAATATTGCTATTGTTAATTCCATAGTCCTATTTATGAAGCCTGAAAATGATTTCCTATAATCTTGTAAACGTCTTCGCCTGTTTTTACATTTAACACTATCATATAACTATCTTTAAATGAAAAAAGATTATGCGATTTATTTGTATTTAAAAAGTATGCTCTTCCGTGGTCAAAATGTAATGGTTTATTTTCATACATAAAATACATATGAGGTGGATTACATTTTTTAAGAGGAACTAATATTCTTAAACTATTTTGTTCCTCTGTATAGACCGGCAAATCTCTATGAGGTGGAAAATAACCACCTGCTGGTAGATTTAATATATGTGACCTGCCTATGTGATTTTTAAAGGGCTCTACAATTTTTCTAATTTCTGGACTAGAATGATAAACGTCTGTAAATGTGGAAAAAGATAACTCATCATAGTTTGTATTGTTCTCTTTATTATATTCTTTTATTGAATCTAAATCTACTCCGTTCAGAGAACCATCTAAACTAGTTATGCTAAGACCATATCTAGGTATGTCTTTTCTAGGATTATATTTTGCGAATTTAAATCCTTCTATTTCGCTAAATAACTTACCAACTTCACACTCTATATTCAAGGGTATCAAGTCACCGTAGGATAATATACTATTATAACTCATATAAATATTTATATGATTAATATTGTATGTTCCTCCAAACCAGGCGATGGTTTGCTTATGTATAGTTATGAACACCAAAGGTGCTTAAATCTACTAGGTATTAAGACNAATTTGGTAATTATAACTCACCCTAACTTTTCACAACAAGATTATATAAATTCTTTAGTTGAAAAATATCACAATGACCGTAAAGATTATGGTAATGTGTGGTTTGATAATTATATACCTCATTCAAATGATATAAGTTTGATTATGGGTAGAAGTATGATAACCCTACCATATCTTGACAAACATAGATACGATAAAGAACAATTACTTTCTTTACACCTATTGTTTGGTGGTAAATTGATATCTGTATATTCAGAAAATCATCCTGAAGAATATCCAAAAGCTCTTGAATACTTCCACACAAAAGAGACTTTTGATTTATGCGATTATGATGTTTACCCAAAAGGTGTAGGTACACAATTTGAAAAAATGATTAACTTTGGTATTTACAAAGATGTTATACAAGGTAATGAAAAGTTTGAATATCTATTTTTAGGAACAAACGAAGTTTATTACAAAGAAGCAAAAAAAAGAATATTATCTTCCAGAGATAATGATTATCAAAGCTCTTATCGTATATTAACATATTATGGTGAAAAATATTTAGATGACAAGATGAATCACATCTATGCACCAGTTAAAAATTTACTNGGTCTTTTTGACAAGTATGCTTACACAAAAAACTATTTTGACCCAGCACCTAGATTGATACAAGAGTGTAAATGGTTAGATAAAAAAGTATTATATTTAAGAGACAAAAACATAAAAGACGGCGGTCCTGTGTATATTAAAAGACCTGTACCTACGGCTCAGATGTATTTTGATAATATAAATATACTTGTTAAACTTATAGAAAGTATAGAATGAAAAAGATATTATTAGCAAGCGGATGTAGTTATACCGACCCTACATATTTCTCAATATTTCATCCAAACATAGATTGCAACTGGCCAAAATGGCCTGAACTTCTAGCTAAGAAGTTAGATATGGAACCTATGAATTTAGGATATAGTGGTGCTGGTTCTGAATTTATTTACTCATCACTATTAGATAAAATTTTAGAACACAAAAATAAAATAGGATTGGTTGTAGCTGGTTGGTCAAGAGCTTGTCGTAGTGATTATGCTATTAGCAACGGCGATACAATGTATCTTAATAGAAATGAAAAATGGGACAAATATGGTGACAACAAATACTTTATAGAAAGACATTTAAGATACGTTTATAGTTTACAACAAATTTGTAAATCACTAAAGATACCATTGAAACAAGCACAAATAATTAATTCATATGAAACAGCTAGATGGCATAAAAAAAGTGAAGTATGGCCAGAAGCAAGAGGTAAAATTTTAGATAGAGAAAAACATTATGAGATAATTTATAAAAATCCTTATGCAAAGTTNATTAATGATGATTTCATAGGTCATCTTGGTTGTCCTGCATTAGGTGGTTGGAATATGCAAGATTTTTTTACAGATAATGATTATATTTCAGATGAAGATAGGCACCCAAATGCCAAAGGTCATCAATTGATTGCGAGTAAATTTTATGAACACTTGGATTAGAGAATACGAAGAAATAGAAACAGACCAATATCTAAAACTCTTTGATAGAGTAATGAGAAAAGAAAACGATACTAACGTAGAGTTTCTTGAAAAGAGTATAGAAGAAGTTGTTGGTAGAAAAGCAGTAGCTTGTAATAGTGGTACAGACGCATTACATTTTTCATTAATAAGTTTAGGTATAGGAAAAGGAGACGAGGTTTTAACAACCAACTTTTCTTGGATATCAACTGCTAGTGTAATATCAATGGTAGGTGCTACACCTGTATTCTGTGATATTGATTTATTAACTTATCATATGTCTTTTGATAGTATTCAAAAGATGTACTCTCCAAAAGTAAAAGCAATAATCTATCCTCATTTATTTGGTAATATGTCTGATATTAGCAAAATCAAAACATTTTGTCAAGAGAAAAACATACACTTTATTGAGGACGCTTGCCAATCTTTAGGTTCTAGTTATAATGGTGCTGTAGCCGGTTCAGAGGGAAATATTAGTACCTTATCCTTTAACGATAACAAAGTTGTATCAGGCATATCAGGAGGTGGGGCTATACTAACAGATGGCGATACAGAAATATTTAAACGTTTGAGGAAACACGGCGACCACAAGATTCTTGGTTATAACTCAAAAATGTTGTTGTTCAATGCCGAGATTATTAATTTTAGATTAAAAAAACTAAATGAATATATTAGTAAAAGGCAGGCAAACGCAAGGTATTATGATGAACATTTAAAAGATGTTGTAATTGTTCAATCGGAAACTATGCAACAATGGGAAAAAGTAAATCATAACTATCACAAATATGTTGTAAGGTTTAAAACAAAAGAAGTTAGGGATTTAGTTAAAAATAAATTAAATGCAAAAGTACATTATAATAAACCTATTTCAGAAAACAAAATGTATGATAATATTGAACATAGAAAAGATGATACAACTATAACAAAAATGGTATGTGATACAATACTTACATTGCCATTATCGCCTTATATGAAGAAAGAAGAACTTGATAAAGTTATAAACACTATATTAATATTGGTATGATAGAACATAATGAATCTTTAACACAATTTAGTTATATAGACAAGAATGGTAATATGAATAACATTACCAACAAATGTCCTATTGAACTTGTTAAGAGTATGAAAAAACTATTTGGTGACAATATGTTTGATGAAACTTTAGTTAACAAAAAGACAGAGGATATTTACGATTATATAATTGAGAAAATTTATAAAACACCAGAGTACCTTGAACAAGTACAATTTAATGATGAGACAAAACTAAAGATTGCGTTTAATAAATTCTTTTACAGAATGATAAAATGAAAACATTAAAAGAAATACAAGAAAATTATTTAGCTATAGATTTCTTTCTGTCTATGTCTTGTAATAAAAATTGCCACTATTGTACAAGTTATACTCTTGAAATGAGAAACTTAACGGTAGATATGGACTTTTTAAGAAATACTTTAGATTATCTAAAAGAATATAAGTGTAGAATAAATCTATTAGGCGGAGAACCAGGTCTTATAAAAAATTTAGATGATGTAATCAATGAAATAAAAAAATACCCAAACTTTGTTGTATCTGTATTATCTAATTCTTTTGTACGTAAAAGATATCCTCATATATTAGAAGATAAAGATATATTATATGTTGAACACAATATACTTGATTGGTATGATGATGAAGTTAAAAAACTTGGTAACTTTGATTATGTACCAGAGAATGATTATAATAACTATAATGTTGTTGTTAGAACACCAAACTATTACAAATACAAAGACAANTATCCAGANNTAGTAAAAAAATTANATCATAANAATACNATGTGGAANGCATTTAANGGNAGNTCACCAGAGTTTACAGANGTTATTCAAGCAGNTGAAATAGANNGNAAAATGTGTGCNNCNTTTCCTATGGTGCCNGTTATAGANTTTGAANAAAGACATATTGTACATTGTAGTAANAANTTTGCTAANAATANNGANNTATCTAAAACNTTNGANNTAACNCAGGANAANATNGANAANATGATGAACTTTNNATTGTTCAAATANGANAACTATTGNAANACNTGTACTGAATGGGTNNAACCNAAAGGTCATTTTCCNATGAGAAANTATGCGAGNNTATTAAATGNNTAANATANNTGCTNTNGCTTTAAATCTACANGACCANAATACNTATGATGGTGTNTATCACAATCAAANAGAAAGACATACNAGATTTAAACANAANNTACCNTATCANGCTGANGCATANNCTNACTNAANNNGATAANNTNAATANANNNGANTANAGATTAAANNATGANTTTGTAAAAGANTATTNNAANAAAANAGATGNTGTNTTAGCNTTTACNTACACTNATGGTGGTATTAGAATGTGTAAAGATNTNNTNCCAAAAGNTNTNTTTGANTANGAACCNAAANAATTTATGGGANTNNTNNTTNNAAGANAATNTNTANTNTATAGACCANCATCAATCNCANGCTACNTANGCNTTNNTNAANTCNGGTTNTNANNAATCAGATATANTNGCNATAGANGGNATNGGTNCTAANTNTAGATGTNTATTNGTTGATAAGACAGGTAATATAAAAAATTTATCAAAAGAACTACCGATAGGGTGGTTATGGAATCAAATGTCTAAACTTACAGGATTTGGGTCATTAGGCGCAAGTAAACTAATGGGGTTGGTAGGCTATGGTAGTTTTAATCAATACTACTATGATGTCTTTGAAATGATAATCTCCGGCGATATCCGAGAGAAAAAATACGATATTCACAAACTAATTAATATTGAGAAATTTGGTAAAGAAAGTTTAGCATACACCTTACAAAAGTTTACAATAGATAAAATAAAAGAATATATTTACCCATTAAAAAGTTGTGATAACTTATGTATAGCAGGTGGTGTTGCATATAATGGTTATATGAATGAAGAGTTTACCAAACATTATAAAAATGTATTCATACCACCAGCAGTTGGTGATGAAGGACAAGCTATAGGTGTTTATCAACACGCTGATTGTACATTAAACAATAATTTACATAAGTCAAATACCTTTGCTGGTACGAATTATGAATATGACGGAGAGAAAGTAAATTACAAAGAAATAGCACAATCAATTGCTGATGGCAAAATAGTAGGTTGGTTTCAAGGTAAATCAGAAAGTGGTAATCGTGCATTAGGTAATAGAAGTATATTAGCAGACCCTAGAAATCCGGATATAAAAAATATTATTAATCACACTATAAAAATGAGAGAAGATTTTAGACCATTTGCACCAGCAGTATTAGAAGAGTATTACAAAGATTACTTTGATACAAATAGTCCTAGTCCATATATGTCAAGAATATGTAAAGTAAAATCAGACAAAGTACCAGGTATAACACACGTTGACGGTACTGCAAGAATACAAACGGTCAATAAAGATTTTAATGAAAAGTTTTACAATATTATAAAAGAGTTTTGGAAGATAACAGGAATACCAATGCTTTTGAATACGAGTTTTAATTGTCAAGAACCTATTGTAGAAACACCAGAACAAGCTTTAAAAACATTTAATAAAACTGCAATTGATATATTAGTTATCAATGATTGTGTGATAAGAAAATGAGTTATTACGATATAATAAAAAAAAGAAAACACGTTAGAAGTTATGATATGAATGTCATACCACCTAGAGAAGATATTGAAGAAGTATTGCAAAAGGCATATGAACTAACACCTTCTAAACAAAATTGTGTACCTTATCAAGTAAATGTATTAGGTCCTGATAAACAAGATGAAAAGGAAAAAATCTATAAAAACGTAATAGGCAATCATAAGTTTATGGAAATATATGGCTCTGACCCCTGGAAAGGTGAGAAAGATAGAGAAAATCCTGATTATCAACACGTAAGATATAATCCTTATTTGTTATTGATAACTATGAGGTGGGCAAGAAAAACAAATGAATGGTATCAACATCAAATATCTTTAGGCCATTATATGGAACAAATGGATAAAAGAAGAGTAAAAGAAGGTGATGACTCTAATGGCACAGCAGTTGAAATAGGATTGTATGCAACTAATCTAACTGGTCTAATAGTAGAAAAAGGTTTAGATTTATCTTATTGTTTATGTTTTCATAGAAACCTAAAGCATTGGGTAGATGTTGATTATGTAAATTATAGACCAATGTTATTAATTTCAATTGGCAAAGCTAAAGAATATAGAGGTATTGTACAAGGTGATATAAAATCAAATATAGAGGATATTGTTAAATGGATATAAAACAATTACAAACTATATTGAATATGTTGATAACGCCTGCAATGAGAGAAGTAGTAAATAATCCTAAAGAAGGTAGAGGTGAAAATAGAACGGCTGAAGAAAAAGATTTATTAGATTCATTTAGTCCTAATCAATTTCTATCTAAAATGAATTTAATTAATCATATTAATAATTTAAATATCTTAACAAAGAATTCACAAATAGTTATATTTGGTAGTTGGTATGGTAGTATATTGATACCAGCATTTTACGATAAAGTTAAAAAGATTACTTGCATAGACCAAGATTCTAAAGTTATTAACAGAGCAAAATATGAATTGTTTAAAGATTTAGATGTTGATTTTATAACTGGTGATGTATTTGAATTTAGAAACGCATACAAAAATACTAACTTGTTTATTAATACTAGTTGTGAACATATGAAACCAATGAGAGAATGGGGACCTGCTCCAGAATATAAAAATCCTTGGTGGGATAGAGTGTCGCCAGCTTACTTTGCGTTTCAATCTAATGCTATGTTTGATATACCGACACACATAAACTGCGTTAAGAATATAGAAGAATTTAAAAAACAATTACCTGATAAAGCAGAGGTATTAGTTGAAGATGAAATACCAGATGACAGAGGTACTAGATTTACATTAATAGGTAAGATATGAAAAGATTAATTTATAGTATTTACATTGAGGTGCCTGATAGTGAATTTGTTGATAATCAAAAAACAAATTTAAACACTAAAAAGGAACTAAAAGAAAACTATCAAAGATTGATAGATTGTAAACAACAATATGCTGATAGTATTGGTGCTGACTTTGTATTGATAAACAAATATGAAGAATATAAAGATGAAATGAAAAGTAAATATCCTTTTTTGACAACATATAATATAATAAACTTTTACAAGATATTTTTACTATATAAGTTTTCTTCAAAGTATGACCAAATGTTATATCTTGATTTTGATGTAATACCTAATACTAAAGAAAACTTTTTTGAAGTATTTGATTTATCTAAAGGCATAGCTATCGCAAATAATAATGATAAGGTTTCAAAGATAGATAATATAACAGAAAC
Source organism: Candidatus Pelagibacter sp. TMED197 (assembly GCA_002169755.1). Next base: position 23,080 of record NHIU01000028.1, on the reverse strand, counting down.
ATCACAAACTATTAGAAGTCCTAACTCAAAGTATTATAATTCTCAAGCAATGTTATTACAAAGAGGTCTAAGCTCTGAATGTGATGTAGTTAATACTGGTATTATTGGTATAGATAAATCACACTTATATAAGTTAGAATACTTTAATCAATTTGACCAAGATATGATTACAATGACACAATTGAAATTTGATAAGAGTATGTTTCCTAAAAAAATTGTTGACTATTTTGGATATGATAATGAGACCTTGTTTAGTGTAAAATTAAAACAACATAACGTACCTGTTCAATGGTTAGATGATGATTGGCATTATTTCTTTTATGATAATCTTTTTATACCTGAAAGTGCTAAACTTATACACGCAATTAATAAAAAGTTTGATATAGTATGGAGAAATGTAAATGCTTAAGATATGTACGGTTTATCATAAAGGTTTTTATACGCCAGACTATGTTGGTAATTTATATAGAGATTTAAAAAAACATAGTAAGATACCTTTTGAATCTATTTGTATAAGTGATACAGACGTGGATGCTGATGTAGTATTACCTTATAATCATCATAGTGATATTGTAAAACATTGGCACAAATTAAAATTTTTTAGCCCTCAATTTGGTAATCAGAAGCCAGGTGATGACATTATAATTATGGACATTGACCAGAAAATTGTAAACAATGTAGATAGAATATTAAATTATAGAGTAAAAGACGGTGAACTATTAACATATTCTTCTTGGTGGGATAACAAGTTAGGTATCAATGGTGGTTTTTATAAATTTAAATCAGGTACTTTAAATCACATATGGGACGACTTTGCATTAAACCCTAAATATTGGCAAAACCATTATTATGATACTGGTGTAGTACACCACAAATATTATGGTGAACAAAATTATGTAAAGGGTAAAGCAAATGATATTATATGTTTACCAGGAAAATGGTTATTTAAAAAGTCAGATAACTTTCAAGAAAATTTAGAACTACAAAAGTTATATTGTAGTTTGTTTAAAACAGACTATGCTGAAATGGGTGGTCAAGTAAACGATAGTATAAGTATTATACATTATGCTGGACCAGGTAGAATTATTAAATGAACGAAACACAAAAAACAGAGTTTGAAAAGAAACTAAAAGATAAAAAAATATGGTGGTGTCCTTTGCCTTGGACTCATATATTTTCTAGTTTGAGTGGTAGATATGCACCTTGTTATGACGCATTAGCTCCTACTGGCCACAATATGGAAAACACAACCATTAAAGAATGGTATACATCTGATTATCAAAATAGATTACGAGAAGAAATGTTAAAAGAAGATTTTGATGGTGAGTTTTTTGACAAACATTGTACAGGTTGTAGAAAACACGAACTATTATATGGTCGTTCAGATAGAATGAAATATGTTGAACAAGTATTAGCAGGCACCTTTGATAGTAAAGTACCAGAGTTATTAAGAGCAGTACAAAAATTTCAAGAAGAGGGTAAGATAGATTTAGATGAGAGAATATTAGACATTAAAATGAAAATGTTTGGTAATGCTTGTAATCTTGATTGTTATATGTGTACCCCAAGAAGTGCTAACACTAGAACTATATCACTCAAAAAAATAGGTAAAGTATTTGACCCCGATTTAGACCCTAAAGACGGTGAACGTATGAATACAATGAAACACGATGGAGAAGAACATTTAGATGATGTGGCTTCAGTAGCAAAATATACTAGGTCAATTAAGTTGATAGGTGGCGAACCTTTAGTTATGAAAAATCATTATAAACTTTTAGACAAACTAGTACAAACAGGACATTCAAAAGGTATTGACCTGATATATAAAACAAATTTATCTGTATTTAAAATGGATAATTATGATTTTAGAAATTACTTTGGTAAATTTAAAGAGTTTGTTATGAAAATATCTATTGATAGTTATGGTAAATACAATGATTATATTAGAAAAAAATCTGATTGGCCACAATTAATTGATAATATGATGGTTATGAAAGCAAGAAAAGATAGTAGAGTAAATGTTCATAGTGTAGTATCTTTTTTAAGTGTTATGCATATTTGGAAACTTCAAGAATATCTAAAAGAAATAGGTATACCTCACACATATTATATTATACAACATCCAGCAATATTACAAGTTAAGAACTTACCTTATGAAATTAAACAAAAACTAATACCAAAATACAAAGACTATCCTAATATTATAAAATCATTGGAAAAGAAACAAAATAAATTAGACTTTGTAAAAACAATTGAATATTGTCAAGCGTTAGACCGTAATCATAATAATTATAAACTATTTGAATTATATCCCGAACTTGAACAATATTATAAGGAGGCTAAAAATGAAACTAACTTACTCTAATCAAACAATAGATTTGTTTAGTGAAGACCTTTTTCCTGAACTGCCAAATAAGATAGTAATATCATTGTCTGGTGGATTAGATTCATCTTCATTAACTTATTTAATTGCAAACTATTTTCCTAATATTGATATATTTCCTTTTCATTCAAAAGATATAGACGGTCCTTTAGATACAGAATGTGCCATCAATGTTCATAGATACTTAAAGGGTATGTTCCCTAATATAAAAGATTTAACTATATTTGATGTCAATACAAGTGACCCTATTTGGTTAAAAAAGGCTCAAGAAGAATTAGATTCACCAAAGGGTAAAATTAATGGTGTACCAAAATGGCGAAACGTAAGAGGTGGTTCAAAGGCACTACAAAATAGAAATGCTAGAAAAATAATGTACGATAGACATAATACGGTTGTTGCAATGGCTATGTCTATGAATCCTCCTATTGAAGATATGAAACAATTAGGTTTTTATGATGTTGCTGAAAGAAAAAGAGACCCAGGCAGGTCAAATGAAAAATTATTAGATAGTGAAGTTTATATGCCATATTTACACGTTGATAAAAAATTTGTAGCAGGTGTTTATAAAGAACATAACCTTATAAAAGAATTATACCCTATGACAAAATCGTGTGCGTGGGGACCTGAAAGTGGTAATACAAACTATCCAGAACCTTGTGGTAAATGTTTTTGGTGTAATGAAAAAGCGTGGGCATTTCAATGAGAATAATTTGTTGTCAATTTGGTGAAAAGTTTACTCAATGGCACGTTGAGAATCTAAAGTATATGATTGATAACTTTTCTGGTTTAAAGTACGATAGTTTTGAAGTTATTAAACGAGACTTATATGGTAACTGGTACAATAAACTACAAATGTATGATAGATTTAGAGACGGTGAAAACTTATACTTTGATTTAGATATGATTATATTTGGCAAATTACCTAATCTAATTAAAAATAACTTTACTTTATTAGATGATAGTTATTGGCGGGAACCTGCTCACACACCTTTAAATTCATCTGTTGTTAGTTGGACTGGTGACGTATCTTATATATGGAAAAAATTTAAATCTAACGAAGAGTATTTTTTAAAGAAATACAACAAAGGTAGTGATGAGTTTTATTATAGAGAATTAAAATATTATCAAACTTATCCTAAAGTATGTGAATCTATTGCTAATCACATATATAAAAAACCAGATAATTATAATATGTTGACATTAGGACAATACCATCACATTATGGAAAAAGGTTGGAATGGTTGGTACTCTAACTTCTTTCTGCCAAGATAATTTGTAAAGCATACAATAATGATTCAATCTTTGTAGTAGATTTTCTTAATTGAGTTTTTAATTTTTCTTTTTTAGTATCTCTAATTTCTTTTATTTCAAATAAAGCCAGTTTTAATGCAAACAAATGGTCTTCATTTTCAGGCTCTTCAAATATTGCTTTTGTTAATATAGGAAAAAAACTAGTATCTATTTTGTCGTGACCTAATACAAGACCACTATTTTTAGCAATTTCTATTGCTGTTCTTTCAAACTCAGCTCTCTCTGCTTTCTTTGTGTTGTAAGTTGTTTCGTGTAATTCATCAACACTCATAACTTTCATTAATTCTTGAAAATCAGGATGCTCTGTATCGTATTCTATAACCGTACTATTAGTTATCTTGTAATCTTTAGAAGTATATAATACCTCAATCATCTTTCTTTCATTATCTATAAAATTTGCTTTGACCAAATGGTCTTTCAAATTCACTTCAGTTAACATTTCTATTCTCCTTTAAATAATTATATAAGTTTACTTTTGGTTTCCAACCTAACCTATTTAGTGTAGTAATATCAGCTTTGTTATCCAGTCTTTCGTTTTCACCACCCATTTTTCTCTCACAATCAATATGAAAATAATCTACCAAGTCAACTAATTCGTGAGTATGACCTGTACCTATATCTACAACACCCCTTACATTTTCTATCATTAATATATCTATGGCACTTATAATATCATCAACGTGTATGAAATCTCTTTTATGATTTGTGTTAATATATTGAACGTCATTTTTTAACATTTTAGGTATCAACATATTAGACTTAGCATTAGGACCATAAACGGTTGTAAATCTCATACCTAAACTATTTTCTGGTGCTATCTGTTCAAGACTATATTTACTCATTGCATAAGGATTTCTCCAAGGTTCCCAAGCTGTAGATGAACTGGCATATAAAATTTTTGTGTCTGCAAAAAAATCAAATAATCTTTGACCTGCAATTACATTTTGTTTCCAGTATTCTTCAGGATTATCTAAACTATCTCTAACACCAGATAGACCTGCTAAATGAATTACAACGTCTGCGTTATAATGTAAATCACAGGTTAATAAATCATAACCTGAAATTTTATCTATGTTGATTACGTTGTGTTTTTTGGTAAGATGTTTATATAGATTTTGACCTATAAAGCCATCACCGCCTGTTAATAATATATTCATAATTCATAATTAAGTTAAATTAACCTTCAAAAATGTTGTACTAATTGTTGCTGATGTTCCGTCAGGAAACTCTTGAGCTCTATAATCGTCTGTATTAACGTATCTTGTTTGAAAATTACCTGTACCATTTAGTCTAGTATCAGTCATACCTGAACCTTTACTTGTACCAGCACCACCTAAATTATATCTTAACTTAAATGTTCCTGCACTTGAAATAACTTCGTGTCTAATTAATTCATTTGATAATGTATCAACATCAGCCGTTGAAAATTCTTGTACATCATTATCAGACCTTAATTGTAAAGGCAAAACTGATAAAGATGGTGCTGATATAATATTTTTCTTTAAGTAATAACTTGTAATATTTGTAGGTTGGTCTGGCGTTTCACCTATACCGTCTTGCGTATAAGCACTTGTATCCGCTCTAGTATCTAAAAATACAGGAGTTGCTGACATTAATTGTTGGCCGCCTGATAGAGTTGCCGTTGTATCTATAAAATATGTTCCAGCAGTTGTAGCATTATTTTGACCTGTTGTTAATTCTAAAATTACCGGCCGTATTATTGAGTCTAACATATCTTGGTGTGTCATAGCTTTTAAATTATTTGTATCATCTATGTAAACAAAATAACGTTTACCATTATCTGTTCCTAAAGTAGGAGCAGCTGCAACGTTTTGAGCTATTCTAGTGTAAACTACGGAAGTTTGAGTAATATCGGCAGTTTCAGCTTCTGTTGAAAATCTATCTGTTCTAGTATTTGAAGCACCAGCAACCATACGTGTGTCGGTTATAGAACCTAAACTACCGCCTGAAGATACTACTGATAATGCTATTGGATTTGCTTGTTGAAATTGATATTTAAAAACACTTTTCAATAAATCAAACATAGTGTCATCCATTGCTTGGATGTTTCCACTATTTAAATAAACTGGTCTGACTACTGCCATAATATATCCTCATTGTTATTCTTACGAACCTGCACCAAAAATTGTTTTCTGTGCTACACCTGCACTATTATATAGTATCAAACTAACTGCGTTTGAAAATTTTGCTGATGTTATTGTATTGTTTGAAATATTAGAGTTTGAAATTTGACCTACACCACCTGTTAACATAACATCTCCACCTGCGTCTGGAAAAGTTATAACTCTGTCTGCTGTTGGGTCTGTTACCGTTAATGCTGTTTCAAAACCATCATCTGTAGCACCTTCAAATATAACTAATTTGTTTGGCGATAATCTAATAGATGAACCAAATGAAGTTTCACCAGCTAAAGTATTGATATCACCTGCTGTGCCACCAAATTCAGTACCGTTTATGGTTACTTTATTTGTGCCTGTTGCTATGTTATCATTAAAAGTAATTGTATTAGAGTTTGATGACGAAATAGTATTTCCTGATACGTTAATAGAACCAAGAGTTGCGTCACCTGAAGTAATAATAGAAGCGTTAATATTAATAACTCCACCAGATACATCATCTATAAGATTTGTTTTTACGGCTGCTGAACCTGTTGTTGCAATATTTCCTGCTGAACTAATACCACCACTACCGACATTTAAACCATTTGATATGGTTACGTCTGACGGTAAACCTATTACTAATGTGTCTGTAGCTTGAACAGCGGCTGTAATTTCGTTTGTTGTACCTTGTACGTGTAATTCTTGACCTGAACCAATTAATTGTCTAGTAGATGAAGAATCAACTACAAAAAAACCAGCAGCGGCACTAACAATACCGATAGTTTCATTCATAGCGCCAACAATACTTGTAGCGTTAATAGAACTATCTAAATTTGCAATATCACCGAAGTCCTGTGAAGTAAGAGCATTAAACTGCGTTCTTAAATCTTCTAAACTATCTGTTATATTAATTGTTCTTACAGCCATTTTATTTTACTAAATCCTTAATTAAATTTTTTATTTCTCTTAATTCTGTCTTCAAATTATTTATCTCTCTACAAGCACCTTTAATCTGGTCACTTTGACTTTTTCTAGATTCTCTTCTTTGCATATAAAGTTGATACTCGGTTGCGTTTGTATTTACTATAGCATTTGAGTTTGTGTCTCTTACCATATTATCATAACCTTCTACTTTAATTTTTGCCATATTATACCGCCAGAGCAATCGCTCTAAAATCTTTCAATCTAGCAGGATAAGCAGAGTTTGTTCCATTGAATACTACTTTAATTTGGAATGATGTAAACTCTGGTAAATCTTTAACACTAAATTTGTAATCTTTGAAATCTCTATCAATAACTTGGTCGCCAGTTGAAGGAGCAATATTTGTATCGGAAGAACCATCTGTATTAAATGGTGTATATTCAATATCCTGAATACGTCTTGTTTCTTCACCACCCGTTAATCTGTAAAACATTTTAATAGATGAAGTTGACCTTACACTAGCCGCCACCCTTACTTCAATAGCAGTTGATGGATTTGCTAAACTTACAGGTTTAATTAAGTAAACACCTTCAGACGAACCACCCTCTGTTGCTGTATCATCTTCAAAATCAACCGTGTTGGCTAATTTTGCAACGATTTTTGCACCTGCAGCTGGAGCAGTTGTTAATGTTAATGTTGAACCTGAAACTTGAAAGTCATCTACTGGTGCTAATTTTTTACCTGATTTTTTAACAGCTAACAAGTGTACACTTGCCGGTGTACTTGATAATGTAAATGTAGCAGTAGAACCGTCACCTGTAAATGTATCAGTTGATGTTACCGTTGGTTGATTTAATCTGTTTGAAATTGCAAAAGCATTACATCTTTTTAAATCAATTACAGGAGATACGTTAGCATTTTGTGTTGACATAGTTAAGTTAATAAATAAAGATTTATTTCCAGTCATTTCATTTGTCTCATTTATTTGACTTACAACCATTCTAGGGTCTGTAAAATAAATATTATCTCCTAATACAACACTTCTTGCTTCTGAATTACTTGCTAATGCAAACGCTGTCTCTGAACCGTGAACTGAACGACCACTTGTTGTCCACATTTGTGAAGTCATATTTGTTCTAGGATGTAAAACGTGTCCGACTTGTAATTGCATAACGTTAAATTGTCTATTTTGTGAAGCAGTCACGGTAGAACCACCAACATCACCTGTTGAAGTAGCGGCACTTGAAGAAGTAATATCATAACTATCTAAAGTTATGTTTGTAATACTTGTATATGTTCCGTTAATATCAGAATGTGGAATACCATTGTATGTTCCTGAAGCCAATCCTGCAATTATCACGTTATCATTTGAACTATGCATACCGTGGTTTTTATGGAACACTCTAATAACATTTGAACCAGCAAATGTTCTAATTGGATTATTATCTAAAGTTTTAACTGGTAAACTACCATTACATAATGTTACCGTTCCTGAAGATGAGTTATCAAATACTGCCTTCTTCAAAGTTAACTTCATATCTTCCATTTGTTCAGCTGACCACGTTCTATTGTTAGCTGATTTGAATAAGACACCCATATTAGGTTGAGTTGATACCGTTCTATTTGAACCAATTTGTTTTTCACCTAGTCTTGCCACATAAGCAGTATAATCTACCGAATCTGAATATAATACTAGAGCATACTCAACACCTTCTTGTAGATAGACAGGTGAGTCAAATGTAAATGTTGTAGCTGAACTTGCGTCTGTACTTGTAGTTACCTGATTTGGATTAATCCATTTTAATCCGAAAGGTAGAATTTTTGTTCCTGGATAACCATTGACCATATTTCTTATTTCTGCTTTAACAGGAATAGTTTCCGATTTAGTTGCAAAGAAAACATCAACACTAGTACAGAATATACCGTCTTCATCATCAACCATAAATGATTGAGCTAATGGGTCACCATCACCTCCACCGCCATCATCACGACCTCCACCTCCACCTCCTCTATCAGGTGGTTGTCTTCTTGCAATAACTCTACTTGCCGTTCTAGTAATTGTTCTATTTGATGTGGTAGTTTGTCTTACCGTTCTTGCTTCTCTACTAGCAATAATAGCTTCTTGCGTTGTTTCTAACAATCCTTTTGCGTCATAATCACCTTCAGCTGAAGTTGCAACGGCTCTTCTATCTGTACTATTTGTAGATGAACTAGATAATCTGAATACTCTTTTTCCTGTTCGCCATTTTGGTTTAGTTGTATCATTAGGGTCAGGTATTGCAAAAACACCTTTTACATAACCCGTTGAATCTGTAATTAAGTTTCCTCCTAACGAACCACCATCTGGTGTCACATAAGTTGCTACTGCAATTTCATCAAAGAAAGGAAATACTTTTGTATTAGGTCTCATACCATAAGCTTGGAATGTTACCTCTCTACTTCTTATAAATGGTACAAAGTTTACAGATATAACTCTACTACCTAAACTTTGTCTTAAAGTTTGAGGAACTATTGTTGTTCTTATACCACTTCTAACTTGACCAACATCTGTATTTGTTGTTTGAACTAAATCTCTGCCTTGCCAACTTTGATTAGACCTTGGATTACCTGACCATTGGTCTTGCCATTCATTCCAAACGGTACCAACTGGTATTTCTGAAATACTTGTATTATCTAAACCTCTTTGAATTGCCATAATATCAAAAGAACCATTTACGTTTGCAACTATTTCAGGAGCAACTCTTGTTTCTTTCCATTCATCAACTGGCGGGTCTAAATCAATATCACCAATCCAATCAAATATTAAGAAAGGATTTAAGTTTTCTGTTTTAGTTGCAAAAGGTTGAGTGATGTATGCTGTTTCAGTATAAGGTAATGTAATTAAATCACCAGTTTTTTGATAGTTTGCGTCTGTTCTATCACCTGCTGTAATTGCTGAACCATCATCATCTGATTCTGCTAATTCAATTACGTCTTCATTAAAATATGTTCTTGCCTCACCTCTTGCCATATCAATAGATAATTTGTAATCATTGTTAGCTACATCACCAACATTGTGTCCTGTGAAGTTGTCAACAACAAAACCATTTTTAAATCTATCAAAACCATCACTATCTTGTATTTGTAAAGATTGTGCGTCAGCTTCTAATAAAGAGAGTTGAGTATAATACTCCATATTTTTAATTCTTTTTTCTAAAGAACCAATATCTCTCATTGTATATCTTCTATTATCTTCAGCTTCAACTTCAACGTCATCCGTTCTCAAAGTATAAGAAGGAACATTTACCGTTGCCATTAACATATGACCATCTAAATCTGCTGGTGATAATGGGTTTAAATCAGACGAACCTTTTACCGTTCTTAATTGGCCTTCTCTTGTCAAGAAAATTTTATCTATTCTGTTTAGATAAAATTCTAAATCTGAAGTAATATCTGAATTGAATTTTGGTATGTCAACACTTGAAGCACCTGTGCCATCATAAGACCTAGCGACTAAATCTGAAGTAATTGTACTGGCGTCATCTACTCTTGGTCTAAAATCTAAAGTGTCTCTTAATTCATAACTTTCACCTGTTGTATCTGAAACATAATTAGGTATTAATTCGTAATTAACAACACCTGAATATGAGTCAACATCAAAATAATCTCCAGAACCGTGAGAAAAGAAATCAAAGTTAACTAACAATTGACCTGTTGGTCTAATAGCACCTGGTTTTAATTTTAATCTACCAATGTCATAGAAGTTATCTCTTTGACCATTGTCTAAATCAAATCTGTTTGTAATATCTGTATCTGAAGCACTTGCAGCTGAACCAAATCCACCAGACATATAAACATTATTGATTTTAAAAATATCAGCTTTGCCTAAACCTATTGTACCACTTTCAATTGTTTGTTGACTAGATACGTTTACCGTTTGAGCACTATTTAAACTTTTTGTTTTAGAACCTGCAACCGCTCTACTGACCGTTGCAATAATTTTAATTTTATGTCCAGCAAAGTTAGCACCAAAATCTAGGTTTAAAGTTTTACCTGTAGGTGAACCTGTTAGATTAAATATTGAATCGCCTTCGTGATTACTACCTGTTAAGTTTAGTGTATCTCCAACTGCACCAGTAGAACCTGAACCGGTAGTCATAACAGATACAGAGAAGTCACTATTTGATAATGAAGCAAATGTTTCGTTTGTACCTGCTGAAATAGTTGCGTCACCATTTGAAGATAGTGTTGAAGTAAATTGTCTTCTTACTTGAAAGTTAGTATCAGTTAAACCAGAGTTAGAAGTTGTTTTTAAAGTCTTGATTGTTTTATATGGTAACTTAAACAATAAAATATTGTTTTCTGGTTTTTGTAATTTTGCTCTTTTTCTTGTCACAACGGTAGCAGTTGATACATCAGCAGCTCCCACATTGGCAGTTAAAGTTGCTTCTGCTTGTGAAACTATATTTTTGATTACTGCATTAACGGTAACACCGGCGTCATTTGTAAATGATATATTATCATTGATTTTTAAATCAACATTAAAGTTTGTACCTTTACCTAATAGTTGTGCCGAACTATTTGCAATAGAAACGTTACCTTGAATATTTACGTGTTGAGAAAACGTAGCAGACAAATCAACATCAGCTGTATAAGGAGGTGTTCCTGGCATACCAATTTGTTTAGTTGATGATATATCTTTTGTTATAACACCTCTTCTACCTAAAGAATCTGATTGAATATTTGCTGAAGCACTTGACGATTGACCTGTTACCGTTTCTCCTGCAATAAATGTTCCTTGAACATTAGATAAAATTAATACTCCGTGTAATATTGTAGGTGGTGATGTGTATGAGGTAACATTTACTGCGTCTCTACCACTAGCACTATACAATTCAAAAGTATTTGTTGTAGCATTTCTAACTGAATAAATTCCTGGAGTATATGCTGAACTATCTACTTGAAAATCGCCACCTGATAAATTTATTTGTTGACCATCTACTAATCCGTGGCCGTTTAATGTCACAACACCTGGACTTGCAACACTAATTGATGAAGCCGGAGAAAATGTGTGGTCTACTGATATGAATTGAACAATACCACTTGCGTTAGAAACTGCACCATTAACAATTTCACCATCTGTAAATTGCATAACAGGCATACTTGTTAAATTTAAGTGTGTAAACATTTCAACGTCAAATATATAATGACGCCAAATACCAGATGTATCAAATATGTCATTAGTTTCAGAACCACTTACATATTGGAAACCTCTACTCTTAGCACGACCAATTTGTGGAACATCAAAACCTACAACTGCATTTTCTGTACCTCTAACTGAAGTTGCTCTGTCGTATAAATTAATTGCTTTAAAAGGTTCTACATCACCAGAAACAAATCCTACATCTGGCGAACCATAAACATTATTAACATTAAAATAATTATCTACTTCAAATCTTGTTTTGTTATTATTACCTGTATCAAAGTCTCTTGCTTTGTCTATATCAACAAAAGTTGTACCTAATCTTTGTGATTCATAACCATTTACATAAGCTTTAAAAGGCGATACACCTATTGCTAATTTAGTTGCAAGACCACCATCAGCTGCTGAAAAAACTCCTCTATTATCACCAGAGGCTAAATGTTCTCTAACATCATAATCAGGATTAGTTAAAACATAATCACCTGATTCGTCAAATGTTCTTCTAGCTAATGTTTCTTCTAATATGGCATACTCGGTCTCTCTGACCATAGTTTGAATAACACCATTATCAACTCTTGATATTTCGTAAAAATTATTATCATCAGCAGAAGCTAAAGTTTTCTTTGTTAAACCTAATTGTATTTTAAATCTATGAGCACCTGGAGCATTAGTGTTTGATACACCTTGAGCATTGTCATTTAAAGTATTGTCATCATTAGGTGTCACAAAACTTTCTGTAATTGTTAAACCTATTCTGTATGATGGTGTGTTTGTATATTTGTCTAATACTAAAGTTGAAGTATCAACACTTACAAAAAATCCATTTATATAATAAGTACCTGCTTGTATAGCTGTAGCTGAACCAATGTGTGTCGTAGCAACAACGCAAGTCGGAGTACCTGAACCATCTGAAGTTAATGTTTCTCCGTCTGTAAAAACTATTGAAGTATTATTAGTACCAGCTTTATTATACTTTACAAATAAAGTGTCGGGGTCTGTACCATCTGTAGCAGAAATACCAACTACTTTTGCTGTCACACCTGAAGTACCACCTGTTAGTGTAGTATTATTATAATCGCTAAGTGATGAAGCTGATTTTGAAGTTAATTTTATTGATTCGTAATTAGTGTCAATAGAAACTTGACCAGGAATAACCATAGCTCCTTGTTTGAACATATGGTCACCAAATTTTTCAATTTGGTTTTGTAAAATCGTTTGTGATTGTGTTAACTCTCTCGCTTGTACGGCAAATGCTGGTCTAAAAAGTATTCTATGAAACTTTTTACTTTCAGCAAAATCATCATAATAGGGCGATAAGTTAAAATCAGTTGGACTTGGCATAGTCTGATATCCCCTTAAAATTCAATAATCAGTTTAATATTCTCTGTCTGGTCTGCCGCTCTTGTTATTGGCGCTCTGTTTTCTACGTATAAAACATCACCTGAATCGTGGTCTAATTCTGGCACAGAATATCCTGAATTGAATACTACATTGTTCGTTGTTGCTGAATGACTAGTATCAGGTGTTGCGCTGCCTGAAGTCGCTCCGCTGATTACGTTAGCTGCACTAAAGGCTACTTTATTTCCATTTGTATCAATACCTTCATTTGAATGTCTTGTTTGAACATAATATAAAATTGCATTTGTAGAGTCCCACTCTACAACTTTACCAATTGCACCTGTTGTTGCTTGTGTAATTTTATCGTCAATTGCAAAACTTCCAGATACACCTGTTAATTTAATAGCAGACGTAGCTCTTAATGTTGAAGCACTTGCAGCTGAACCACCCGAATTAGGGTCTTTAATCATACATACTCTTCTAAAGTCATTAGCTACTGAAACGTCACCAGAGTTTGCTGATTCTGTTCCTTCTAAACTTGTATTAGTCATTACAAAGAAAGCACCGATTTCTTCTATTGCGTTAAAACCGTGGCCGCCTTTAGGAGGAATAATTACATCTAATTCTGCACCAACTAAATTAGTTGCACCAGCAGCTACTATTTGAGCATTACTGATTGTTGCAAAAGTATAACCTGTTCCTGCTGTGGTTACCGTTACCGCTGTGACTGCACCTGAAGTAACCGTGACTGAAACTTTACCACCAGAACCATCGCCTCTAATATCAATGTTTGTGTGTGTACCATCAGTACCACCAGAACCGGCAGTTTTAATTTTGATAATGTCAATTGCGCCATCTACTGCGTTTGATGAAACTGAAGTATTTGTTGATACTGGCATAAAATCTGTTGAAAGGAAATTTGATTGCTCTGAAGCAGAAAGTGTGTACATATATTTCCACTTATAACCATCAGCAGTTGATAGAATTGTTGAAGCATTTGTACCAGTTGGTTCTACCGTTGAAGCTGTGTTATTATCATTATCTAAACACTTGTAAACATTTCTAGCAGAATTCATTACATAGAAACTTGCGTCAAATATATTAAATACACCACTATTAGCCGATTGTAGAGTAGTTGTGCCAGTTATTCTTTCTCCATAATCGTGTCTATAAATGTCATAAGTTGTACCTGTGACCCAATTTCTTCTAGGTGCTACAAAAGCAACATCTGTTGCTGTAATTTTCTTAGCAGCCAATAAATCATCATAAGTAAATGATTCTGAATTTATGTTATCTGCTGGTGTAATAGGTAATACATCTGTACCTAAATTATCTGTTCTACCATCACCTCTAGTTGATGTAGTAAATGGTAAAGGCCTACCAATACCTAGATAATATACGTTTCCTGCAGCTTCAGAAAAAGATTCCTGAAATTGCTTGGAATTGTGTATTCTAAACTTATTTGTTATAATTGCTGGCATATTTGTTTTCCTTAATCAATATTTATAAGACTTCTCACTATGTTATGTTAATTGTTCCGTTCATACCGCCGTGTGATGTACATTGGTAATAAAGAGTTGCTGGAGTATCCATAGATACGTGAAATATGATTGCTCCTGAACTAGCTGCATTATTGGTAACTCCTGTATTATAAGCAGTACCACCGGTTCCGGTCGTTGATTGTATTCTAAATGGGTGTGAACCACCTGAATTATTAATAAAATAGTATGTATTACCTTTTTTCAAGTGTAANGCNGGNTTNTCACCTGAAGTTGANGGGAAACCTGCACCTGTAAATANNNANGCACNTGAACCNTTTGNTGTGACTAGTAATTGTGAAACTGGTGTTNNTGNTTGTACCCAANCAGAACCNTTNTAAACTAANNTNTNACCNGCAACNGGTGATGAANNNGTTACATCTGATAATATCATTTANNGCANNNGNACCACCNGTAATAGTNATTGTTTTNGTTGCACCNGAACCNGNAGCNGTTACAGCAGAACCTACAAANTTNAATGTTGNAGCNGCTGTTGATAATGNTGAACCNTCTTCTTGAANTNTTANAGAAGACCCGCCACCTGATTCAGCTGATGGTTCAAAACGACCATTTNCTGATACCCATTTTANAACATCNCCNTTTGAAATACCTGTTNTNGTTACGTTAGTNTGTCTTTCAACACCNTCATTCTCTGTTAACAATCTNATNTAACCTGATTGNGAAGCAACGTAAGGNACTAAACCTGTTTCTTCAAGAGCAAATANNCCNGANTAANTNGCGTAANNNGGNAAACTTGCAAAGTTAGCANAGTTACCTCTNACTTTNGAACCNGNACCNGNNNNATCNANNGTACCTGTTCCNGATANTGAAGATGTNCCAGATAANTTAAANTTNCCTGCTGANNNTAAAGTNNNACCTAANGNAANTGAACTATTACCNATTGTNATNNTAGAGTTAGCTAAATTAGCATTTGTAATTCCAGCAGAACCAGATAAATCAGAGTTTGATAAATTTGATACGTTTAGAGTTACCGTATTACCTGTAACCGAACTTGATACTGAACCAGTACCTAAAATTGATAATGTTTCACCTAAACTTACAACATCTGTTGTTGACGTATTATCTCTAATTGTAAAACCAGAATTTGTTAGTGAGTTATTTCCAATATTTGTAAATGTGTTTAAAGACCCATTCATTGACTTATTAGTCAAAGTTTGTGTTTGGTCNGTTGAAGCAAAATCTGTTCCAGTTATTGCTGTATTGAATTCTGTTAGTGTACCTGTGACGGTATTATTAGTTAATGAGATTGACTTATTTGTAAGAGTTGCCGAAGCAGTTGCTGTTAATACTGAAGAGTTAACTGATATTTGTAATTTACCACTTGCTATAGCAGTATCAATACCTAAACCACCAGTCACCGTAATAGGTTGACCAATGTTGGCTCTTAAAACCGTTGACGTGTCATCTGCAAAATCAATGTAAGGTTTTAAGTTAGTACCATCACCAAGATTCGTGTAAATCTCGTTGAAGTTATTGTTAATGATAGTACCACCGGTACGTAGGTTTGAACCTGTTCCGTCATTCGGTGAACTTCCTAAATTTAGTGTACTTTTTGGCATATTTAAATCTCTCTACTATTTATAATCATTTCTATGGCGTTGTGTCATCAAACGTAGCCGTTGTTTGGCTGAAGTTAGTTATAGTGTTAGAAAAGTCGTTTTTATTAGTTGCAATNGTAGCAGGAATAGCAAAATTAGATTTTAAATTTCTACCGTCTGCTGTTGAGGTTGCAATAAAAATAGCTGGTTGACCATCTAAACCTGTTTTAGTACCAATGATTTTTATATCATTAAACGTCTGAAAGTTAAATCCTGCACCGCTGTATATACTTTGAATATGTTTATTTAAAAAAGTATATCTTGGTCCTGCGTATGCGTGGCCTGATTTAACAAGAAACGTACCATTTTTACCTGCTATTAATCTTCTTACTCTACTTAAATAATCTATTTCTAATGGTGGTGTTCTTAAAGTTAAATCTCTAGTGCCTGAAGTGAAATGGTCGTGAGTTTGTGTGTCGTTATCTATTTGTCCACTTGTATGTGCATTTGGTCTTAATGAAGTACCATCTGAAGCAGTACCTAATCTTCTACCAAAAATAGTAGAGAATAGAGTATTGAGAATTGACATCAATGGACTATCAGATACACCTGAAATAGAACCAGTAATTGGTGATTGTGTTTTAGCATTCAATCTAGTAGCAACGTTTACTTGACCTGTAAAATAAAAACCTGAAGTGTGCATAGTTTTTTTGAAACTATCTCTCCAAGCATTAATAGATTGACCAACTTTAATTACATAAGAAAAATCTTGATAATACAAACTATCTTGAATCTTCATTGTACTTTCTGAAAGTTTACCATCTTCATTAATAAACGCACCATCTGTATCGGTAACTGGTACAACATTTACTGAAGCAGTTGCTATATTAATTTTTTTGAACTTACAAGTACCACCTGTTGAAGAAGTTATAGTATCATTTAAAGAAAAACTACCTGATACATCTTTTAATTTTAAAATACCTCTACTTACATCTATACTAACAATTGTTGCCGAAGCACTTCCTGAACTTGTAATAGTTGTATTCGGATTAAAAGTACCTGAAATATTTGTGACTAAAAGATTTTGAAGAAAACTTAATGTAGGTGCTGGTGAAGTTTCGTATTTTTTACCGTGTTCAACGGTTCTTAATCCATCAATTTTTCCTATTTGATTACCAAATGCTTTTAAATTACCATTTGTTCCACCTGAAGTGTTAATAGATAAAATAGGAGTATCTTTATATCCGCCACCTGAATTAGATATGAATATTTTTGTTATCTCACCTGTTGTTGTATCTGCTGAACCAGGAAAACCAGGCACAGCCGGTGAAGTTGTTGCAATTTCTTGAACAATATTATTACCAGAATATGCGTCACCTGAAGTTGTTTCATCTTCAAGTAAAATATTATCTTCGGTACCATTTGCTGGAGCTTTACTGCCGTTTTGGTCAACAAGACTACCGGTAACTATACTTACAAAACCTTGAGCATTAGAACCAAAAGTACCTGTGTTATCAAAACTAATTGTATCACCGATAGCATAACCTGAACCTGAATTGTCAATTATAATTTCTTCTACTGAACCTGTACCAATGTCTGATATTTGAAATAAAGCACCTACACCACCACCTGAAACTTTTACATCATCTTCTAATTTATATAATGCACCTGAATTTGTAATTGTTTTTGTTCCAGGAATACCTGTAATATCTGCCTTAATAAAATAATCATCTATATCTGAAGCAGTACCAGAAACTTCTTCACCAACATTAAAAGTACCTACAACACTTTGTTGATTTAAAATTAATTCTGTAATAGTGTCATCACCAATTTGAAATCTAGCTAAGTTTTCAATAACAGCAGTTGCACCAGAATTTTTACCTGTAATTGTTCTACCAATAAGACCTTCGGTATTTCCTACTCTTTCAATAATTCTTAATATTTTTAAAGAGTCATATTGACCATCTGAAGTCTTTAATAGTTGTTCTCTAGGATAAATTGTTTCTGATTGTTCATTAAATAATAATCTAAAAAATAATTCGTGACCAGCAGCAGTACCTTTTGCTTTATATAATGATTTAACGTTTTTAATTAAGTTTCTTTTGTTAACTTCATTATCTAAAACTTCTGGTATAGTTGCTAAGAATTCATTTCTAAAATTACTTAAAAATGATTCAATTGCTTTATCGGGGTCTCTAAAGTTTACAAGGTCAGAAATGTTTTGAACAGGTTGTGGTCTGTAATTAGTTATTGTTGCTGAAGCTGAAGATAATACACCTTCAACAATTTCACCACTTATAAATTTATCTTGAGCTGAAATTATTAATCTATTGTTTGCTAAATCTTCCGATAATACAAATGCTTTTGCGCCAGACGTTCTACCTTGTATTTCTTCACCAAAAGTAAATTTACCATAAGCAGTTTCTTCTAATAGAATTTTGTCGCCTTCATTTAATGGCGTACTAGAACTACCAATACCAGTAGAGTTAAAAACAATATTATTTTCTTGACCTGTTTCCGTTTCAATTAAAACACCAACGGTGTTTTGAACATCTTTAACTTTTAATTCAGCAGATTCTAATAATTGATAATAGGTTTTTAAAAATTCGGCAAATTTAGGGTGGTCAGCTACTACAAATTCTGGTAGTTGGCTGTTAAGTATCGTTGAGATTTTTTCATTGAACTTTGCCATTTATCATTAATAACTTGAGCTAGTTGAGTAACCGACACCTGCCTCGGCAGAACCACCAACAAAAGTATCCTCTTCTACAATAACGATTGAGTTTGATACATCTATTTCAACAATTTGGTCTCTAACAGGAACAACATCATTAGAAGACGGTTGTACCGTAATTTCAATTATTGTTGAGGAAGCTCCTCTTATATTTGATATTGAAGCAACGTTTAATAGGTTTAAAGTTACCTGACCATTTGTATAATTAATTGTACCTTGCGTACTATCTGCATATGTTTTGACACCTGATACAAGATAATATCTTCTTACATTTCCATTACCGTCATCATCTAAAAACATTTCGTTATTATCACCAGATACTTTAAATCCAGTTGAACTTAAAATACCACCAGCGGCTGTGTTATGTCCTGAATGAGGATTATATAATGCATTTCTAAAATAAACATCATATTTCGTAGCAGAATTAATTACAGGTGTTAAACTTTTTCTTATTTTGATAGTTGTTGTGTTTGATAAAATACTCGCGTCTGTATCATCAATTAATCCTGTTATTTTTGAATGTCTGTAAACACCATCAAATTTTTGTAATGATGATGTATTATAATTTGTAATAGTAGATATAATATCTGATTTTAAAGTATCTTTAGATTTTGTTGTGCTGTTTGCATTATACTTAATATTAGAAGTTAGTAAAACTGAAGTTGTTTCGGGGTCAACTATTTCAGGTTTAACTGAAGCGACATTGTAAGGTTTCAAACCGTTTACAATATCTAATTTTGTTTGGTCTGTTAATGTTGAACCTGAACCTGCTTTAATAGCAATCTTAACAATACCATATCTTGGTGTTTCATCATCTTCACCACCCCAAGCACTAACAGATAATGCATTAGGATAAATTTGTTGTACAAGTGTTTCATAATCAGTTGTTGTAACCGCTCTGTCTTGAGCAACAAAATTTAAAGGCGCATTAAATTTAACTGATTCATTATCTTCAGCTTCTGAGCCGCCTTGCGATACTGAATTAGTTGTAATAGAAACGTCTGTAAATCCACCAACACTTCCTTGTAAAGTAAAATTTTTAGCACCGTTTGAATCTGTTTTATTGGTAACAATATATTCTAATATAACAATATTACCATCTACTAATTTATTTCCTGTGACACCATCACCAAAATAAACTTGAAATTTGCCGTCACTACCTTCTTGAATAAAATAAACTTTAGAATCTGCTTTTACACCTGAATACCCACTTGATAATGAATATGTGTTTGAAGTCGTATCTGTAGCAGAATTTTGAACCGTAATTTTTAAAGTTGAAGTATCTGTATTAGCACTTGGTATAATAAATCTTTGGTCAACATCTGTTTCATCTACGGTGTATTTAAATTTAACTAAAGTACCCTCGTATAAAGTCACATCTGAAAAAGTATAAACACCGTTAGCAGGTGTTGTTGTAATATCTTCGTTAGTTATATATTGATAAGTTGAATCACTAACGGATGAATTAAATACCGTTCCTTTTGCCATAGTTATAGATGTACCTGTTCCGTTATTAACAACTAAATTAATTGACGCTTTCGGTGCTCTTGGTGAACTAGGTGTATAACCTAACATTTTTGCTAATGATACAATATTGTTTCTAATATCGGCACTATCAAGATATAATTCATTTGTTGCCATATTAGCTAAGTAAGCCATATAGTGAGTGTTGTAAGATAAAATATCTAAAAGAATTGCTAGTGATGAACCTTCAAAATCATAATCTTGAAATTGTGATTGACTTTGTAAGAATGTTTTTAGATTTCTTTTTATATCATTAAAATCTAAATCTGAAACTATTAACTTGCTATTTGCCATTTTATCTTAGCCTTTGTAAAAACGTCTGTACCGTTTGTGGCTCTGGTACGCCTACTACATAAAAGTAAATATCAACAACTAATCTATTACTATCTTGGTCATCATCTACTTTAACACTTTGTAAATTTATTCTTGGTTCGTAATTTTCTAATACTTCAGTAATTTTATTTTGTAAAAATACTTTAGTCATTGGCGTAAAATTTTCAAATAATAATTCTCTAATACCACATCCTAATTCTGGTTGAAATGGTCTTTCATAATAACCAGTTTGTACTAAATTTTTTACTGCTCTTTTAACTGCTATAACATCTTCAACTCTTAATACATCACTAGTAACCACGTTTCTAGTGAAATCAATATCAATATCACTAAACTTTCGTGAATTACGGTTAGATTTACTTACTAGTGCTGAGTCGTATTGTGCCATATCGCTAATATTTATATACTTTTACTAGCCGTTTGCAAAAACATTTGGCGAACCACCTGTCATAGCACCTGCGTCTGTACTATCACCAATTCTACCAACTTTTATACCTACAACATACACATTTGGCGAAGCTGCATTTATAACTTTAACGTGAGCTGGACATACTGGTACTGGTGGCGCTATATGTGCTACGGTTGGGTCGCCTTTTCTTGCAACTAAAATATTGTTTGCAAAAACCGTTCCTTGTCCGGGTGTATTAAGTGTAGTTGTTCCTACACAAGCGTGACCTGTTGATAAAGGGTCGCCTTTTCTTACTACTGCTGGCATTATCTCTCTCTTGCTGCTTTTAGTGCTAATCTACGTTTTTCTTGTTCTATTGATTGTCTTAATTTTCTACCTATCGGAATTATTATACTATGACACATTTGTTTTCCTTTTTTACTAATATATTCAACGGAAATCATTTTATCTTTATAATCGCCTTGTACCGACCTTGTAGCTTTCTTTAAACTTATCGCTTCTTTTTCTTTTTCTTCGCCTGCTTCATTCCAAAACAGGAATTTTCTCATTTTTGGCATAAATTCCTTTTTTTATTGCTTTTTTATATTTATATTAAAAATTACAGCGTGATTTTGCTAGGATTTGCTCAATCTGAACTATGCCATCCAACGATTCGCTAAGTGATTCGCTTTTTAAGTCAAATTCCGGCCGAAATTCGCAATTTTCTTGATATTTTGAGCATCCGGACGCTAAAAAGAACAAAGATAGAACAAAAAAAATTAAAAAGCGTTGATTTATAAGGGTTTTTTTATGCATTTTTTTGAAAATAATTGAAAATAGTGCTTGCTTTCTATATTTAGTTGTGGTATACTGGTTATAGAAAATGAGAAAGGACATAAACACTATGAAAACACTAATTTCAACAACTTTGATAGCTCTTGGTATTGCTATGATGGCTGGTTCTGCTGGCGATTGTGACGGAAAATGTATGGAGCTTGGAAACACTATCGGTGAAATGCTGATGTACGCTTTAGGCGGTATGGCAATGATGATTGCCGGTGGATATATTGCAATTTTAGATAATAACAAATAAGGAAGGACTACACTATGACAATCGTAAATCAAACTGCCGATACACTAGAACAAGGCGTAAAAAATCTAATGGCTGGCGCTAAAGCTGACTATGTTAAATGGTCAACTCTTGGTGGCAAAGAATTAACTGGCTATTGTAAAGAACAAGTTGAGAAATGGGATAGTAATACTAAAGTTTCTCAAGGAAAAAAATATATTAAAATCGTACAAGAAAACGGCGTATTTTGTTTTATTTGTAAAACTGATTTTAAACATTTTAAGAAAGGTGATATATTGAAAGCCGCTGGTTACAATGCACCTGCTCTTAATCAACCAAGAGGTAATGTTCTAACTGGTAACTATGCTATCAGATGGACTGGACCTCTTTATCTTTAATAATAACAAAAGGACTATATTATGAATAAAATACAACTAATCAAAGCTGGCATACAGCAACTAAATTTAACTGAACTAAATGAACTTTCTAATTTTATTAGTGATGTTAAGGTTATGAATGCTAAAGCTTCACTATCTGTTGGACAAAAAGTGTTTGTCGTTCAGAAAACTAAAAAAACTCCTGGTGTGATTACTAAAATCAACCAATCAAAATGCTTAGTTGACATGTCTGGTAAAACTTATAGAGTACCAATGTCAATGTTAGAAGCTGCTTAATATTT
>NHIU01000027.1 GCA_002169755.1 Candidatus Pelagibacter sp. TMED197 | reverse complement strand
ATTTTCACTTATAATTTTTAGTTTATTCCTTAACAATGCATTGTTGTAGTCATTTAAAACTTTTTTAATTTCTAATTTATTCGGTCTTTTCCAACTTTCAATAACTCTACCTATAGGATTTTTAAATTTTGAAATTTCATTTATGGATGCTCTTATTCCCTCAATTCTTTTGTCATTTAGCACAAGTCTATCTATGAGGTTTTTACGTTTCGCACTTCTTATATCTTTTTTATTTTCACTTATAATTTTTAGTTTATTCCTTAACAATGCATTGTTGTAGTCATTTAAAACTTTTTTAATTTTGTCATGTTTTATAGCTTTTAGATCTTCAAAAGCTTTTTTCGAATTTCTTCCGATTTTTTCTAAATATCGCATTTATAGCTTTACCATGTCATCTTTATGAATAATCTCAGATTTACTTAAATACCCTAAAATTTTTTCTATTTCATTACTTTGTTTACCTTTGATCTTTTCAATTTCTGTTGAATTAAATGATGCTAATCCTCTCGCTAACTGATTTTCTTTTTGATCTAAAACTAAGACATTCTCTCCTTTATCAAAAGTGCCTGTTATTCTTAAAATTCCTGCGGCCAACAAACTTTTTCCATTTGATAAAGCTTTTACAGCACCCTCATCAATAAAAATTTTACCAGTTGAACTTAAAGAACTTATTATCCATTTTTTTCTTGCATCTAAACTTGAAATTTTAGGAAGGAAATGAGTATAAATATTGTGTTTCAATAATCTTTGAAGTGGATTTTCTTTTTTTCCATTTGCAATGAACATATGACAACCTGAATTCATGCAAATTTTTGCAGCATCTAATTTTGTAGAAATACCTCCTGATCCATAAATATTTTTACTATTATCAACTAAAGAATAAATATTTTCATCAATTTTATTAACTGTTTTAACTATTTTTTTTGATTTATCATAAAGACCATCAACGTCTGAAAAAATAACAAGAGTATCAGCGCCTATAATTTGTGCTACCCTTGCAGCAAGTCTATCATTATCTCCATATTTTATTTCTGTCGTAGCAGTAGTGTCATTTTCATTCACAACTGGAACAGCTTTTAATTTAAAAAGATTTTCAAATGTGCTTCTTATATTTAAAGCACGTTTTCTCTGTTCAGTATCGTCTGGGCTTATTAAAATTTGACCCGACTTAATTTTAAATTTATCAAAAATCTTTTGAAATTCACTAGCCAAATGAATTTGACCAATTGCAGCGATAGCTTGGCTCATTTCTAACTTAATTTTCTTTTGTTTTATTCTCAAATATTTTTGACCTAAGGCTATAGCCCCTGAAGAAACTATAACAAAGTTTTTTTTACCACCATATTTTTTTATATCTTTAATTAAAGATGTTACCCATTTTTTCTTAAAGTTTCCTTTATTATCCACAACTGTTGACGAACCTAGTTTTACTACAATCTTTTTTGAACTTTTAATTAACATATTTTACCAAAATTTTTTTGACTTTTTTAATATCATTATGAGAAAAAATTGAAATAACTTCATATTTGTTTTTAATTTTTTTTTTAAATTGTATTAATTTCTTTTTTATTTCCTCATTTTTTAATAAATCAGATTTATTAAAGAATATAATTTCTTTTTTTGTACTTAATTTTTTATCATATGAAGATAACTCTTTTTTAATCTTTTTATAAGTATCTTCTATATTACTCTCTGTTAAATCGATTAAATGCAATAAAACTTTACATCTTTCAATATGACGCAAAAACTTATCTCCCAATCCAACTCCTTTGTGAGCCCCTTCCACCAATCCAGGTATATCAGCTAAAGTAATTTCTTTACTATCGTAATACGCAACACCTAGATTTGGATTAATTGTAGTGAAAGGATAATTTGCTATTTTTGGTTTTGCTCTAGTTAAAGCAGCAAGTAAGCTAGACTTTCCTGCATTAGGTTTTCCAATTATCCCGATATCAGCAATTACTTTTAGTTGTAACCAAATCCAAAATTCTTCTCCAATTTTTCCGTTAGTTTTTTTTCTTGGGGCTCTATTTGTCGAACTTTTAAATCTCACATTTCCTAGTCCACCTTTTCCCCCAGATGCTACAAGATACTTTTCGTTATTTTTAGTGAAATCATAAATCAAAGTATTATTGTCTTCCTCATAAATTTGAGTGCCTAATGGAACTTTTAAAATTAGATCCTCTCCATTTGCTCCAGTTTTATTTCTTTTACTTCCTTGTTTTCCATGTTGTGCTTTAAAGTGTTGAGCAAATCTAAAGTCAATAAGCGTATTCAAGTTCCTATCAGACTTTATGACTATTGATCCTCCATTACCTCCATCTCCTCCATCAGGACCGCCGTACTCGATAAATTTTTCTCTTCGAAAACTGGCTGACCCTGACCCACCGTTTCCTGCCTTGATATATATTTTTGCTTGATCTAAAAATTTCATTTTAGGTATAATATAAATAACTGAAGTTATTTATATAGATTTAATTGGGGATTACAGAAACAAAAGTTCTGTTTAATTTAGACTTTTTAAATTTGACTTTACCTGTAATTAAAGAAAAAATTGAGTGATCTTTACCCATGCTCACATTTTCACCAGGGTGGATTTTTGTTCCTCTCTGCCTAACAATTATATTACCAGGTATTACAGACTGGTCGCCATACTTTTTGACACCAAGACGTCTACCCTTACTATCTCGGCCATTCTTCGATGATCCACCTGCTTTTTTTGTTGCCATTTAATTTCCTATTTTTTTTTTGCTAACTTTTTTATATCTTTTTTGTCCTCTTTAATAGTTTTCTTTTTTACTACTATTTTGGCTTCATCAATGATTTTTCCACCTTTAGCTAATATTTTTGTTATTTGGATTTTAGCATGTCTTTGCCTGTGTCCATTTTTTTTTCTTGAATGTTTTCTTCTTCTTTTATGAAATATAAGGACTGTTCTGTCTTTTACATTATCTAAAAGTTTAGCTTCTACCGTGGCTCCTTCAATATTAGGATTACCAATTTCGGTATTTGTTTTATCATTTAAAAGTAAAACATTCTTAAACTTAATAGTTTCACCTTTTTTGGCATTAAGTTTCTCTATTTCTAGTATTTTACTAGCAGAAACTTTGTATTGTTTTCCGCCTGTTTCAATTATTGCAAATGACATAAATATATTTTAATTAGTTTTAACGCAATATAGCTGCCAAAAATATCAAGTCAAGATTATTGAGACTTAAAATCGTCTTTTAAATCACGTAATTTGCTAAAAATTTCCTGATCTGAAGAGTCTTCAAGGTTTAGTTTTTGTTTTATACTGTCAACATGAAACCTTAAAAAAATATTCATTTCANTCTCTTCTCTAATAGTAGTAGGAATAGTTGGAAGATTATTTTTTATTTTCGAATTAATTAATAAAGATTTCTTTTTTAATAAAGTATTTTTTGTGTCATATTTTAAACAAAAATCTAAATTTGTTTTAGTATACTCATGACCACAATATACTTTTGTATCAGGATCTAAATTTTTAAATTTAATTAAAGAATTAAGCATATCTTTATGAGAGCCTTCAAATACTCTGCCACATCCTAACGAAAATAATGTATCACCTGAAAAAATGATTTTCTGCTTTTGAAAATGAAAAGCTATGTGGCCTTTAGTGTGACCTGGGATAAAAATTACTTTAAAGTGTAGATTTCCTATTTTATGNGTTTGATCTTCCTNCAGAAAAATATCTATTCCTGGAATGCGGTCTTTATCTAAAACAGATCCTAAAATTTTTGCTTTATATTTTTTTTGTAATTGTAAATTGCCACCTACATGATCAGCATGATGATGTGTATTTAAAATAAAATCTAATTTTTTATATTTTTTAATTATTTTATTACAAGCATTAAATTCTGAAGGATCAATAATTGACACAATGTTTGTTTCTTTTTCGTAAATTAAATAGCTATAATTGTCATTTAAACAGGGTATAATTTCTATTTTCATCTTAACCTATTAAAAAAATTCCTAGTTTTGAAAAAAGATTTTTAATTTCCAAGTTACTTCTNTTAATCAATGATGTTTTATCCTGATTAACACCTACAACTTTTTTTATAATAATATTTTTTTCATCACAAAAGTTGAANAGATCTTTAATTGTGCACATATGTAAATTTGGAGTATTATACCATGTATTTGGCAATGTTTTCGTAACTGGCATTTTTCCAAAGAATAAAAGTTTTGTTCTCACTTTCCAATAACCGAAATTTGGAATAGAGATAACTACCGACCTGCCAATTCTCAAAAGTTCTTTTAAAACTTTATCTGGATCATAAAAGGCTTGGAGTGTCTGACTTAGGATTACATAATCGAAAGATTGATTAGGAAATTGATGTAGTTCAGTTTCCGCATTACCCTGGATTACTGGTAGACCCTTATGAATACATTGTTGTACTTTATCTTGATTTAATTCTAATCCTCTAACTTCAATATTTTTTTCTTTTTCTAAAAAACTCATAAGAGATCCATCTCCACAGCCTACATCAAGAACTCTCGTATTATTAGGTAACAATTCCGCAATTACTTTAAATTCTTTTTTCATTTTTAAATTTTTCATACATTGAGTCTATAAAACTTTTTAGAGTTTTTAAAAATTCAGGTTCATTAAGTAAAAAAGAGTCGTGCCCTTTGTCAGAAATTATTTCTGAATAAGAGACATCTGCTCCAGAAGCATTCAATGCTATTACGATATCTTTATTCTCTTTTGTTGTATAAAGCCAATCAGATGAAAAGGATATAACCAAAAATTTTGTTTTTTGACTCTTAAATGCCTCAACAAGACCTCCTTTAAATTGTTTTGATAGATCGAAATAATCCATCGCTCTTGTTATATAAAGCACAGAATTAGCATCAAATCTNTCNACAAANGCANAACCTTGATGNCNNAANTAACTCTCTACNTGAAAATCTGCATNAAANCTAAANTNATAATCTGCTNTTTCTTGTAANTTTCTTCCAAATTTTTCCTGCATTCCTTTTTCNGATAAATAACTTATATGTCCNACCATTCTNGCNACAGCNAANCCATTTTTTGGCTGAACATTTTTTAAAANNTATTTNCCATTNTCCCAAACTGGNTCNGCCATAATAGCTTGACGNGCTAANTCATTNAAAGCNATATTTTGTGCNCTATGNCTTGAACTACANGCTATTGGAATAGCAGANAANGTTTTATCAGGGAANGTTGCNCAAAATTGTAATAGNTGCATACCNCCCATNGANCCNCCNGTNGCACANANAAGTTTTTTNATNCCNAGATNATCAAGNAAAGANTCTTGNGCTCNNACCATNTCTTTAATTGTNATNACTGGAAAATNTAATCCATANGGTTNNTTANTTTCTGGATTNNTNTNTCTTGGNCCNAANGANCCCATACAACCACCNATTACATTNGCACAAATTACAAAATATTTNTNTGTATCNATNGCTTTNNNNGGNCCNACNGCNGTNACCCACCAACCTTCNTTGTTNGTNATNGGNTTTGTNCCNGCAACAAATTGNTCTCCNGTTAANGCNTGAAAAACTAANNNTCGCATTATCTTTANTNNNATTTAATTTNCCNTANGTNTCNTAAGCAAGTGGAAAATNATTNATAGTTTTNCCNCANTCTAACTTAAGAGGTTTTGAGACACTATGTTTTTTAATATTTTCAAGTTTTTTATTCATCCAAAAAAAAAGCCCAGCTAAACCGGGCTATCTCCTATTTAGCTATATTTATCAAGCGCCAGCAATTTGGTTAAATCAGCGCCTTGACAAGATTAATACTAAATAGTCGTAAACTTGTCAAATTCATATGCAATGAAACTAGCATTACTAAAGCTTTTTATATATTAACTTATAGAGATGAATTTACCTAAACCAAAAAAAATTTATGCAGAAAAGTATGTTGCTGGATTAAGTTTATTTAAGCAAAAAGCTGTAAAAATTAAACTTTCAGCTAATGAGTCAGCATTAGGCCCAAGCCCTAGGGCAATAAAAGAATTCATTAAAGTATCAAAAAATTTAAAAAGATATCCTGACTCAGAGGGAATTTTTCTCAGAAATGTGCTAGCAAGTAAATTTAAACTTGATCCCGAAAGAATTATACTAGGGTCAGGTTCTGATCAAATATTTGAATTAATATGCAAGTCATTTCTTAAAAAAAATGATGAAGTAATTGTTCCTGAGTTTAGTTTTATAATTTATAGAATTTATAGCAAAATTTATGGGGCAAAAATTAAATATGCTAAGGAAAAAAATTTTAAAATATCAGTCGATAATATTCTTTCAAAGGTTACCAAAAAAACAAAAATTGTTTTTTTAGCTAACCCAAACAATCCTACTGGAACAATTATTAATAAAAAAGAATTATTAGTATTAAGAAAAAAGTTAAGAAGCAATATATTGTTAGTTGTCGATGATGCTTACTTCGAATATGTAAAAAATAAGAATTATTTACCTGGCATGAAGCTATTCTTAAATTCAAAAAATGTTATAATTACAAGAACATTTTCAAAAATTTATGGTCTTGCGGGATTAAGGGTTGGATGGGGATATGGTCCTAAAAATTTGATATATGCATTAAACAAAGTTAAACCGCCATTCAATATTAATAGAGCTGCTTTATTTGCTGCAGTGGAGTCAATTAGAGATGTTAAATGGTTAAATAAAGAAATTAAACACGTTAATAAATGGACTAAAATTTTTTATAACAACTTTAAGAAGCTAGGAATAGAAACAAATTTAAGTTATGGAAATTTTCTACTGGTAAATTTTGATAAAAGTAGAGTTAATGCAAAAAAAATATTCTTTACATTAGCTAAAAGGGGAATATTAGTAAGAAAAATGGATGTATATAAGATTAAAAATTCTTTAAGAATAACAATTGGAAATAATTCAGAAAATAAAAAATTTATTAATATTTTAAGGAAAATAATTTAATGTTTGAAAAAATAACTATAATAGGTTGTGGTCTTATAGGCTCATCAATTTTGAGAAATATAAATAATAATGAAATTTGTAAGACAGTTACAGTATTCGATAAATCAAAAAATGTACTTGAAACTATAAAGAAAGAGAATCTATGCGGAAATATTTCAAAAGATATTCAATCTGCAATTAAAGACTCAGATCTAATAATTCTCTCTATTCCTCTAAGTTCTTACAAAGAAGTTTTATTATCTGCGAAAGATGGATTTAAAAAGAATGCTATAATTACTGATACTGGTTCAGTAAAAAAAGAAGTAAATAAGATATTTGAAAATTTGAATTTAGCTAATATTTCCTGGATAGCATCCCATCCTATAGCAGGAACTGAGGAAAGTGGTCCATCTGCAGGTTTTAAAGATTTGTTCAAAAATAGATGGACAATTATTTGCGACAGCAAAAGCTCAAATAAAGATAAAATTGAAAAATTAAAAAAATTTTGGGAGTTTTTAGGAAGCAGAGTTAAATTAATGGGTATCGATGAACATGATCATATACTTGCGTTAACAAGTCATTTACCTCACGCTGTAGCCTATAACATTGTAAAAACAGCAATAAATAATGATGAAAAATTTAGAGATGAAATTATTAAATATAGCGCTGGGGGATTAAGAGATTTCACTCGTATTGCATCTTCAGATCCTTTAATGTGGAGGGATATTTTCATTGATAACAGTAAGAATATTTTAAAGATTTTAGATGAATTTTCAAAGAATATTGATGATTTTAAAAAAGCTATTAGTGAGAAAAATGGTGATAAACTTTTAAAAATATTTTCTTCTACTAAGAGTATAAGAAAAGAAATTATAAAAGCTGGACAAGATGTCGAGACCCCTGATTTTGGAAGAAAAAAAAATTAATTTAAATTATCGATAGAAGAATAAATTTTTGTTTCTAAATCATTTAGAAAAACATTTTTATCTTTTCCAGGCTCAATAGGTTCCAAAAAAGATATTTTAATTTCGTGATTAAATTTTACAAAACTATTTTTGGGCCAAACCTTACCAGTATTTAATGCAACAGGAATACAAGGCAAATTTAACACTTCATAAATCCTACCGGCACCCTTTTTAAATGAAAGCCTTTCACCAAATTTTACTCTTGTACCTTGAGGAAAAATCAACAAAGGTCTTTTACTAATTTCAATATTTTTTTTGATTTTATCAAAAAAATTTAAATTATCTTTTGTAGTAGTATTTCTTACAATTTCTATTGAACCAATTTTTTTTAAATACCAACCAAATAATGGAATTTTTAAAAGTTCTTTTTTGAGAATAAAAATAGGATATTGTAAAGGAGCTTGCAGTATAAATGTTTCAAGCAAAGATTGATGTGCGCTCGCGACAAAATATTTTTCATTTTTTTTTAAATTATCTGTTCCAGAAAAAGTAACTTTTACTCCTAATACAAACCTTAATAAAAATATAATTATATATGCTAAAATCTTTCCACAGATTAAAGTAGTTTTACTTGGTAAAATTAATGTTGGTATAGCTATAATAAAAACTAATATTAAGGTTAAATAAAATAATATCGTAAACAAGACTGATCTTATAAATTGCATTATTGGTTGAGCAAACTTTTTAAATCCTGTTTTTTCCTAATTATTCTTACTTTAGACTTATTTATAATTATCTCCGCTATTAAAGGTTTAGTATTATAGTTTGAAGATAAAGAGGCACCGTAAGCTCCAACATCTGAGATTGCAACATAATCGGATTGTTCAATTTTTTGATATTTATTATATTTAGTAAATTTGCAAGTAGTCTCACATATTGGACCAACAAATTCTAGAGGCCCTTTATTTTTTTTACTATTCTTAATTACTGGAATTATACTATGAACGGCATCATAAAGAGCAGTTCTCATAAAATCATTCATACCCGCATTTAGAATTGCAAAAGTTTTATTGGAACCTTTTTTTAGATATTGAATTTTAGTTACCAGAATAGCTGTATTGCCTACTATTGCCCGTCCTGACTCAAAAATAATATTACAATTATATTTTCTTTTAAATTTTTCGACTAAATTAGAATAGTTTTTTAGATTTATTTTTTTATCTCTTTTTTTATAAGTAATACCGAATCCACCGCCTAGATCTACAAACTTGAAGTAAATTTTTGTTTTTTTTATTATTTCTTCTAAAACTTTTAGAGTATTTTTAAAAGGATTTTCATTTAATATTTGACTACCAATATGTACACTAATTGCGTTGAGTTTCAAGTTTTTCAATTTTTTAATATTGAGACAAAATGAAATTAAATTTGTCTTAGATAGACCAAATTTATCTTCTGCTTTACCTGTTGAAATTTTTTTATGTGTTGGAGCATTGATATCAGGATTTAGTCTGACACCAATACTAACTTGCGTTTTTAAGTTATTTGCAATTTTATTAATCAATACAGCTTCATTTTCCGACTCCACGTTTATTAATAAAATTTTTTTTCTAATTGCTAATCTAATTTCCTCCTCCGATTTACCAACACCAGAAAAAACAATTTTATTTGGTTTTATACCAGACTTAATTGCTTTAAGTAATTCACCACCAGAGACTACATCTGCCCCTGATCCCATCCTTTTTAAAACTTTTAAAATTTGAATATTTGAATTTGCTTTTACCGAAAAACAAATTAATGGTTTAGATTTTTTAAAACTTCTTGAAAATGATTTGTAGTTTTCAATAATATTACCCTCAGAATAAAGATAAAAAGGAGTATTCAATTTTGAAGCTAAATTTCTTACAGAGACACTCTCTACAAATAGATTATTATTTTTATATCTTATATAAGACATATATTAAATTATTTTTGCAAAATTATAAATTGATCCCAGGTATTTTGGTTCTGATTTTTTTCCACAAGATCCTAATATAAACATTATTAGTATGAGACTAATTATTAATTTCATTTTAATTCCTTTTTATATTTTCTTATCATATTTTTTATATTTCTTTCAGATGTTCCCCCATAAGAATTTTTTGAATTCATAGAGTTTTTTATGTTGAAAATTTTTAAAACATTATTATTTAAGTCTTTATAAAACTTTTTGATTTCATTTAAAGTTAACTCATCCAAATTTTTTTTATTTTTTTCTGCATAATTAACAATTTTTGATGAAATTTTATAAGCTTCTCTAAAAGATAGCTTTTTATCTTTTACCAAATAGTCTGCAAAATCTGTTGCTGTGGTATACCCAGTTTTTGCCATATTAGACATTCTAGTTTTATTTGGATTAATGTTTTTAATTAATTCATTGCTCATAATTAAAGTATCTTTTAAAGTATCAAATCCGTCGAACACTAATGCTTTATCGTCTTGTAAATCCTTAAAGTAAGAAATTGGAAGTCCTTTCATAATAGTTAAAATAGAATTTAATTTTCCATAATTTATTCCAGTTCTTCCTCTTATAAGTTCTGCAGGGTCGGGGTTCTTTTTTTGTGGCATGATTGAAGAACCAGTTAACATTTTATCATTAAAGCTTACTAGTTGATAAGCATCTGAATTTAATATTATTAAATCCTCAGCCAATCTTGATAAATGCATTGCACATACTGCGCAAGCGTAGAGAAAGTCTATTGCAAAATCTCTATCAGAAACTGTATCAATTGAGTTATCTGTTGGCTTTTTAAAACCTAATTTTTTAGATGTAAAATTTCTATCTATATTATAAGAAGTCCCTGATAAAGCAGCAGCTCCAAGAGGCGACTCATTAATTAATTCTAGATTATTTTGAAATCTTTTTCTGTCTCTTTTTAACATTTCGTAATATGCCAAGAGATAATGTGCGAAAGAAACTGGCTGTGCATTTTTAAGATGAGTAAAACCTGGCATTACAGTACTTATATTTTTATCTGCTTTGCTTACTATATTTTTCATTAAAGCGTTTAATTCTTTAATTAAAATTAATGATGAGTCTTTAACCCAAAGCTTAAAATCAGTGACTACTTGATCATTTCTTGATCTTGCAGTGTGCATATAGCCTGCTGAACTACCAATTATTTCGTATAATTTTTTTTCAATATTTAAATGAATATCTTCAAATTTTTCTTTAAAGACAAACTTACCTTTCTTAATCTGTCCTTTAATTTTATCTAATCCTTTAAGTATTTTTTTACCTTCTTTAGCAGGTATAATTTTTCTCTTAATTAACATTTGAGTATGAATTTTTGAGGCAAAAATATCTTGTTCGTAGAGTCTTTTGTCTACATTTATTGAAGCCCCAATTCTTTGAAATGATTTAGAAATTGAGCTTTTAAATCTCCCTGACCAAACTGTCTTATTTTTATTTGTCATAAACTATGTTATTTTCAATTTAAATTAATATGAAAATTAGTAAATCTTTTAAAATCTATAT
>NHIU01000026.1 GCA_002169755.1 Candidatus Pelagibacter sp. TMED197 | reverse complement strand
CTTTTTTCATATTTTCTCTGACAATATAACAGCCAAAAATTGATTCTCAAATCAGTTGGAAGAATTAAAATTTGTCTTTTACTTTTTTCGTTCTTTTTGGAATACAACCAACCTTCTTCTATTGAGTCATTAATAATTCGTGTTACTCCAGTTCTTGATATATCTACAGTTTTATTTAATACAGAAACCGAACAAGTTATATTTTCATAATAGTAAATAATAATATTCCTATGTATTATATATTTTTCAAATGTAGAATAAATATAGTTTAAAAACCTTTGATGTTTTTTCATAAGTACTTTGTCATTTTTGTACCAAGATAAATCTTTAATTCTATTT
This sequence comes from Candidatus Pelagibacter sp. TMED197, assembly GCA_002169755.1. The sequence continues at coordinate 10,343 of NHIU01000026.1, read as the reverse complement.
TTATAATATCCTTTTGTAAAATCCATACTTTCAGATTTAGCAACCTTGAAAGCATACTCACTCATTAAATATTTTCTAAAGCTATCACTCATGTAATGTCTTATAAAAAACTTACAAAATTTTTTTTAGTCGAACTACTAAAGGTTATTTTTTTAAGTTTTTAAACCTCCTTTATTGAAAATAAAATCACATATTGGCTTTAATCCTTTTTTACTTTTCATTTCAGTAAAAGACCATGGTTTTTTTCCTCTCATTTTAATGGTATCTCTTTTCATCACATCTAAAGAAGCTCCTACAATTGTTGAAAGATCTGATTTATTTATTACTAAATAATCTGATTTAGTTATTCCTGGCCCACCCTTTCTAGGAATTTTTTCACCTCCAGAAACATCTATTACATAAATAGTTATATCGACTAGCTCTGGACTAAATGTAGCAGCTAAATTATCTCCTCCTGATTCTAAAAATAAAACCTCTAGTCTTGGAAACTTGTTATTCATTTTTTCTATTGCAGATATATTTATTGAAGCATCCTCTCTTATTGCTGTATGTGGGCATCCTCCTGTTTCAACTCCCATTATTCTATTATTACTAAGTACACCCGATCTTGATAATATTTTTGCATCTTCTTTTGTATATATGTCATTAGTAATAGCACATATCTCAAAGTTTTGTTTAAACTCTCTGCATAATTCTATCAAAAGTGTAGTTTTTCCAGAACCAACTGGACCTCCAATTCCTACTCTTAATGGACCATTATAATTTGTTTTTGTCATGTTCTAAATAACCTTGTAAATTGATTTTCATGTTTCATTGATACAATATCATTAACCCAACCACAGTTCCCTATATCATTAAGATCTTTTTTAAGCATATTTTTATATTCTTTTTCTATATATTTATTTAATTCAATTTGAATCTTTTGACCCTCGGTTTGTCCNAAAGGAATAAGCTTAATACCTGCTGCTAANAAATTACAAAGGCTAGAATGNANATAACAAATCAGAGTGTCTTCGATATTAATNCTTTCCTGAACAGCTGCTANAGCATANGCAATTGGAAAAACTAATTTTTTACTTATAAATGAATGNTCCCATACGGCTTCAGTNATTTTTATAAAAGATTTCCCTTGTTCAGAATTTTCTATATATTTTTCATAAGANTGATTAAGNGAAATAGAAAAACTATTTAGATTATTAATNTTTTTATTTTCTTTTTTATTAGCTAATTTCCATGCTTCTAATAGAATTAAAGCATCNGAANGCAAACTTCCGTATTTTAGTNAATCNTTTAGCCAATATTGCAGTTCTTTNCCATTTTTAATTATTTTTGACTCAACTGCAAATTCTAATCCACTTGAAAAACTATAAGAACCTATTGGAAAAGATTGATTATTCCATGTTAATAATTTTAAGATATTACTAAATTTTTTCATAATTAATGTTTGTGNTATGCTCCTGACTCTGGACTAAANGATANTTTTTNTTTAAANACCTTGGCTCCTAATAATTTTAACATTTTACCAATTACCTNNTCTCTTTTTATTAAAATATAATTTTGATGTATTTCTGCTGGAATGTGTCTATTTCCTAAATGCCAAGCTAATACTAATAAATTATTTATAGAACCTGCTTCTATTTTTAATACATCCTCANTTTTAGCAATNACCTTTATTNTATAAGAGTTNGATAAAATAAGTAAAGCACCATTNTTTAAAAAAACTGTTTTTTTCTCATCTAATAAAAAAGAGACCTTTCTTTTACTTACTAACTTAATTCTTCTTCTATATCTATCTTGAGAATCTAGTATTACCTCATCATTTTCTTTATACCTCCAACTAGTATTATTAATTATTTTACTTACTCTATACATTAATATAGAAAATATCTTTGAGTCAGTGGTAATTCAGTAGCCGGCTCACAGGTCAATTTTTCTCCATTAGCACTGACTTCATAAGTTTCTGGATTAACTTCAATATTAGGTTGAAAGTTATTATTTATCATAGAGTTTTTTGATATACCTGATCTAGTATTATTAACTGCTATTAATTGTTTTTTTAATTCAAATTTTTCTTTAATATTATTTTTAATAGAACTTTGTGAAACAAAGCTAACAGAATTATTAATTAAGGAGTTACCAAATGCTCCAAACATGTGTCTAAAATGAACTGGTTGTGGTGTGGGGATAGAAGCATTTGGATCTCCCATTAAAGCAGAACTGATAATTCCTCCTACAGATACCATTTCTGGCTTTACTCCAAAGAATGCTCTATCCCAAATACAAAAGTCTGCTCTTTTCCCTTCCTCAATGGAACCAACTGAATTACTAATACCATGAGCTATGGCTGGATTTATTGTATATTTTGCAATATATCTTTTAACTCTAAAGTTATCATTATTGCCTACTTCTTCAGTAAGTGCCCCTCTTTGCGACTTCATTTTGTGAGCAGTTTGCCAAGTTCTAATTACAACTTCTCCAACTCTTCCCATCGCCTGACTATCTGAAGCAATTATTGAGAAAGCTCCTAGGTCATGTAATATGTCTTCTGCAGCAATAGTTTCTTTTCTTATTCTACTTTCTGCAAATGCTATATCCTCTGGTACGTTCTTGTCTAGATGATGACATACCATTAGCATATCCAAATGCTCATCTATGGTATTTTTTGTATAAGGCATAGTAGGATTAGTTGATGAAGGTATTACATTAGATAAACCACATAATTTTATAATATCCGGAGCATGTCCTCCTCCAGCTCCTTCAGTATGATATGCATGTATAGTTCTGTTTTTAAAAGCTTTAATAGTATTTTCTACATAGCCTGATTCATTTAAAGTATCCGTATGAATCATTACTTGAATATCATGATTATCTGCAACTTCTAATGCTTTATTTATACATGCTGGGGTAGTTCCCCAATCTTCATGAAGTTTTAAAGAACATGCTCCAGAAATAATCTGTTCAATCAATGGGGCATCTAATGAGGAGTTACCTTTTCCTGCAAAACCCAAATTCATTGGAAATGCATCTGCGGACTGCAACATCCTTTTAATATGCCACGGACCTGGAGTACAAGTAGTCGCAGTTGTTCCGTGAGCAGGACCTGTGCCTCCTCCTAGCATTGTTGTAATTCCACTAGATAAAGCCTCATCTATTTGCTGGGGACAAATAAAGTGAATATGAGCATCAATACCCCCTGCTGTTACAATTTTTCCTTCTGCTGCTATAACTTCAGTTCCTGGACCAATAACTATATTAACGTTATCTTGCGTATTCGGATTTCCAGCTTTACCTATTTTAAAAAATTTTCCATCGGTGATACCTATGTCAGCCTTAATAATTCCCCAATGATCAATTATAATAGCATTTGTTATTACTGTATCTACAGCTCCTTGAGNATTAGACATTTGTGATTGCCCCATCCCATCTCTAATAACTTTACCTCCACCAAACTTTACTTCATCGCCATAAGTAGCAAAGTCTTTTTCTATTTCAATAATTAAATTTGTATCAGCTAATCTAACTTTGTCTCCAACAGTAGGACCATACATATCAGCGTAAGCTTTTTTATTTATTTCTTTTACCATTTTTATCTCTCTAAACTCTAATAGTTATTAAATCCTAAAACCTTTTTATTTCCATTGTAATTAATCAAATCTACTATTTTTTTTTGCCCTGGCTCAAATCTAATTGAGGTTCCTGAAGGTATATTAAGTCTTTTATTTTTTGCTGCATTCCTGTTAAATTTTAGAAAAATATTTACTTCAGCAAAGTGATAATGACTACCAACTTGAATAGGTCTATCTCCTTCATTTATTATTTCTAAAGATACTACTGTGCAGTTAGAATTGATTTCTAAACTTCCATTTTCTATTATGTATTCTCCAGGCTTCATATTATCTAATAGGGTTGTGAATAGTTACTAATTTGACGCCATCTGTAAATGTAGCTTCTACTTGAACCTCTTTAACCATTTCACTAATTCCTTCCATTACTTGCTCTTTTTTTATAACCAATCCTCCACTTTCCATTAAATCTGATACAGACTTTCCATCTCTAGCACCTTCAACTACATGATCACTTATAATTGCAACTACTTCAGGATAATTTAGTCTAAGACCCCTATTTAGTCTTTTTTTTGCTACATCAGCTGCAACAGATATTAATAACTTATCTTTTTCTCTTGGTGAAAGCTTCATAAAAAGTTAAAAACTCCATATTCTTGGTAAATTAAAATTTTCATCAAAGATTTTTATTAAATCATCTAAAAAAGATCTAATTTCTGTAATGTCCTTTGATAGCATTTTTAATAATAATACTCCATTAACAACAGATACTCCTAAAAAATAATTTAATTTATTGAAGTGTAATAATATTTTTTTTTCATAAAGTCGTATTTTCTTACCTGTATAAACTATATTACAAAAAATGTTATTCCCTTTAGAAATAAATGGCTTTGAAATTTTTTTATTAATGTTGCCAGTAATCCTATTGAAATCACTATAAAGCAACTGGCCGTTTTTATGAATTTGCCAACCATCATCTAACTCACCTTTATTGACTATTTNCCCCATTGCCTTTCTACCAAATATTATAGTTTCGATACCTAAAAAATTAGATCCATACTTTAGATCAATATTAATTCTTCTTCTATACTTGCCACCATTAAAAAAAATAGTTTCTAAGGGCATCCAAGAGACAGATGAATTAACTCCTACTTCTATATTAGTATACGAGTNAGAGTGTAAATTTTTACATTTATAAATTTTCTCCATTGATTGCGTAGTGATAATTATTGAAACATCATTGCTTATTTTAATTGAATTAAAATTTAAATCACCACTTGTAAGACCACCAGCAGTATTAATGATTATTAATTCGTCATTCTGAGTATAACTCTTAATAAGTCTGGCCTTTAGGTTTCCTTGTTCTCTNTGTTTTTTTATTTCAAGATAACCTTGTGTNTTTTTTTCTAAAATTAAATTTATATATCCTAAACATCTCTGGTCTTTTAAGAGTTTTACTTTATCTTTTAAATTTAAATCATTTTCAGAAAAGAAGGGTCTCAATAGGTCAACATCACATGTGTGCTTTTTAGCAAAAAACAAACCATTAACTAAACCTTCAAAGAAAATAGAATTTTTACTTTTTTTAAATATATTTCTTTTCATAACTTTTAAACAGATAAAATATCTTTAATTTTTCTTTCATCTAATATTTTTACCTTTCCTGATTTAAAAATTTTACCTCTATCCATAATAACAATTTCGTCTGCAATGTCTTTAGCAAAGTCAAAATATTGTTCAACTAATACTATAGTGGTTTTTTTTTTTTTTATAAAAAGAATTACTTCTTTTATAATTTTTATTATAGAAGGTTGAATACCTTCTGTTGGTTCATCTAAAATTAAAATTTTAGGTTTCATCAGCAATGCTCTTGCAATTGCTAATTGTTGTTGTTGCCCTCCAGATAAATCACCTCCAAACCTATCTAACATTTCATTCAATATTGGAAATAAAGCTAAAACTTCACTGTCTATATTATTTTTTTCTTTCTCCATGCATAAAGCTGTTAATAAATTTTCTTTAACTGTTAATCTAGAAAAAATTTCTCTACCTTGAGGAACATAAGCTAGTCCTAATTTAGCCCTTTCAAAAGGAAGTAATTTTTCAATATTTTTCCCTTTATATTTAATGCTTCCTTTAGAAGGTATATGATGTCCCATAATTGTTTCAAGTAAAGTTGTTTTTCCCATTCCATTTTTACCCATTATACAAGTCACTAAACCACTCTTTGCAGACATATTTATATCCTTTAAAATTGTGGTATTAGATATCTTGACACTTAGATTTTCAATACTCAGCAATATTTTACCTTCCTAAATATACATCAATTACTTGTTTATTTTTTTTTATGCTATTCATATTACCTCTAGTCAAAACACTACCTTCATGTAGTACTATTATTTCAACATTTAAGCTTTCTATAAAATTCATATCATGTTCTACTACTATTATAGTTCTATCTTTAGCTATACTTAATAATAAGTCTGATGTTTTTTTTGTTTCTATTTCAGTCATTCCTGCAACTGGTTCATCAATAAGCAACAAATCAGATTGCTGCATTAAAAGCATACCTATTTCTAACCATTGTTTTTCTCCATGTGAAAGATTTTTTGCTATCAAATTCTTTTTTTCTTTTAAATTAATAGTACTTATAATTTCTACTAATTTATTTAAATCTTGATTTTTTAATTGATTAAATAAACAAGATAAGAAAGTTTTTTTTGTATTTAACGCAATACANAANTTATCCCANACAGAAATATTTTCTATAATTGTTGGCCTTTGAAACTTTCTTCCAATACCTAATTCAACAATTGCATGCTCAGAAAATTGACTAAGGTCATTATTTTTAAAATAAATTTTTCCATTATCTATTTTAGTTTTTCCTGTTATGACATCTTGTAAAGTAGTTTTTCCAGCACCGTTTGGCCCTATAATCGCAACCATTTGAGATTTTTTTATTTCAAGCGATAATGAGTTTAGTGCTTTAAAACCATCAAAGCTTACTGTAACGTTATCAATTTCTAATATATTTTTATTTTCTACCATAATTTCTTTTTATAATTCTTCTTAAATCCGTAAGCCCATTAGGCAAGTAAATAGTTACTAAAATAAATATCAATCCTAAAAATATTATCCAAATTTCAGGAGAAATGATTGTTAAGTATGATTTTAAGACATTAACAACTATTGCACCTATTATGGCTCCATATAAAAATCCTCTACCTCCTAAAGCCACCCAAACTACAATTTCAATTGATTTAATTGGAGAAAATTCTCCAGGATTTATAATACCAACCTGAGGCACATATAATGCACCTGCAATACCCGCTAATATTGCAGAAATAGTAAAAATAATTATTTTAAATACGGTCGTATTATACCCTAGAAATCTCATCCTATTTTCTCTATCTCTAATACCAACTAAAATATTCCCAATTTTAGATGATATGATAATTCGACAAATTAAATATCCTAAAATTAACATAATAGCAGAGCAACTATATAATGCTCCCCTAGTTTCTTTAGAACTTATATCTTTACCTAGAATATCTTTAAAGTCTGTTAATCCGTTATTACCTCCAAACCCGAAATCATTTTGAAAAAAAGCTAACATTAATGTAAAAACCAAAGCTTGAGTTATAATTGAAAAATAAACCCCTGTAACTCTACTTCCAAATGCTAAAGCAGAAAAAATAAATGCTAGTAAGCCAGGTACTAAAATAACCATTAAAGATGCAAATAAAAAACTATCAAATCCATACCAAAACCATGGCAACTCTTCCCAATTTAAAAAAACCATAAAATCTGGTAGTTCTGAATTTCCATAAACACCTCTGTCTCCTATTTCTCTCATTAAATGCATACCCATCATATAGCCTCCTAAACCAAAGAAAGCCCCATGACCGAGTGATAATATTCCTGTATAACCCCAAATTAAGTCTAAAGATAATGCTAATAAAGCAAAACATAAATATTTNCCTAATAAACTAATTGTATAACTACTAATGTGAAAAAAACTTTCTTCTGGTATGTAAATATGAAGAATAGGAAGTAAAAAAATAGATATTATTAATATTGTNATTAAATATTTTCCAGTTGTGTCACCTAGTAATAAATAAATATTATTTATTAATGATTTTTTATTTTCAAATAATTGCTTATTCATCTACCATTCTTCCCTTCAAGGAAAATAACCCTTTAGGCCTGAACTGAATAAATATAATTATAAATAATAGTATAAAGATTTTACTTACTATTGCTCCAACATAAGGCTCCAACAACTTATTTCCCAATCCAAGTCCAAATGCTCCAATAAATGTACCAAATAAATTACCTACTCCCCCAAATACTACTACCATAAAACTGTCTATAATATAATTTTGTCCTAGGTTGGGTCCAACATTAGTAATTTGACTGAGTGCTACACCTGCTACACCTGCTACACCTGCTCCAAATGCAAAAGTAAACATATCTATTTTTTTTGTGTTAATGCCCATAGCTGAGGCCATCTTTCTATTTTGAGTTACTGCTCTCATTTGCAGACCAAAAAGAGTTTTCTTTAAAATATAAACTACTGTCAAAAAAACTATTAAGGTGAATATAATTATTACTATTCTATTGTTGGTTAATTCCAAACCACCTATTCTTGTAATACCAGACATCCATTCAGGAGAATAAACTGTTTTATTTAAGGGAGAAAAAATACTTCTTACGGTTTGTTGTAGAATAAGGCTTAAGCCAAATGTTGCCAATAAAGTTTCAAGAGGTCTACCATACAAATTTTTTACAATAAGCCTTTCTATTAAAACGCCTACAAAGCCAGTAAAAACAAAAGCTACAGGTATAGAAATAATTATAGAGGCAGAAATATTGTTGGGAATTATTTGTTGAACTACATATGCACTATATGCTCCTATCATTATTAATTCTCCATGAGCCATATTAATTACTCCAACAACACCAAAGGTAATAGCTAAACCTATGGCTGCTAGTAAAAGTACAGAACCTAGAGACAAACCAAAAAAAGTGGTTTTTAACATATTATTAAATTTAATATTTCCAAGTGAAGCTTCCAATGATTTAGTAGCTTCAAGCTTAATATTTTCAGATATAATTTTGTTATTAACTATAGACTTTAGTATATTAACTATATCATTATTAGTGCTACCAGATAAACTTTTAATAGCTTCTATTTTTTCTATTTCATTTCCATATCTCGCAATAATAGAATTCTTAGCAAGATTAAGATTTAATAATAATTCTTTATCTTTTTCTTTTAATAGAAGTTCATTNATAATNATTAATGTTTNCTNNTTACCTTCTTNAATAATATCAAANATTGCTTCAGTTTTTTGTCTTGTAGTCCCANTTGATAATTGTAATATAGCAATTTTATTATTAAGAATANTTCTAATTTTATTATTAATTTTAATNTTTTTTAATTTTCTTTTTTTTTCGATACCTAGTTTTTTTTGATCAAAAAAATCATATGCGTTATATTTTCTATCTATGACGTCAACTAAAAGAATTTTTTTATCGGACTTTCTTATAAATAGTTTTCCATTTAAAATACTTTTTAATGTTAAAAGCGATAAATCGGTTTTAATTTCTGATATTTTTTCTATTGAAACAATTTTTTTATTAAAGTCTTTAGTATCTAATTCTAAAATATGATTTCTTAAATTATTATTATCTGCTAGCAAATAATTTAAATTAGTAAAAACTAAAATAATGTACAAGAATTTTATAATTGTTTTCAATTTACTTTCTTAAAATAAAGGTCTTAACTTAAAATATTAAGACCTTTAAATAATTACGTTTACTCGTAATTCTGACCAGAACACTTGCCAGTGTCTATATTATAATTTCCACATTTTATGGGGCTTGTCCAATCAGCAACTATTCTAGCACTGTCTGGTAGAAAGTCTGTCCATGCATCACCTATTACACCTCCAGATGTTGACCAAACTATATCGAACTGACCATCAGCCTGAATTTCTCCTATAAGAACAGGTTTTGTTAAGTGATGATTGGTATTCATTACAGCTGTGCCTCCAGTTAAATTTGGAACAGATATTCCATACATTGATTCTCTTACTGCATCTACGTCTGTAGTACCTGCTTTCTCCACAGCTTTAACCCACATTTCAAATCCTATTACATGCGCTTCCATTGGATCATTAGTTACCCTCTTGTCATCCTTAATAAATTTTAGCCAATCCTCAATAAAAGTATCATTAATTTCACTTTCTGCACTCATAAAGTAATTCCATGCAGCCAGATGACCTACTAAGGGAGAGGTATCAAATCCTGATAACTCTTCTTCTCCAACTGAGAAAGCTACAACTGGGATATCCTCAGCCTTAATTCCTTGATTACCCAATTCCTTATAGAATGGAACATTAGCATCACCATTGATAGTTGAGACAACTGCTGTTTTTTTGCCAGCCATTCCAAACTTCTTAATATCGGATACTATAGTTTGCCAATCAGAATGACCAAATGGTGTATAATTTATCATTATGTCATCAGAAGATACACCTAAAACCTCTTTAAGATAACTTTCTAGAATTTTATTAGTTGTTCTAGGATAAACATAGTCAGTTCCTGCTAAAACCCATTTTTTTACACCTTGATCAGCTAAATAGTCAACTGCTGGTATAGCTTGTTGGTTTGGAGCAGCTCCAGTATAAAATACGTTTTTTGAGCTTTCTTCACCTTCATATTGAACTGGATAAAAAAGTAATCCGTTAAGTTCTTCAATTACAGGTAATACAG
>NHIU01000025.1 GCA_002169755.1 Candidatus Pelagibacter sp. TMED197 | reverse complement strand
AAGTGAAAATGTAGGAACTGAAGGATTAATTATTGAAAAAGATGAAAAAACAGGTTCAGCTGCAATTTCACTAGATAAATTTGGTATGAATTCAATTATAGTTGTTCCAGGAGCATCATCAGGTTTAAATAAAGAAATGATTGATCAAAAAATAAATTTATTTAATGATTCTTATATTTTGGTTACTGGTTTTGAGATACCCCTAGATGTTACCATTTATTGCCTTAAAATTGCAAAATCAAAAAAACTTAAAACAATTTTGAATCCTGCTCCATACTTTGAAATTGAAAAAGAAAGTTACAAATTAGTTGATTATTTAACACCAAATGAACACGAAGCGTCTGCTCTAACCAACATCAATGTTAAAACTATAGATGACGCCAGAATAGCAGGTAGAAAAATATGTGAGCTTGGTGTTGGTACATCAATTATTACAATGGGTGAAAAAGGTGTTTTATGTACTAGAAATGTCAATGATACCGAAGGGTTGTATTTTCCACCCTATAAGATTTCAGATAAAGTAATAGATACTGTTGGTGCAGGAGATGCATTTAATGGGGCTTTTGCAACCGCAATATCAGAAAAAGTTAGTTTAGAAGAATCATTGATATTTGCTAATAAAGCTGCCTCACTTTCAGTTAGAAAAGAAGGTGCAGCTTTGTCTGCACCATATAGGTATCAAATTTAAGGAATTTTTTTAAGAATAAATTTGGTGCCACTTCCATGAATCAGAAATAATTGAATTAATATCAGAATATTTTGGCTTCCAAGAAAGAAACTTTTTCGCTTTATCAATGTTTGAAATTAAAATATCAGGATCACCATCTCTTCTTTTAACAATAGATGTTGAAACCCCCATGTTTGTAATCTTTTTAGCACTATCCAAAATTTCATAAATAGAAAAACCTTTGCCACAACCAACATTAATAAATTCACATGCTTTACAGGATAGTAGTTTTTTAAAACTTAAAAAATGAGCTTTTCCTAAATCCTTTACATGTATGAAGTCTCTAATACAAGTTCCATCTTTTGTATTATAATCATCACCATAAATATTAAATATATTATTATTTTTAATACTTTCTAATGCTAAAGGAATAACGTGTGTTTCTGGACTGTGAGCCTCACCAATTTTATTTAAAAAATCACTCCCAGATACGTTGAAATATCTTAACGAAATAAAATTTATTTCATACGCTTTAGAATAGTTATATATTAACTTTTCAACTGCTAGCTTAGTATCTCCGTATGGATTAATTGGTTGAGTAGGATGTTTTTCATCTATGGGTAAAAAAATTGGATTCCCATAAACAGCAGCAGTACTAGAAAAAACTATATTTTTTACTTTAAACTCAATCATTTTTTGTAATAAGTTAAATGAACCAATAACATTATTCTTATAATAGAGATTAGGCTCTGCACATGATTGTTCTACACTAGATAATGCAGCTAAATGTATGACACCAATAAAAGAATATTTTTCAAATAAACGTTTAAGTCTTCCTTCATCAGATAAATCACCTAATTCTAAAGGCCCCCATTTTACCGACCATTTATTACCTTTTGAAAGATTATCAAATGTTACTGGAACAAATCCCTCATCAAAAAAAAATTTACATATATGGCTGCCAATGTATCCTGCACCGCCTGTAATCAAAACATAATTCATTTGTGATTCTTTAAATCTATACTGATACCAGCCTGATTTAAATATTTTGTCATTTTTTCCAGATGACTATCTAAATCCTCTTTTCTAGGTCCTTCTGCACGAGCAATCAAAGCAGCTTGAGTATTGGAAGCACGAATAAGCCACCATCCGTTTTTCAATGATGTTCTTATGCCATCAACAAATAACAATTTAGAATGATCATATTCATTTGAAGCAAACTTTTTTATCTTTTCTACAATATTAAATTTCTCACTATCATCACACTCTATTCTTATTTCAGGTGTTGCAAATGACTTTGGTATAGAGTTTAAAAAATTATTTAAACCGTCATTTTGTAATTTAATTTCTTGAATACATCTTAAAGCAACATATATTGCATCATCAAAACCGTACCAAACATCATTAAAAAATATATGACCGCTCATTTCTCCTGCGAGCGGAGCAGAAATTTTTTTTAGTTTTGTTTTTATGAGACTATGGCCAGTCTTTGAAATTTCAACTAATCCTCCTTGATCTTCTATTAATTTCATAGCTGTTTGGCTAGACTTTATATCTAAAACAATTTTTTGTTTTTTTTTCTTTTTTAGAATGCTTCCTGCTAGAAATGCTGTTAACAAATCTCCAGGTATAATATTTCTGTCTTTACTTAATAAACCTATTCTATCACCATCCCCATCAAAGGAAATTCCTAAATCTGCTTCTCTTATTCTCATTTCCTCTTTTAAATGCTTTAAGTTTTTTTCAACTGAAGGATCAGGATGATGATTTGGAAAGTTACCATCAATCTCACTAAATAAAACCCTATGTTCTCCAGGCAATCTTTTAATTAAGCTTGAAATAATTTCACCAGTTGAACCATTTCCACAATCCCATATTATTTTTAAATCTGGAAANGATCCAGATTTTTCTATTAAACACTCCTCATACTCACTTTTAATATTCTTTTTTATTAGGCTCCCTTTTCCTTCAATAAAATTATTTTTTAAAATAAAATCATAAAGTTTCTGTATATCATCTCCATAAAAACTTTTATTTTTTAAAACTATTTTGAATCCGTTATGATCTGCAGGATTATGACTTCCTGTGACCATAATGCCAGCATCTGCGTTNAAAAAAATTGATGCAAAGTATAACATTGGAGTAGGTCCACAACCAATGTCAACTACATTTATGCCTGCTTCTATAATNCCTTTAATTAAAGAGCTTGAAATTTTGGGGCTTGATAATCTACCATCACTACAAACAACAATTTTTCTTAAGCCTTTTTTTTTATTAAATGAGCAAAATCCTTTTCCAATTGCAAATGCATCATTTTCAAATAATGTCTTTCCTACAATACCTCTAATATCGTATTCTCTAAAAATAGACTTAGATATTTGGTCTTTAATCATCAATCATCCTTTATTATATTATTCAACCAATTTTTATATTCTTCTCTAATAAGACTATTTTTTAGAGCATATTTAGTATTGGCTTTTATATATCCTAATTTAGTTCCACAATCGTATCTTGTTCCTGAAAAATTAAAAGCAAAAAAAGGTGATTTTCCAATTTCATTTGATAAACTGTCTGTTAATTGAATTTCATCATTAGCACCTTTTTTTTGGAGGCCAAGATGCTTAAAAACTCCTGGTTGAATAATATATCTTCCAACCACAGCTGTTGTTGATGGTGCTTCCTCTGGTTTTGGCTTTTCAATAATACTTTTAACCTCTATTTTATCGCCAAAANTTTTTCCATGAGAAATTATACCGTATGAAGATGTTTGATTTTTTTTAACTTCCATAGTTGCAACCATGTTTCCACCATCCCAATTTTGGATCATTTGTTTCATGCAACCAGGTTTNGAATCAATTAAATCATCAGCTAAAAGTATTGCTACAGGTTCTTCAGAAATAAAGTTTCTTGCACACCATACTGCATGACCTAGACCAAATGGGTTTTGTTGTCTAACANAAGAAACAGTTCCTGGTTTGAGGATCATATTTTGAATGTAATCAAGAGTCTGATTTTTTTCTTGGTCTTTAAGACGATTTTCTAGTTCTATAGAATGATCAAAATAATCCTCAATANAACTTTTACCTCGTCCTGTTACAAATATAAATTCTTCTATTCCTGCTTCCAAAGCCTCTTCGACTGCATATTGTACTAGTGGTTTATCTAAAATAGGCAACATTTCTTTAGGAATAGTTTTTGTTGCTGGTAAAAAACGTGTACCTAAACCACCAACTGGAAATATCGCTTTTTTGATTTCTTTTTTAGACATCTAAAACACCATTTTTAATTGATATCAATTATGAAAATTTTTATACCATGATATAAACTTTGGAATTCCATCTTCTATAGAAGTAGATGGTTTGAAACCTATAATTTGATTTAAGTTTTTAATATTTGCTGTAGTTTCAGAAACATCTCCAGGTTGCATTTCAAGGTAGTTTTTAATTGCTTTTTTACCAAGATTTTTTTCAATTAGTGATATAAAATATTCAAGCTTTATTGGTTTATTGTTTCCAATATTAAAAATTGCCCAAGGTGCGCTACTAGATGAAGGATTTGGGTTTATTCCTGACCATTCTTTATTCNCTTTAGAGGGTTTATCTATCAACCTAATAACACCTTCAACAATGTCATCTATGTAAGTAAAATCTCTTTTCATTTTTCCATGGCCATAAACATCAATTGAGTTCCCAGATAATATTTTCTTGGTAAATATATATAATGCCATATCTGGTCTTCCCCATGGGCCATAAACTGTAAAAAACCTTAATCCGGTACATGGTAAATTAAATATATGTGAATAACAATGAGCCATTGCTTCATTAGATTTTTTTGAGGCCGCATATAAACTAATAGGGTGGTCAACATTATGATTCTCTGAAAAAGGAAATGATTTATTCAATCCATAAACAGAAGAAGAACTAGCATAAATTAAGTGTTCAACAGAATTGTTTTTACACCCCTCTAAAATGTTTAAGAATCCCACAATGTTACTATTAATGTATGCATGAGGATTTTCTAAAGAATACCTTACTCCAGCTTGTGCAGCTAAATTGATAACTGTACTAGGCTTGAACCTATCAAAAACATTATCAACTTTTTCCTTATCAGAGAGGTCAATTTTAGAAAATTGCATTCCTTTTTTTGAAAGGATTTCAAGTCTAGATTTTTTAAGTTTAGGATCATAATAATTATTTAAATTATCAATTCCATAAACCTCAACACCAAGCCTAATTAATTCATTACAAACACTAAAACCAATAAAACCAGCAGCTCCTGTAACTAATACTTTTTTCATTATCTAATCAAGTTGAATCGAAAGTAAAATTTGATTGTATATAACTTATTTAGATATATAAATACAACATTTATAATTATATATTATTATAACTAAAGTTTAATTTTTAAAGGGAAATTTGTTGAAGATTGCTATTATTGGTACAGGCTATGTTGGTCTTGTTTCAGGGGTATGTTTTGCTGAATTTGGATTTGAAGTTACATGTGTTGACAAAGACATAAGTAAAATTAAAGCTCTTAAACGAGGTGAGATTCCTATTTATGAGCCTGGTTTAGAAACAATTTTAAAAAGAAACACCGAAACAAATAGACTTTTTTTTACTTCAAACTTAGATAAAGCTGTTAAGAAATCTGATATTGTTTTTATAGCTGTAGGCACTCCTTCAAGAAGGGGGGATGGACAC
Source organism: Candidatus Pelagibacter sp. TMED197 (assembly GCA_002169755.1). The sequence goes on along the minus strand of NHIU01000025.1, from coordinate 3,036 downwards.
GCGGATTTAAGTTTTGTTTATGGTGTCTGTGAAGAAATATCTCGTTCATTAGATGGTCATACTTTAATAGTCACAAAATCTACAGTACCAGTTGGAACTGGAAAAAAAGTAAAAGAAATCATAAAAATTAATAATCCAACAGCTGAATTTGATATTGCCTCAAACCCTGAATTTTTGAGAGAAGGATCTGCAATTGAAGATTTTATGAGACCGGATAGAGTTGTTGTTGGTCTTGAAACTGAAAGAGCAAAAAAAATAATGGCTACTTTGTATAGGCCGTTATTTCTTTTAGAAACTCCAATTATTTTTACCTCATTAGAGAGTTCAGAGCTAATAAAATACGCTTCAAATGCTTTTCTTGCAGTAAAAATTTCATATATAAATCAAATGTCTGATTTATGTGAAAGTGTTGGTGCAAATATTGATGATATTGCAAAAGGAATGGGCTTAGACAAAAGAATTGGAAGTAAATTCTTACATACAGGTCCGGGTTATGGAGGAAGTTGTTTTCCAAAAGATACTTTAGCACTAGTTAAAACTGCTAAAGATAATAAAACCCCAATTTCTTTGGTTGAAGAGACTCTTAAATATAATAATCTTAGAAAACAAGGGATGGTTAATAAGATACAACAAGTAGCTGGCGACATTAAAAATAAAAATATTGCAATTTTAGGCTTGGCATTTAAGCCTGAAACAGATGACATGAGAGAAAGTCCTTCAATAGATATTATAAATGGGTTATCGAAACTGAAAGCTAACATTTATGTATACGATCCGGCTGCAATGTCAGAAGCAAAGCAAATTTTTTCGGATAAAGTTAATTTTTCAACTAGTGCACAAGATTGTATGAAAGATAAAGATATTCTTGTTATTTTGACTGAATGGAATGAATTTAGNNCTCTANATCCAAAATCTATTTTAGAATTAATGAANGGNAATANTNTTATTGATTTAAGAAATATATTTGANCCAAANGAAATGTCTGATGCTAATNTANATTACTTTTCTTTAGGAAGGTAAAAGTTCATCTTTTCTATTNAAAAAGGGANAGGNTATAACTTATNAATTTTCTCAATTNCATTCAGATGACTTATAGTTAGTTTTATATCAGTAGACTTAATATTATTAATAAGTTGTTTCTCTGATGTTGCTCCAAAAATAACAGATGNCATGAAAGGNCTTTTTAAACAAAATGCCAGTGCCATTTGACAAGGGTCAAGATTAATTTTATTGGCTAAATTTATGTATGCTTCTGAAGCATTGTTCATTAGTTGAGTATTTCTATTTCCTAAATCATTATAAACACTTTTNCTAGATCCATTAGGAATAACTCCGTTTAAATACTTTCCTGACAGAATTCCACAAGCTAAAGGTGAAAAAGATAANAANCCAANTTTTTCNTGGTGACANNCNTCTGCAAGATCNAGATCAAAGTGTCTNCACANNAAACTATATTCATTTTGNATTGNTACAATTTTAGGAAAANTATTTTCTTTTGCAATTCTTGAAAATTGAAGNGTNCCCCAAGCNGTTTCATTNGATAAACCAATTGTTCTNATTTTTCCTTCTTGAANGAATTTACTTANTTCATTTAATATATTAAAAGTTTCGTCCAATTCTTTATTNGTCTCNTGATTNGTGGGATCATAATTCCAATTTTGCCTAAAATGGTATGAACCACGGTTAGCCCAATGAAGCTGATAAAGATCAATATAATCAGTTTGTAATCTTTTTAGACTTCCCTCAAGGGCAGTTCTCAAATTTGAAATAGAGATTGGGTCTCCGTTACGAATGGACTTAAAACCTTTCCCAGTTATTTTTGTAGCTAAAACAATTTTAGATCTTTGTTTACTTTTTTTGAACCAACGTCCTATTACTCTTTCTGTATCACCTTGGGTTTCAATAGATCTAGGAGTGGTTGGATACATCTCAGCCGTATCTAAAAAATTTATTCCATGATCAAGTGAAATTTCTATCTGCCTGTTTGCATCCTCTTGAGTGTTTTGAGACCCCCAAGTCATGGAACCAAGACAGAGCTCACTAACTTTAATTCCACTTTTCCCTAGTTCATTATATTTCATAGCTTTTATTTACCTTGCAAATAGTCTAAATTTATACATTTATTTTAATATGAACAGATTTTCAAATCTTCCTGAACTAATGGTTGCACCTAATGGTGCGAGAAAGACAAAGAAAGACCATCCAAATCTTCCTATCACAATTTCTGAAATAGTTGAAGAAGCTGATAATTGTTTTAAGTGTGGAGCAAATGCAATTCATGCTCACGTAAGAGATAAAAATGGAAACCATACTTTAGATATAGGCCTTTACAGTGAGCTTATAAAAGAATTGAAAACTAAGGTACCTGATCTGCCTGTGCAACTTACAACTGAAGCAGTCGGTAAATACTCCCCTAGTGAACAATTTGATGTTGTAAGAAAACTTTCTCCTGAATCGGCCTCAGTTGCTTTTGTTGAAATGTTACCTGATATAAAAGATTATAAATTAGCTAAAAATTTCTATGAGTTTTCAATTGATAACAATATTCAAGTTCAGCACATTCTTTATTCAGTAAAAGATTTAAGACTATTTATTCAAGCTATAAAATCAAAAATTATTTCAAATAAAAAGCTTCAAGTTTTATATGTACTTGGCAGATACGATAAAAATTTTGAAAGTAGAACAGAAGACTTAGATCTATTTATCCAAGAACACCAAAGTATAATTTCTTTCATTGAGTGGGGGGTATGTGCTTTTGGAGAAGCAGAAACAGATTGTTTAATGAAATCATACTCACTTGGTGGAAAAGCTAGAGTTGGTTTTGAAAATAATTTTAAAAATACTGATGGAACTATTGCTGACTCAAATGCTGAAAGAGTATCTGAGATAGTTGCATTAAGGAAAACTATCCTTTAGTAGCGCCCATTGTAAGTCCGCTTATAAATTGCTTTTGTAATAGAAAAAATAAAACTACAGGTGGTAATGCAACTAAAATTGACCCTACTGCCATAACATTATATTCATTGTAAAATCTAC
>NHIU01000024.1 GCA_002169755.1 Candidatus Pelagibacter sp. TMED197 | reverse complement strand
TGGACATATTCATACACCAGCAATTGAAGTTATAGATGGTATTGAATATATGAATGATGGTGATTGGGTAGAAAGTTTAACAGCACTTGTTGAAACACACGAAGGTGAATTTAAGTTAGTTAGATATTTTAATGAATAGGTTATTTGCTTGGTTATTTTTACCATATATAACCATAGTNATTATAGCTGCTAGTTTAGGAAAAGAAAAATCTTTANANNTTTTTGGTTCAAATTTATTAGAGGAATATTGTATTATATTATTATTAATTATAGTTATTGATGTACAAAGGATTGTAATAAAATGGATAAAAGAAAAATAGATTGGACATTTGAAAATATTTGTCTAGTTGTAATTTACATAGTTATACTTTACGGTATACTTTATCACTTTTTTTGGACACTACCTTTTAAATTATATAATAGATTAAGGTACGGAAAATTATCAGCAGAATATATTAAGAAATTTGGTGAAGATTATAGTTATCAAAAATGGTTATCTAAAATGTAATATAAATACTTAATATCGTTCAACTCATATGAGTCGGAAGTAAGCAATCGCTGAAGGAACGCACCTAACTTTAAATATACAAAGGAGGGTGTTATGGGAAGATTTACCGAACTCCTAAAAAACTTTGCAAATAATTCTCTTAATAAAAAAAAAGAGAATGTTCTTTTAAGAGCTAGAAAAGAAGTTGGCATTAACGACAACGGAACATCTGGTTTTACAATTAAAGAAGGACCTAATAAAGGTAGAGTTTTAGGACATATATCAGTAAAACATAGTAATACAAAGTTTCAATAATAAGCTTAAAAAAAGGGCGCCAAAAGCGCCCTTTAATGTTGAGTTGTACTAATACAACCCTAAACCGTTTTCAGGTGACATTGCCCACATAATTATGTACAACGCATAAAAGAAACCTATTGCGAAAGCAGTCCCAACAAGTGCCTTAGTTATTTCCCATATATTTTTCAACATAGTGTTCTCCTTATTTTAAGTATAATGGACCAGTCCATTGAATATTGTAATTACCAGTAAGTACGTTTCCTCTTGGTGAGTTTAAAGCAGGTGCATTCCAACCAGCAGGTTTCAATATATCACCTTTTTTAAAGTGTTTAAAATCTTCTTTTACAATAAAAGCAAAAACAGTGTTTCCTTGTACAACTTTAATGTACTTTTTACCGTGATTTATTTTTGTTTTACTGTCATACGTCTTCAATTCAGTATCCCCATATGAACCAGGTACTATTTCTTTTTTTCCATTAGAAGTATGAAATCTCTCGTAGTCAGCTTTTGCGCCAGACATCATATTTGAGATACCTTCGTCTAATGTTTTAGCAGTCCAATTAACATTTATCATAGTGTTTTCCTTTTGTTTGTTTTATAAGTATAATTTACACGAAAAAGTCAAGTTCCTCAAGCAAAAAATGGTGAAAATTGTCCGATTCTTCCGTAACCCCTCGGCATTTTGGCGTGTATAGAACAAAATGTGAACAAAAACCCTTTATTTTACTCATTTTTTCCGTAAATTTACCGATTTCTATAAATAGATTCGAATCATTCCCTATAATTTTAGAAAATAAACTTGAAAATTGCGTTGAAAAACACAAATTAACAAGGAACCATTCATGGCCGAAGAAAATAAAAACATCTTAGAAAGACTTGAAGAAAAAATTGACAATTTAGAGCAAAGAATTGAAGAAATTGAGTCAGTTTTAGAAATTGAAGCACCACAAGATGAAGATTTTGATGAAGATGATGATGATAATGATGATGAAGATAAAGACTAAATAATAGTATAACTTTAGGCGCCTTTTTTTTTAAAGGCGCCGTAAAGAAAGGACACTAAAATGGCTAAAAATAACGAAGGTACAGAATTGTGTAGCAATTGCAATGCTCCTCAGCATTGTAATAACGTAAATACACAGGACAATTGTGATGATTGTAGATGTGCTGAATGTGTAGAATAATATAATAAAGGAATCATATAATGGCAAAAATGAGAATGTACAAATTTTGGAATGTAGCAGGTGAAGAAAAAGAAAAAGAAGCTTTGAGTTTAAAAAAGGCAGTAATGTCTGTTCAAAACGATTATAAAGATGATAAATTTATAAGTGTTGAATATGTTAGTAAAAAAGGCAAATCAATAACAGACACAGTTAAAATACCTATAGGTAGAAAAATCAGACAAGCAATAGTAGTTGAAAAACGAAGAGCTGAACAAAAAGCAAAATTAGAAGCAAGAAGAGTAGTAAGAAGTGCATAATGCCAGCAGTAAGTAGAAAAGGTGATAGTTTAAGTACAGGTCATATTTGTTCAAGTACAACGACTTTATCAACACCTTTACAATCAACCGTATTTTCAAATAGTATATTAGTGTCTGTTGTAGGCACACCTACGGTTCCTCACCCTTTCCCACCTAACCCTCCATGTGCTGATCATGTTGCAAATTTAAACGCAGGATCAAGTACGGTGTTTATTAATAGTATTGCAATAGGTAGAATAGGTGATAGTGCAGACGCAGGCGCAATGACCTCAGGTTCTTCTAATGTCTTCAGTGGATAGTGTATAAATATTAGCACTATGGCACTATCTAACTATGACGCACAAAGTAAAAATAACTCGACTAGATCGACTAGAACATACAGCGATCTAAATTTAAATTTTACTAAAAATCCTGCGACTAATGATGTTGCAAGATTAACAGANATTGAGGCAGTAAAAAGATCGGTTCGTAATTTAATACTTACAAACAAGTTTGAAAAACCTTTTCATCCTGAAATCGGGTCAAGTGTTAGAGATTTATTATTTGAACCTATTAGTCCTCTATCTGCTGTTTTATTACAAGATAGAATAGAAGAAGTTTTAATAAACTTTGAGCCAAGAGTAGATATAAATCAGATCATTGTACAAGATGATATAGATAGAAATCAATATAAGGTTACGATTACTTTCTATGTTTTAAATAGACCTGAACCAGTAACCATAACAGAATTTTTACAAAGATTAAGATAACATGGCAAGTAAATTAAATATATCACAATTAGATTTTGATCAAATCAAAGGAAACTTAAAAAGATTTTTATCACAACAAAATACTTTTAACGATTATGATTTTGAAGGATCAGGTATGTCTGTGTTATTGGACTTACTTGCTTACAACACACACTACTTATCCTACAATGCAAACATTTTAGCAAATGAAATGTTTATTGATACTGCTGATTTAAGAAACAGCATTGTATCTTTAGCAAAGGCACTTGGTTATACACCTAACTCACCAAGATCNCCAGTAGCNGATTTAAATATTGTAGTTAACAANGCAACAGGTTCTACTTTAACAATGCCTGTTGGTACAAAATTTTCAACAACGGTTGATGGTCAAACTTATAACTTTGTAACCATCACATCNAATACAATTTCACCTATTAATAACATTTACACTTTTTCAAATGTTAAAATTTATGAAGGTACATATGTAACCTTTCAATATACTGCAAATACAGCAGATCTGGATCAAAAGTTTTTAATACAATCAGCAAATGCTGATACAACAACTTTATCTGTATCGGTACAAAATAGTGCCAGTGATACAACAACTAATACTTACACTAAAGCAACTTCAATTACAGAATTAGATTCAACTTCTAAAGTTTATTTTTTACAAGAAGATGAAGATGGTAAATTTGAAGTGTACTTTGGTGATGGTGTTATTGGTAAAAAATTAGAAGATGGTAATATAGTAATTTTAAAATATGTTGTGACAAATAAAACTGCTGCTAATGGTGCAACAACATTTACACTAAATGGCAACATTGGTGGTTTTAGTGATACAACAATAACAACTAATTCAAATGCTGCTAATGGTTCAGANGCTGAGACAAATGCAAGTGTTAAATTTAATGCACCGAAATCTTACTCTGCACAGGATAGAGCAGTAACCGTAGAAGATTATAAAGTTAAAGTACAAGAGATTTATGCTAATGCAAAATCTGTTTCTGCTTGGGGTGGTGAAGATAACGANACACCTTTTTATGGTCGTGTTTACATTTCAATAAAAGCAAAATCAGGTTCTAATTTAACAGAGACAACTAAAACAGATATAGTAAATCAATTAAAAAAGTTTTCTATTGCTTCGGTTACTCCTGTTATACTTGATCCAGAAACAACTGATATTNTTTTAACATCAAATGTAAAATATNATGAACAGGCTACAACTAAAGGAACAGAAACTATTAAAACAGATATTACAAATGCTTTAACTAATTACAACGATAACACATTAAATCAATTTGATGGTGTGTTTAGATATTCAAAAGTTATAGAATTGATTGATGACGCTGACTCAAGTATATTATCAAATATTACAACGGTGAAAATTAGAAAATCATTTACTCCAACTTTAAGCACTGCAACAAACTATACGGTGTCATTTAATAACGCATTATATAATCCACACTCAGGCCATAATTCAAGTGCTGGTGGTATATTATCTTCAACAGGTTTTAAAGTTTCAGGAGATACTACTAATGTTTATTTCTTTGATGATGATGGACAAGGAAACATAAGAAGATACTATCTTGCAAACCAAGTTAGAACATATGTTGACAATACTGCTGGTACAATTGATTATTCAGCAGGATCATTATCAATCAATTCAGTTAATATTACTAGTGTTGAAAATATAAGAGGATCTGCTTCAAGTGTTATTGAATGTACGGTTACTCCTAGTTCAAATGATGTAGTGCCTGTAAGAAATCAAATAGTTAACATAGATGTAACCAATAGTTCATTTACGGTAGCCGCTGATACACTTGTAGGTGGTTCTGCTAATGCTGGTGTTGGTTATACTACAACATCAAGTTATTAGTAAATGGCAGACTTTAAAGATAAAATATCCCATATCATAAAACATCAAGTACCAGAGTTTGTACTTGAAGATCATCCATTCTTTTTAGATTTTGTAAAAGAGTATTACAAATTTTTAGAATGTGCTGAGATGAAACTTAAAGATATTGGTGCGCCTAATACTTTACTATTAGAAACTGAAACAGCTAATNTAAACAGAATATTATTAAACTCTACTAACAGACAAAAAAGAGATGATGGTGATAACTTAATTTTAGAAGATTCAACTATTGGTGACTTTCAAAATGGTGAGACAATAACTGGCACAACAACAGGTGCAACTACAACTATTCTAATTGAAGATATAGATGGTGGTCAAAGATTATTTGTTGCACATGATAATAAATTCCAAGAGGGNGAAGAAATCACAGGTTCAACTTCTGGTGCAACTGCTACAATTACAACTTACAGAGCAAACCCAGTACAAAATATTCAACAACTTTTAAACTATCCTGATCCTGATAAAGTAATTCAAGGATTCTTAAACAAGTTTAGAAATGCTTTTCTACAATCTATACCTGAAAATTTAACAACTGGTTTAAACAAAAGAAAATTAATTAAAAATGTTAAATCACTTTATCAGAGCAAAAGGTACNAAAAGAGCNTCNGAAATATTTTTTAAATTATTATTTAATGAAAATGCAGAATTAACTTTTCCTAAAGAAAATATGTTAAGAGTATCTGATGGTACTTGGGATATTAAAAAAGTTTTAAGATGTAAAGAAGTAGGTGATTCAGAATCATTAAATCTTATAGGTCAAACTATAACTCAAGCAGACGTACCGTCAAGTCTTATTATTAATGAAGCGACTGCCATTGTAGAAAACGTATTTAAGTTTTCAATAGGTGGTGAAACTATTACAGAAATTATTTTAAATGAAGATAGTATTGATGGTACTTTTATTGCTGGTCAAAATATAACTGGCGTTGATAACACAGATTCAGATGTAGTGATTAGTTGTACATTAATGGCAAGTATTGCTACAAAAACTTTAACTAATGATGGATCATATTATAATCCAAACGACACAACCGTAATTACTGGTGGTGGTAATGGGGCTGTTATTAATATTGAAGATGTAGGTTCAGGTGCCTTAGAAGAAATTTATGTTGACGCAGGTGGTACTGGATATGAAATAGGAGATACAATTAATTTTAACACTGGTACTGCTACGGCTCAAGTATCTGTTGTAAATGGTGGTATTGCACCTGAAGATAATACAACAGGCATGAGTGCAACAGATCATATTGTACTTGAAGATGAAACAACTAAAGGTGATTCATATACAGGTAATAAAATAGTACAAGAGGCAAACACAGGTTCAAATGATATTACAGATGTCAGAGTTATTCTTGGTGGTAGTTATAATACTTTACCAACTTTAACAATAACATCTACTTCAGGTAATAATGCTAGCATATTTGCAAAAGGCAGTGAAGTAGGAAGAATTACAAAATTAAAAACAACAGAGTTAGGCGCAAACTATGGTGACTCACCATCACCACCTTCACTTGCATTACCAACTTATCTATTATTAAAAAGTAGAACAGCGGGTTTTACAATTGGCGAAACAATTACAGGTTTAGACGCAAGTTCAAGTGTGGTTACTGCTACGGTAGTTTCTTTAGATACAAATACTAATCTTTTAAAATGTTCAGGTGCGTCAGGAATATTTACTGCTGAGACACAAATCTCAGGCGGTTCTTCAGGTACCACTGCAACGATACATCATGTCGATCAGGCAACTGCAACAGCAACNGTTGATGTAATTGTTGACACTGATGGTGCATACATTGGACAAGATGGTCACATATCTGAGGACTCAATGAGAATACAAGATAGTTTATTGTATCAGGATTATTCTTACATTATAAAAGTAGGTCGTTCTATTAATGAGTGGAGAGACACTTATAAGAAAACTTTACACTCTGCTGGTTTCTATTTTAAAGGTGAAGTAGATATTACAAATAATGTAAACATGAGATTAAAAAATGTGACTGGATTAAATAGTTCAGTAACCGAAGAAATATTAGGAGTAATCAAAACTATATTTACAACTATCTTACGAAGAAAACTAGGTACGGTTGATGATGGTACTTCATTAAGAGCAAATCCTCTTGCTGGTGTACCTGCAGATTTAGATGACTCAACACATAATCACTTTACACCTAATACAAGAGATGTCACTTTAAAAAGACAATATATATTAAAGTCTGCTGGTGGTGTTGTAAAAGAAACAACTGCTATCAGAAGCAACTCTACTAAATTTGGTGTACCTGTTGCAGGTCCTACATTAAAAGGATTATCTCATAGAATGTTAGCACAACATTTTGCAACAAAGGTCAGTGTTTCTGACGTGGCTGGTATAAGATTACAAGGCACACAAAACACATCAATTGATGGAGAGTTAAATAATCTATCAGACTTTGGGTTTAAATTAAAATCAAGTTTTACAATACCTTCAGAGATATGGCAGATTAGTAATGATAGTTTTGATGAAACACTTGCAACTTTTGATAGTGGAAGTATAAAATTTGATAAGGCTTAATTATGAGTATAAATAGTATAGATAACGAAATTTTAGTCACGGTGAACGGTGTAGTTATGAAAAAAAATGAAGATTACACAATAGAAAATGGTAATCTTACTTTTAAAATTGCGCCTGAAATCAATGACAGAATAAGAGTTTTAAAAGAAGTTAGAGAAGACGATTAACAATGGTTAAACAAATAATTAATGTAGGTACAACGGTCAATGACGGAACGGGTAGTACTATTCGAGCAGGTGGTCAGATTGTTAATGCAAACTTTTCTGAAGTTTATAGTGCAATAGGTGATGGATCATCTATTAGTTTTAATGTTAATGCTANAGGCGTAAGTGCAAATCAAGGTTTAATTTTTAATAGTTCAAGTTCTAAATTTGAACCTGCAAACGTACTTACTACAACATTAACACAATCAGTCACTAATAAAACTTTTAATGTTACCAACACATTCCCATCATTGAATTTAATTGATGATAGTTCAACTGCTGGGGTAGTGTCTTTAGGGGGTGATTTACGAATTAATACAGGTACTGGTCTATCAAGTTCAGTATCAGGTAGTACATATACTATCAATTTTACTGGAGGTATCGCTGCTACAGATATAGGTGGTGGAACGGTAGATAATACAGAGTTTGGTCACTTAAACGGAGTGACTAGTAATGTTCAAACTCAAATTAATAACGCAAGAACATTTGCGATAGCAATGGGAATTGCTTTAGGATAACATATAAATATGAATAAGGAAGAATTAAAATGCCAGCAATAGTAACCAACAAATTTAGGGTTCATAACCAAGAACAATTTGTCGAGTCTTTTTCAGAAAGCGGAGCAAATGTTTATTATATGATGTTAGGAAGACCTCAACCTTTCGCAACATCAACAAGACCAGACGCAAGAACAGAAAACGAAGGTACTGACTCAGCACCTATCGCACCGATTGATTCAGTAGATGATGAGTTTTATACTTTTGATGACGCAATCGCAGCTAAGAAAATTACAAGTTCAGACGTATCAATAGTGATACCAAGAAGAAACTGGACAACTGGCACAACTTACGACTATTACAGACATGATTACGGTAGAAGAATTACTGGCGGAACTTCTACTCAAAGTGCTAATAGTGGTGCTACAAATTTATTTGACGCAACATTTTTTGTTGTATCATCTGCTTACAATGTTTACAAAGTTTTAGATAATAACGCTGGGGCTGCCTCAACGGTAGAACCTACAGGAACTTCAACTTCTACATTAACAACAGGTGATGGATACAAGTGGAAATATATGTACACTTTATCTGCAACTCAACAAGCAAACTTTTTATCTACTGACTTTATGGCAGTCGCAACTAATTCAACGGTTTCATCTGCTGCTGTTAACGGTGCATTAGATATAGTAAAAATTAAAACTGCAGGATCAGGNTANACGGTATCGGGTGGTGCTACTTCAGGTACTATTACTTCAGTACCAATAAGAGGTGATGGTGCTTCAGGCGCTTGTACGGTTACACTTTCTTCAGGAGTTATTACTGCTGTTGCAATTACAACTGCTGGTACAGGATACACTTACGGATATATTAGAAATGCTGATATATTATCTCAAGGTGGTGGTGCTGGTTCAGGTGCAGAATTAGATGTAATTATCGGACCAAAAGGTGGTCACGGTTCAAACGCAATCAAAGAATTAGGTGGTTTCTTTGTAATGTTAAACACTAACTTTGAAGGTGTTGAATCAGGATCAGGTTCAGATGTATCTGCTGCTAACGATTTTAGAAAAATTGCTCTTATAAGAGATCCACAATCAGGTGGCGGTGCTGCTTCGGCAACAACATTAAGAGCTACAAAGGCAATAAGATTTGCCGCTTCACCTACACCAGGAACATTTACGGTTGATGAAGAAATCAATCAGGCAACTACTGGTGCTGTAGGTAAAGTTGTTGAATACGATTCAACAAACAGAATTTTATATTATATACAAACAAGATTCAATGATGAGGGTGCTGACTCTAATGGTAATAAAACTGCATTTAGTACTGCGGCTGTTGTAAGTGGACAAGATTCAAGTGCAACTGGTACTCCAGACACAGGTTTTTCTAGTTCAGTTAACGGTGCTTCATTTACTGGTGGTTATTCTTCTTCAGAGTTAGATAACGATACAGGCGATGTAATGTACATTGAGAACAGAGCACCTATTACAAGGGCTACTGACCAAACTGAAAACGTCAAACTCGTTGTTGAATTTTAATTAAAGAGGAAATAAATGGCAGCTTCAACTGATTTTAATGTCAGTCCCTATTATGACGATTTTAACGAGTCGAAAAAGTTTCATAGAATACTTTTTAGACCTGCGTTTGCTGTACAAGCAAGAGAGTTAACACAATCACAAAGTATTATACAAAATCAAATTGAAAGATTTGGTGATCATATGTTCCAACAAGGAGCAAGTGTAATACCTGGTCAAATATCTGTTGACACAAAATACTACGCTGTAAAGTTAACATCTAAATCTGCAAGTTCAATTAACGATTACAATAATACTACTATAACAGGTGGTTCTTCAGGAGTTATTGCTGAAGTTATTGGCGTATCTGCTGATGACGGAACTGATCCTGATACATTATTTGTAAAATATAATAAGACAGGAACTAATAATACTGCAACCGTATTTACTGATGGAGAAACAATTACATCAAGTGGTGGTGGTTCACCAACTGCTGTAGTAAATACAACTGCAACAGGTTCAGCAGCTGCTGTTGAATCAGGTGTATATTATATTAATGGTTTCTTTGTACAGGCTGATGCTTCAGTTTTAATATTAGACAAATATACAAACTCACCTTCATACAGAATTGGTTTTACGGTTACTGAATCTTTTGTAACCTCTAATGATGACGCAAGTTTATCAGACAACGCTCAAGGTTCTTCAAACTTAAACGCACCTGGTGCTCATAGATTTAAAATATTATTAACACTTGCTAAAAAAACTTTAGCTTCTACTGAAGACGATAACTTTTATGAAATTGCTAGAGTAGAAAATGGTGAAATTAAATCAAAAGTTAGACATACAGAATATGCTGTACTAGAAGATACATTTGCTAGAAGAACATTTGACGAGTCAGGAGATTATTCTTTAACTAATCCTGATTTTGAAGTAAGAGAACATTTATTATCAGGAACTAACAGAGGTATATTTACTGGAGGAAACGGCGGTTCTGCTACAAAACTTGCAATTGGTGTTTCACCTTTTAAAGCATATGTTAGAGGATATGAAAATGAAACAATAGGAACAACCTTTGTTGCATTAAATAAAGCAAGAGAGTTTGATACACAAAATAATCACAAACAAAGATTTGATGTTCAAAATTTTATTAATGTAAATAATGTATTTGGTTCACCAGATATAGGATTTGTTGGTAGTGGTCCAGTAGAGGCATATAAAACGGTTAACTTATTTGATACTGCAACTGCTGTAAGAGGAACTCAACAATCAACGGTCGGTACAACTATACCTCAAATTGGTAGAGCAAAATCTCGTGGTTTTGAAACCGTATCTGCAACAGAATCTTTAGACATTAACGCAACGACTTCAATTTACAGACATTATCTATTTGATATAGAAATGTTTACACATTTAGAATTAACTACAACTGGTTCATTTACAACTGGTGAAGTTCTTTCTGGTGCAAGTTCAGGTGCTACAGGTATTGTAGAAAGTATTACTGCAACTCTTTCATTTGCTGGTGCGTCTTGTTCAACAACTCCTGCTCCTGATGGTGCTGGTGTATTTACAAAATCTGCACATGGATTAAAAGATGGTCAACAAGTTAATGTATCGGGTGGTACAATGTCAATTGCTTCAACAGCATATACACCTGGCATTTTTACAATTAGAAATTCTACAACAAATACTTTTGAGTTATATTCTTCAGATGGATTAACTCCTCAAGTAGTCACTGCCTTTTCATCTTCACCAACATTTACACACACAACTATTGTGTTGTCAAGTGTTAAAGGAACATTTACTGCAGGTGAAACCATTTCTGGTCAAACTTCAAATGTAAGTGGTACTTTACAATCAGATGTATTAGGATTAAAAGCTGCAACAACAAGAGAAGTGTCAGCAGTAAAACAAATAGGTATGGCTGGTTCGCCAACTTATACTTCAGATACAGATTTAACCTCTACTCATGGTGCTAATGTAGATTTAGTAGGTGTTGCTTCAATTGCAAATGCTACAAATAACTTAATTGGTAAAGGAACAAACTTTACAAGAGATTTAAAAATAGGTGATTCAATTTCATTTATTAATGACGCAGGTAGTACGGTTACTGCTTTAGTTAAAAATATTGTATCTCAAACACAGGCAACTTTAACTGCTAATGTTGGGGCTGCTGATGTATCAACTTCTACTATTATAACAAGAAGAAGATCNAAGATACAAAATCCTGAGCAAAATACTGCAATTAAAAAACTACCTTATAAAACAATTAAAACATTAAAGACAGCAGCTAATAGTAATGCTACTGATACAAATTATTCTATAAGAAGACAATTTGTTTCAACATTATCATCTAATGGTGATGGTACTATTAACGCAGGAACTGATGAAACATTCTCTTCACTTTCAAGTGATGACTTTACGGTTACAATTATGACGACTGGTTCTGGTGGAACTGGTGCTGTTGGTGATGTATTAAACTTAACTGGTAATAACCATGAGGGTGACGCAATATTTGAATTAACAGGTTCACCTACAGGTGCTTCACTAAAACTAGACTTTGGTGCAAACTTTAATGGTCACAAAGTTAAGATACTTGCAACATTAAGTAAGACAGATGGTTCTAAAACAAAAACTTTAACAAACGGTTCAACTATTCAAAAAACAAGTCAGACAGAAATAGAATCAGGTACTATTGGTCTTGGTAAGGCTGACGTATTTGATATAAACAATGTTTATATGTCTGCTGATTTTAGTACAAACGCTACTGCTAGTGATACAGATATTTCAGATAGATTTGATTTAGACACTGGTCAAAGAGATAACTTCTACGATATAGGTAGATTAAAATTAAAACCAGGTGCAATTGTACCAACAGGTAGATTACTTGTAAATTTTGATTTCTTTGCACATGGTACTGGTGATTATTTTGATGTTGACTCATATTCAGGTCAAGTAGATTACGAAAACATACCAAGTTATACTTCAGATACCACTGGTGATAAATTTGAATTAAGAGATTGTTTAGATTTCAGACCACGAGTAGATGACGCAAGTACAATTAATTCTGGNGGCAACGATAGAAGTTTTGATGGTTCTGGTAACTCTACGGTTGATGTTATAAAATTTGGTTCAGATATTACTGCTGACTTTGAATTTTATTTAAATAGAATAGACAAAATTTTTATGACTAGAAATGGTTTATTAAAAGCAGTTGAAGGTGCGTCTGCTCTTAATCCATTAGAGCCATCAGATTTAGATGGTCATATGTTATTGGCAACATTTACAATACCTAGTTATACTTTAGATACAAGAGATGTCAAAATTAAGAAAGAAGACAATCAAAGATTTACCATGAGAGACATTGGTAGAATAGAAGATAGAATTAAAAATATTGAATACTACACTCAACTTTCTTTATTAGAAGCCGATGCACAAAATTTACAAATACAAGACGCTGATGGTTTTGACAGATTTAAAAATGGTTTTGTTGTTGATAATTTTAGTGGTCACAATGTTGGTGACGTAGGCAACAATGATTACAAACTTGCAATAGATAGAGCAAGAGGTGAAGCAAGAACATTATTTAATGAAGACATAGTAGAATTTGAAGAAATAGATGACGATCTAACGACAATTGTTGCAGGAGATCGAACGGCTGCAAACTATCAGAAAACTGGTGACTTAATTACATTACCATATTCTCAAACTAATATGATTGAGCAACCATATGCAACTACAACAGAAAATTTAAATCCGTTCTTAATATTCAATTGGGTAGGTAACATAGAATTAGATCCACCACTTGATGAGTGGAAAGATACAAGAAGAGCTCCAGAATTAGTAGTTAACATTAATGGTTCTTTTGATAACATGGCTAGAGATTTAGGCCTTGATAATACAAGTACATCTGAAATACCTTTAGGTACTGAATGGAATGAATGGCAAGATCAATGGTCAGGTAATCCAAGAACAACTACAAGATGGCAAGGNGACTCTTTAGTGCAAACAACAAGTAGAGATGTTGTTCAAACAAGAAGTGGTATCAGATCAGTAATAGTACCACAGGCAGTAAGACAAAGTTTAGGTAGTAGAGTTATATCTGTTGCATTTGCACCATTTATAAGACAAAGAACAATTACATTTACTGCAAGAGGTATGAGACCTAATACTAGAGTTCATCCTTTCTTTGATAATATTGACATATCAGTTTATGTGACACCATCTGGCGGTTCATTGGGTGGTAACCTAGTGACGGATGCTAACGGTGGTGTAGTAGGAACATTTGCAATACCTGATCCATTTAATGGTGTAAATCCAAGATGGAGAACAGGTAAAAGAGTTTTCAGATTAACAAGTTCATCAACTAATTCTTTAAATCAAAGTAATATAGAAACTTCGGCAGAAGCAGACTATGACGCAAAAGGATTAATAGAAACGGTACAAGAAGCTATCGTTTCAACAAGAGAAGCACGAACAATTAGAACAACGACCTCTGGAAGAAGATCAACAACAAGATCAGCAAGTAGAGTTATTGCTCAAAGACAAACTGGAAATGATGGTGATAATGGTCAGAATAATACTAGTGATCCATTAGCACAATCATTTATTGTTGAAGATGAAGATGGCGCATTTATAACAAGTGTGGATGCTTTCTTCTCTTCTAAATCTTCAACTATTCCTGTAAGGGCAGAAATTAGAAAAATGGTAAATGGTTATCCATCTACTACATTATTACCATTTGCACAAAAATATTTAAATGCAAGTGATGTAAATACATCAACAGATGGTACAACTGCAACTACATTTACATTTGATAGTCCAGTTTACTTACAAGAGGGAAAAGAATATTGCGTAGTATTATATTCTGACTCAACAGATTACAATGTTTATGTTGCAAGACTAGGTGATAAAGTAATTGGTGGTGATAGAACGGTATCTAAACAACCAGCAAGTGGTGTATTATTTAAGTCTGCTAATAATAGAACATGGCAACCAGATCAAATGGAAGATTTAAAATACACTTTGAAAAAAGCAGTATTTGATACAACTGCGTCTGGTACATTAACATTGGCAAATAAAACTTTACCTACAAAATTATTAAATAATAATTCTATTAGAACATTTAATGGTTCAACTACAATTAGAGTATTTCATAAAAATCATGGTATGCACAACACGTCTGACAATGTGACAATTGGTGATATTGCTTCAGGCACATATAATGGTATTACTCATAGTAATATTAACGGTACATATACTAGTATAAAAAATATAACACTAGATTCTTATGATGTAGTTGCTGGTGGAGCTGCAAACGCAACAGGAGATGTTGGTGGCGCAACAGCAACGGCAACACAAAATAGATTATTTGACGTATTACAACTTCAAATAGGTCATGTTATTCATCCTAATACTTCTTTAAGTGCTACATTAAGAACAACAACAGGTAAATCTATACACGGTACAGAAACACCATTTACTTTACAATCAGCATCCGATGCTCAAAATGTAGTATTAGGAGATAATATTTACTTTACATCTCCTAGATTAGTTGCAAGTGAAATTAATGAAACAAACGAAATGTCTGGTTCTAAATCAATTGTGTCCAATATAACATTTAGTTCATCAAATGCTAATTTATCACCAGTGATAGATTTAAAAAGAGTTAATGCTTTTGCAATTTCAAACAGATTAAATAATCCTACGGTATCATCTACTGACACATTTATAGGTGATGGTTCAACAGCAGGATTTACTTTAAGTGCTACACCAAGTGATGTACACATAATGGATGTTAGAAAAGATGGTAAAAAGTTAACACCTCAAATAGACTTTACGGTTTCAAGTACAACATTAACAATGACGACTGCGCCAACTAACGGTGCTAGAGTTGTTGCAAAAATTACAAACACGGTTGACTTTGAAGAAGATACTGCAACAGAGGGTGGTTCATCTGCTGGTCAATACATTACAAAACCAATTAATCTAGTAAATCAATCTACTGCTTTAGATGTAAGACTTGCNGCTAGTGTTAGAGATACTTCTTCTATAACTGCATTTTTCAGAGTAAGTGGTGGTGAAGAAACAAGAAGAATAGAAGATATACCATTTACACCATTTAACACAACTGGTGCACCTGATAGTGCTGTTGATCCATCAACAGGAGATCAAGTATTAGATATAGATTTCAAAGATCATAAGTTTAGTGTAAGTGATTTATCAGAGTTTACAAGTTTTCAAATTAAAGTAGTGTTTAAAGGAACAAATAGTTCATACACTGCACGAATAAAAGATTTAAGAGCAATTGCTCTTGCGGTATAATTATGGCACAAATTAAAGTACAAGGACAAACAAATTTAGTAAGAGATGTAAAATCAAATGCTATATTAAATACAAGTACGTCTGAATTTACTGCTTACATGAGTAAGTATAAAAACAGAGAAAAAACAAATGACGTTTTAAGAGGTGCTGTAAAAGAAATAAATACTATTAAAAACGAAATGAAAGAAATAAAAAGTTTATTAACAAAGGTATTAAACAAGTAAAATGGCTGTAAGAAGTGTAGATACAACAGATACTTTAGAAACGCTAAGAACAACATTCAATTCCCATGCGACAGACACAGGAGATTTGACTGCTTTAACGACTTCTAGTAAAACCTCATTGGTAGCTGCGATTAACGAGGCTGCTGGGGGTACTAATAACTTTGTTATACGAGATAGTACAAGTACCACACAAACTATTAGTGGTGGTGACATACTAAATATAGTTGGAGACTCAAATATTTCAGCAACGGTATCTGCTACAGATCAATTCAATATTGCTTTAAGTACTACAATTACTGGGATTTCTTCAATTACTGCGACTACAATTACTGAAGGTAGTGATAGAGTTGCAACTAGACCTTTTGCGATTGCACAGGCAATTGCTTTAGGTTAATTATAATATAAATATAAACATTATACTTTAAAAAGTATAAATACTATAAAGGGTAGTTTAAATGGCTAACGATTTTAAAAGATTTGCAAAACCAAATGTAGGAACAAGTACAGGTGCGTCAGGTGACGCTGTGTATTCAGTACCTGCAGGCGCTGGTTCCACTGCATTAGAATCAATCATTATCGGTATATCAATCTGTAATAAAAATGCGGCTGAAAGAACGGTCGGTATCTTTTTAGATAACGAAGACGGTTCAAATGACGCATACATTGTTAATGGATTAAAAGTACCTGCAAATACAACGGTTGAGATTATGCAAGGAAACAAAATTGTAGTTCAAAACGATGGTTCAAACGCTGATGTAATCAGAGCAGAAGCTTCTGCTGGTTCATCAATTGATGTTGTTCTTTCAGTTTTGGAAGACGTATAATAGTTAAGGATTGAAGTATGGCAGTTCAGACAATAGTCCCAAGTGGATCAAAGGCTAACGATAATCCTCAAAATGGTGCTAAATCTAGTACACCAGGAGGACAAACATACGTTCAATTATCTTCACCTGTATTTAATTCAAATGCAGAGGGAGAAACTAGAAAAATCAAAAACCATGGCTATTGGGTTAAAAAAGTAGGAACGGACATTTAATGGTTAGATATATTAACGGAAAAGATAGACCAACAGAAATTAATGTGAGAGTAAGTACAGGTGATGGATCTACTCAAGGATTTACTTGTACTCAAGGAATGACGGTTGATAAAGTATTAGTCACTGAAAACGGTGTCTTACAAAGACCGACTGCCGACTACACTATTTCAGGTACTACCTTAACATTAGGAACTGCNCCAGAAGTTGGTGTGCAGCTTATTATAAGAGAATTACCAATTTAAAAAAGGATAAATAGTAGTATGACAACAAAGATTACTAATGCGAATTTAACAACTAGAACAATTGANGCTGATAAAGTNAAATCAAATATTCTAACAGCAGATGAGCTTGCNAACAATGCGGTTACATCAAACGAAATTACAGATGGTGCTATTGTCAATGCAGACATAAGTCCATCAGCTGCTATCGCAAGTTCTAAGGTAACAGGTGTCGCTACTTCAAGTGATTTAAATACAATCAAAGATAATATCGGTTTATTAGGTTTTAAAATGGCTGTTAACGAAAGTTTAACGGTCTTTAATTTTGTTGATGGAGTTGTTGATGAGTTCCATGATGAATCAGGAGTTGAAGAAACTGCAAGTGCTAACGATAGATACGTTGCTGCTTCAGATTACTATATTAACTCTACACAGGATGATGGTCAATCATCTCCAATGGGTTCATTTGCAGGCGGATTTTTATATGAAACAGGTGTTGGTTCGGTAACAGAACCTGACACTTCAACTGCACAAGCAGTTCACCCACAATCATATCAACCATTAGGACATCACTATTCAGACGGTCAATATGCTGTTGACCCAAGTGTAAGTACTATAACGGTTAAAGGTTGGGGCGGCGGAGGACGAGGTCCTTATAACCAACCTAACTTTATGAGAGGTACTGGAGGTGGTGGAGGCCACGTTTCTGGTAACTTAACGGTAACAGCTGGTCAAACGGTTTATATAGGAGTTGGAGTAGATAACCAAACAACAAATGGTCATGTACTAAAAGGTCCTGGTAATCCATGGCCAACTTCTAACCCAATGAATAATAACCACCCAGGTACAGGTATATATGCTTACCTTCCTGATTCACTAGATAGTGGTGGTTGGGGACAAAGAGTTTCGGGTCACGGTCACTTTGGTGGCGGTGGTTCAATGTCATACGTATCTGTAGGTCCTGCAGAGATTGATTGGGAAAATACAGGAAATACTTTTGGAGTTTCAACAAACTCTACACCTCAGGTTGCTGGGGCATCTCCACCTTATTCACCAGGTGGACAAAGAATGAATTACACACCTATTTCACCACAAATCGCATTTGTTGCTGGTGGTGGAGGATGTGCAAACGGTTCACAACCACTAGGTACACCAACAAGAAATGGTGGTGCTGGTGGGGGAACAACTGGAGAAGCTGCAGGCGGAGGCGAACAAACATCAAACGGACCAAACGGTGGTGGTGGAGGAGACCAAGAACAGGCGGGTACAAAACACCCTTCTGCTGGTGGTCCAGACGGTTTCGAAACAGAAAGATTTATGCACACTGACCAGGCTGGTGCAGGGATGGGATTCTTTGCAGGCGGNGGTGGTGGTGGTCAAATGGGTCACCATGGTGCATGGGCAGGTGGTGGAGGATCATCTTACTTTGGTCACCCACAGGTTGCTTCTGGTGCTACAACTGCAGGTTCTGGTACAAGTGTTGCTGACTCAGGCGATCCTGTATATCAACCAGGTGTTGGTAACGGTGTAAACTACTGGAATACATCTCAAGGTGGTTATGTGTTTATTACTGCAACAGGATTTAACGCTGCTGCTACAACTGCAACAGATTTAGTTTCAGAACCATTTACTGCTGGTTCAGCACCATCAAGTGCAAGAATAGTAGTATTTGAAGAAAACATTGCTACACCTACATTGAATACAGACATCATCGCTAGAGTAAGTAGAGATGGTGGTTCTAACTTCTCACAGGCTACTTTATCAGATAGTGGTTATGTGACAGGCTCTTCTGGTCAAAGAATTTTAACTGGAACTGCTGATGTATCTGGTCAACCATCAGGTACTTCAATGAGATGGAAGTTAGAGTTAAGAAATAACGCTGTTAAGATACACGGTGTATCTCTTCAGTGGGCTTAATTTAAACAACTAAATAATAATACATTATGGGATTCGATTTTAAAAAATATATACCTACAAATTTTAAGATTCCTAAAAATCCAGACGAGGATTTTAAGAAGGTAACGGTTAATAAAATACGTTATAAAGAATTACTTAAACAACACCAACAAAATCCTGAAAAAGTATCTAAAGAAAGATTAGAGCAGTTTCGTGCAAGATGGATGGAAAATGAAGAAGATAGATTTAGAAGATGGGAACAACAATTTCATCAAAAAGATTTAGAACAAAAATTATTAAGAGACTATTCAACATTTAAAGACAATCCAAAAGAATATCTTAAAAAAGCATTAGATTTAGGTAAAAGAGGACAAGATATGTTTTCTAAATGGTGGTGGACTAAACCACCAAAACCTGCAGGTAAAGGTAAAATGGTTCAATCTAATCTTACAGGTCGTTGGCAACAAGAATATAAACCTCATAGAAGTAGAAGAATTAGAGATTGGTTAAAGGCTGCTGAACACGGTGATGTATTTGTAGGATCATTAAATCCTAATCGAATACCTATAACAAGAAATGAACCTACAAGAGAAGAGAGACATCAACACCACGAAGCAACTCAAAAGAGAGCATTAATGAAGTGGAGATGGTTATTAAAAGAGTCTAAATTCTTAGGTAGTAAAGATGATAGAAAACGAAAACTTATGTGGGATGATCCTATATCAGGTTTTGAAGGTATAATGGACGAAAACCACTAGTTATTGACATTATATTAAGAAAGTGATACAATATTAATATGAGTGAAAATGAAACTAAAAAAGATGTGCCTCTTACATCTATAAAACAACTAGAGAATATCAGATTAAATAAAAATTTCTGTTCAATAGTTCATACAGATATATTAAGTACTAAACAATGTGAGGCTATTAATAAAGAGATCGTACCTGAGTTATGGTCAGATGTTAGTACAAAAGACACAAACATAATCAAAAATATTCAAAGACAGCCATTACCTATGAATACAGATGGTTGGCCTTTAACATATTTTTTAGCAGGTCTTAAAGAAGCAGATTCAGAAAAATTTAAATTTGATTTAAGAGGTTTCATGGATAATGACGCACCTACTCTATGGCAGTTTCCTAAAGGTAGTTCTTATGATTGGCACGTAGATATAGGTAACAATTTTCCTACTAGAAAATTAAGTTTCATAGTTCAATTATCTGATCCTAAAGATTATGAAGGTGGTGATGTAGAATTTTTAAATAGTAAAACAGATAAAGAATCATTAAGACAACAAGGAAAATTAATTATATTTCCTTCTTTTATAACTCATAGAATGTCAAAAGTGACAAAAGGCGTTAGACACGCTATTGTCGGTTGGGTACATGGTCCTACTTTCTTTTAAATATGACAAACACAAATGGTTCTTCGATAGACACAACCTTTGCAAGTAAAATATTTCACAAAGTATTACCTAACTTTGAAGAAGAAAATAAAAAAATCATAAACAGATTATATACTCTTAAAAATACAACAAAGGGTATAGAAAGATCAAATCAATTAGGTTGGCATAGTGATGTCAATATACAAAATTATCCTGAATTTGATGAATTTAATAAACATTTAAAATTTACATTAGGTGAAATATTTACTTTCTATGATTATGATCCTAATTATGAGTTAGATATTCATTCATTTTGGGGTAATATCAATCCTAAATACGGATATAATAATACACACTCACACCCACATTGTTTATGGTCAGGTGTTTACTATCTTCAAACACCAGAGAATTGTGGTAATATTCATTTTGTTGATCCAGTAAAACCTAGAATACATTATCAAGCACAATTTAGAAATGATAAAAGTTTATTAGCATCCTCAAGTATATTTTATGTTGCAGAAACCAGTAAGTTAATTATTTTTCCTGCATATTTAGAACACTTTGTAAAACCTAATATGTCTGATACAGACAGAATATCTTTATCTTTTAATATAAGACTAAATCCTAAGCCATATAAATAGTCTGATAGGAGATAGATATGGCAGTTACCGTAAAATCGGCAGAAAACTTTTCAATAGATCAAGGCGCTGACTTCAGTAGGACTTTAACGGTTACAACTGATGGTACTACTGCTTATGATATTTCAGGTCTAACTCTTCAGGCGCAAATGAGAAAATCATATGCGTCAACAGCTGCAACTACATTTACTTGTACAATAGTTTCTGGAACAGCAGGAACGTATAAACTAGAATTAACAGATGTTGTCACAGCTGCTTTAGATGGTGATACTAGATATGTTTATGATGTAGAATTGATTTTAGCAGACTCAACAATAGAGAAAGTTCATCACGGAATCATAACCGTTAACGCAGAAGCAACTAAAATATAATGAGTAAAAAAAGAACAGGACTAGAAAATTTCTTTACAGATATTTCTGGAGTTGATTTTGTTGGTAAATTAGATGAAGAAAAAAAACAAAAAGAATTACAAGAACAAAAAAAGATAGAAGAGGCAGCAGAAAAACAAAAACAGATTGTTGCTCAAAAAGAAAAAAGAAAACTATCTGAAACTAAAAAATTATCAGTACTAGAAGATTTATTTGGTATACAAGAGTTCAAAGAACAAATCAAAGAAACAATTGAAACTAACGCAAAAGTAATTAAACAAAAATCACCTATACAAGAACAAAAACTTTTAGAATCTTTAGGTGATCTATATGGTTCTATAACTAAATTTGCTCAAAAACAACCTATCAAACAAGTATCTGAAGGTTTAGTAAATGAGGTAGAACAAGTTATTAGTAAAAATATTAAACCACAGATGCCAGAGATTGACAAATGGTCAATTCAACCAGGTGAATCTATACCTGCAACAAAAGAGTTTGTTGACTCAGCAACTATCTATGATGTTCTTTCTAAAAACGCAAAACAAATTACTGAAGACATTGAAACAGGCAATATCTCACTTGATGAATTATCAAAAAGTTTTAATAAATTTAAACAACTAACAACTCTACAACTACAATCAATTGGTGGTGGAGGTGCTGGTGACTTAAAAGATTTAGGAGATGTTGATATATCTGCTCAACAAAATGGTTTTGCATTAAAGTATAATTCAAGCACTGGCAAATACGACTTTGGTGAAGTTGCAAGTGACTTATCTGCCGTAGATCAACATATAGTACCTGACGCAGATAATCAAAGAGATATAGGTAGTGGATCTAAAGCATTTAGAAATGGTTACTTTAAAAATGTTTACGTATCAGGATCAACATTAGAAGTTTCAAACGATACAACTTTAAAAGGTGATACCGTTATTGGTGTCAACACAGGCGACTCAACTGAAGATACGATAAATGTAGTCGGAAGATTTATTTCAAATTTAGAACCTTTAACAACATTAACACATGACTTAGGTTCCCCAGCAAGAAGATGGAGAGATATTTACTTATCAGGTAATACAATTGATCTTGCAGGTGCAACAATATCAGGCGATGGTACAGGTGCAATTACAATATCTGCTACTGGTGCAACATTACCTGTAGGTTCTAAACTAGGAACAGAAGCAATCGCAAAGACTAACGCAGAGGGTACCGTGACAAAAAGTGTACCTTTCTTTACACAGGCAGGTGGTTTAGGTAGTGCAAATGCTACATTTACTATGGCTGCAGGTTCTTCTAAATCTTCAGTATTTACTTCATTTAAGAAGGCAGATGGTAGTACGCAAGGTAGATTTGAATTGTTTAGTTTTTAGTATGAAAAAATATATAAATAGAGATAGGAGATATTAATGTCAGCAAAAGTACCTATAAGAACCGTATTTGATGGATCAACTGCAACAGGACTTGCAGAGTTTCAAACAGGAGAATTTATCGCATTATCACATGGTGGTNTAGGCGCTTCATTATCAATCGGTAGTGCAGGACAAGTTTTAAAAGTTAACACTGGCGGGTCAGCATTAGAATTTGGGGCAGTAGAGGCAATCATCAATATTGATGGTGCAACTGACTTAACTGGTCAAACTTTAGTAGATAATGATCAACTTATGGCTTCTGATGGTGGTACTGAAGGTAGAATTAGATTATCTCAAATTAAGACATATATCACAACATCATCTTTAAACGTCACAGGATCACTTCAAATTAATGGTAGTGATGTATCAACTAAACCATTCGCAATTGCACAAGCAATAGCACTTGGTTAATCTTATAAATATACCTGAATAACGAGGTATATTAATGGCAGAACCAGCAACAAGAGAACAACTTAAACAATACGCTTTACGAAATTTAGGTAAGCCTGTTATTGAAATAAACGTAGATGACGCTCAATTAGAAGATAGATTAGATGAAGCACTACAATATTTCTCACAATATCACTATGATGGTGTTGAAAGAGTATATTTAAAATACAAATACACAGAGGCAGATAAAACAAGATTAACTTCAAATACATCTTCATCTGCTACTAAAAACTCCGAAAGTACATCTTACGAAGAAGCAAACAATTATTTAATTGTTCCTGATAGTGTATTGGCAGTTAATAAAATATTTAATTTATCAGACAAAAATAATATGAATATGTTTGATGTTAGATACCAATTAAGATTAAANGATTTGTATGATTTTTCTTCTACAAGTATAATTCACTATGATATGGTTTTAAGACATTTAGATTTTTTAGACCACATTTTAGTAGGTGAAAAACCAGTAAGATTTAATCAACATAANAATAGACTTTANATAGATATGGATTGGTCTGAAGATTTATCAGTAGGTGAGTATATTGTAATTGAATGTTATAGAAAATTAGATCCAGAGACAATGACAGATGTATATAATGACATATATCTAAAAAGATATGTGACCGCTTTATTTAAAAAACAATGGGGTGCTAATCTATCTAAATTTAATGGTGTCGCAATGATAGGTGGAGTAACCTTAAACGGACAACAAATTTATTCAGAAGCGCTACAGGATGTTGAAAAACTAGAGACCGAGATCAGAGGTACTTACGAAACACCTGTAACCTACATGATAGGATAATTACATGGCAGTTAACCATTTTTTTCAAGGTGGTGACGGTATAGGAAACGCCGCCGAAAAAAGATTACATGAAAATCTAATAATAGAAGGCCTAAAAATCTATGGGCATGATGTCTATTATCTACCTAGGACATTGGTTAACCAAGATTTAATATTAGGTGAAGATGTATTAAGTAAATTTACTTCTTCTTATCTAATAGAAATGTATATGGAAACAACTGAAGGTTTCCAAGGTGAACAAGAATTAGTATCTAAATTTGGTTTAGAAATTAGAGAAGATACAACATTTACGGTTGCAAAAAGAAGATGGTCAGATTCAGTAGATGATCCTGCAACATTAATAAAAGGTGGCAGACCTAATGAGGGTGACTTAATTTATTTCCCTCTAATGAATAGTTTTTTTGAGATACAATTTGTTGAAGATCAGGAACCATTCTTTCAACTAGGTAATTTACCTGTTTATAAATTAAGATGTACTNGATTTGAATATGCGTCTGAAAAAATTGATACAAATGTTTCTGATATTAATAAATTAGAAGACAATCTATCAATAGACCAATTGAATTATCAATTTAGTTTAGAGACGGCAACAGATGGTGGCACTGGTGCATTATTACTTGAGTCTTCTACTGGCGAAACAAACTATTTAATTAACGAAGAATACAATCTACAAACTCAAACTAGAGATTTTGCAGATAACAATACATATGAATCAGACGCAGGTTTTGGTACAACAAGCACTGCTGATGATATATTAGACTTTACAGAAAGAAACCCTTTTGGTGAAGTAGATGAAGGATTTTAATAATGTTCGGAAAACATTTTTACCATGAGTCATTAAGAAAAATTGTAGTTGCATTTGGCACTATCTTTAACAATATTGTTATTCATAGAAAAGATAGTAGTGGTAATGTAATACAATCTTTAAAAGTGCCTCTTGCATATTCGCCTAAAGAAAAGTTTTTAACAAGGTTAGAACAACAATCAGATTTAAATAAAAGAGAAGTTGCAATAACTTTACCTCGTATGGGTTTTGAGATTGCAGGATTAAGTTATGATCCAAGTCGTAAACTACAAAGACTAGGAAGATTTAAAGCNACAAGATCAGATAGAGGTGATGTTTTAGATTATCAATATAATCCTGTACCTTACAATATAAGTTTTAATTTATATTCTTTTACAGCAACTGCTGAAGGTGGTTTACAAATTGTTGAACAAATATTACCTTACTTTCAACCAGATTACACAATAACCGTAAATGCAATACCAACTATGGGTGTTAAACGAGATGTTCCTGTTGTTCTAAATAGTGTTAACTATGAGGATACCTATGATGGTTCATTTACACAAAGAAGAGCAGTAAATTACACAATGAGTTTTACTGCTAAAACATATTTGTATGGACCTGTATATGCAAAAAGAGTTATCAAAGAAACTCAAGCAGACTTATATACAGATACAGCAACTGGTTCTAAAAGAGAAGAAAGAATTATTGTAGTTCCTAATCCTACAAGTGCAGACGCTGATGATGATTTTGGTTTCACAACAACAATAACTAATTTTACAGATAGTAAGAACTACAATCCAGAGACTGATTCAGACGAATAAATACTAATATATTATTATGAAAAAAAACTTTGTTATTTTAGGTGGTGGTACAGCAGGTTGGTTCACTGCCCTTTTTATTCAAAAAGTCAGACCTAACGACAATGTATCTATTATAGAAAGCACAAAAATAGGTACAATAGGTGTAGGCGAGGCGACAACCCCAAATGTTATTAACTTTTTTACTTATCTTAACATACCAATAGAAGATGTAATTAAAAATACAAATGGTACTATCAAAAATGGTATCAGTTTTGAGAACTGGAATGGTGATGGTAAAAAATATTTTCATGCTTTCTTTGAACACTTAACTCCGTTTAAAGTACACCCAATGTTTTCAAATGACTGCTTTGAATTTTACTTAAAACATTTAATACATGAAAATAAAAATTTAGAAGATTATCAATATTCACCATTAATATCTTATCAAAATAAAGTAGATACTAAACATACTTCATACGCATTACATTTTGACGCAGGTATGTTAGCTGCATTTTTGAAGAAGACAGCAATTGAAAGAGGTATAAACCATATAGACGCAGAGTTTGAAAGTCTATCTACTAATGATAAAAATGATATTACAAAAATTACTTTAAACAATGATCAAAGTGTAGATGTAGATTTTGTATTTGATTGTTCAGGTATGGCAAGAAAAATTATAGGTGAACATTATAAACAAAAATGGATATCTTATAGAGATCATTTGCCTATGAAAAAGGCAATCATAATACCAAAAGAAAAAGAAGATTTATTTCCTTACACAAAAGCGATTGCTATGAAGTATGGTTGGATATTTGAAATACCTTTACAACATAGAGTAGGTAGAGGATATATCTTTGACTCAGATTATATAAACGAAGAACAAGCACTTAAAGAGTGTGAAGAGTATTATGGTGAAAAAATAAATGTTAAAAAGGTAATTGATTTTGACGCAGGTAGATTTGAAAAAGTATGGGTAAATAATTGTGTTGCTGTAGGATTATCATCTACTTTTATTGAACCTTTAGAGTCAACATCTCTATTTTTGACAATAGAACAATTGATGATGTTTAATCATTTTCATAATACNTGGTTTGAAAGTAATGAAGATGATAGAGATATGTACAACTTAATATGTGGTAATAATATGAAAGAGACATTAAGTTTTGTATATCTACATTATATTACTAAAAGAAAAGATAGTCAATTTTGGATTGACTTTCCTACAAAACATAAACCACCTAAACATTTTGAAAAAAAATTACACAAATTAAAACAAAACAATATTAGACACTATGATTGTGTTGATACAATGTTAACGGCACAATTTAGAATGTCAAGTTATGTTCAAGTTGCTCAAGGTCTAGGTGTTGCAGATGTGCCAATTAATATAAAAGGTTTTGAAAATATTGAACCGTCAGTAGATAATTATAAAAAACTTATTGATTATAACGCTAAGTATGCAGATACCATGTCTGACTATTTAAAAAAACTATAAATAGTCCTATGGGCATTAACGATAAAATAAANGAAGTGTTAGGTATACCNACGGTAGATAATATTAAAAATTTACCAGAAAAAAAAACTATACCTCCTGTTCCTAGATTAGAGGATAAAAATAAAGAAGATGTTGAAAACGATTACAAGTATAGTAGAGAAAATTACTATAACTTAATCGAAAGAGGACAAGACGCTATTCAAGGCATACTTGATATTGCAAACGAAAGTCAACACCCTAGAGCATATGAAGTTGCAGGTAATTTAATTAAACAAGTTGCTGATACGGTTGATAAACTACAAGATTTACAAGGCAAACTTAAATCATTAAAAGATGTGCCCAATAAAACAAATACAAACATCAAACAAGCATTGTTTGTTGGTTCGTCAAAAGAATTACATACACTTTTGAAGAATAAAAATAAGGATGTTCAAAGTGATGAAGATAAAAGTTTTAAAGGCAAAACAATTACACCCACAGAAACAGACATTTCTGATAAGTGATTTAGGTTATACAAATAAGACGCCTTATCCTCATAAAGAGAAAAATAAAGATACTTGGTTAGATGAGGGTATGAACAATCCAATTGAAGTTATTGAATACGGCATTACTAATAAACCTCGTAAAGGTGCAGGTGGTNTTGAGTATGTTGAAAAAAAGTATAAAGTTAAATATGGTAGTAGTAGAGTAAATGCGGCTATCAAAAAAGGTTACAACGCAATAGAAGGAATACTAGTCAATGAGTGAAAATTATTTAGGCAATCCTAATCTATTTAAAGCAAATACACAACAACAATACACTGAAGAACAAATCAGAGAGATTGCAAAGTGTATGGAAGATCCTATTTACTTTATTAAATCATATACAAAAATTGTAAATATAGATGATGGTCTAGTGCCTTTTGAAATGTACAAGTTTCAGGAAAAGATGGTAGACACTTTTCATAATAACAGATTTTCTATTTGTAAACTNCCAAGACAATCAGGTAAGTCAACTACTATCATTGCATATCTATTACATCAAGTTATATTTAATGATAATATTAATGTTGCAATACTTGCCAACAAATCTACAACTGCTAGAGACTTACTAGGTAGATTACAACTTGCATATGAAAACTTACCTACATTTTTACAACAAGGTGTTTTAAACTGGAACAAAGGTTCGTTAGAGTTAGAGAATGGATCAAAAATACTTGCAGCTGCAACTTCTTCAAGTGCAATTCGAGGTGGTTCATTTAACATAATATTTTTAGATGAGTTTGCTTTTATACCTGCAAATATATCTGAACAATTTTTTAGCTCTGTATATCCTACAATATCATCTGGTAAAAAATCTAAAGTGATGATTGTATCTACACCACATGGTATGAATATGTTTTATAAGTTGTGGAATGACGCAATACATAAAAGAAATGATTACAAACCTATTGAAGTACATTGGTCTGAAGTACCAGGTAGAGATGATAAGTGGAAAGAAGAAACTATAAGAAACACTAGTGAGGCACAATTTGCTACAGAGTTTGAGTGTGAGTTTGTAGGTTCAGTAGATACATTATTAAATCCATCTAAAATTAGAACATTGTCTCATAACAATCCTTTAATATCAAATCAAGGTTTAGATGTTTATGAACAACCACAAAAAGGAAAAGATTATGTAATTACGGTTGATGTCGCAAGAGGTACCGTAAAAGATTATTCAGCATTTGTTGTGTTTGATGTATCACAAATGCCATACAAGATTGTTGCGAAGTATAGAAACAATGAAATTAAACCATTACTATTTCCTCATACGATAGAGAGAGTAGCAAAAAATTATAACAATGCTCATGTATGTGTTGAAGTAAATGATGTAGGTCATCAAGTCGCTGACGCATTACAATTTGAATTAGAATACACAAATCTATTAATGTGTATGATGAAAGGAAGAGCAGGTCAGATATTAGGTGGTGGTTTCTCTAAAAGAGGATCACAACTTGGTGTTAGAATGACAAAACAAGTAAAACGAATAGGTTGTACTAATTTAAAGACACTTATAGAGGGTGACAAGTTAATTGTACAAGACTTTCACATTATAGAAGAACTATCAACTTTCGTAAGGAGAGGTCAATCCTGGGCGGCTGAAGAGGGGTCTAATGACGATTTAACAATGTGTCTAGTAATCTTTGCATGGATATCAAATCAAAGATATTTCAAAGAGTTAACAGACCAAGATGTTCGAGCAAGAATGTATGAAGAACAGAAAAACGCAA
Organism: Candidatus Pelagibacter sp. TMED197; assembly: GCA_002169755.1. The sequence goes on along the minus strand of NHIU01000024.1, from coordinate 88,948 downwards.
TAGAACAAGATATGGCACCTTTTGGATTTTTAGATGATGGTTTAGAAGAAGAACAAATCATAGACGATCAAGGAGAAGTGTGGAATCCTGTATCAGTTCGTAAAGGTTTATAGTATTATAAATATCAGTGAGATTAATGATACTTATTAGCTAATAAGGAGAATAACAATTATGGCATTTCAAGTTTCACCAGGTGTTCTCGTACAAGAAAAAGACTTGACAAATGTTGTACCAGCAGTTGCGACTTCGATCGGCGCAATCGCTATACAATCTACTCAAGGACCACTTGATGAAGTTGTAACCATTGGCTCAGAAAAAGAATTAGTAGAACAATTTGGTAAACCAGATAGTAATACTTTTGAATACTTTTACTCTGCTCAATCGTTTTTACAATACTCATCAAGCTTAAAAGTTGTAAGAGCTACAAATACTGGTCTACTTAATGCAACTGCAAATGGTAGTGGTTTACTAATCAACAATACAACATCATATCAGAATGACTATTCTGGTGGTGCTGGTAATGTTGGCGCGTGGGCGGCTAGAACTGCAGGTGCACATGGTAACAATTTAAGAGTGTCGGTTTGTCCTTCATCAACCGTTTATGAAGAAACTGCAAAAACAACAACGCAAGATACTGATTCTGCTGTAGGTGATACATCTATCGTAGTACAATCTGGCACTGGTTTTTCAGTCGGAGACATCATAAACTTTGGCGAAACAGGCGGATACGAATATAGAATAACAAACATATCTAATCAAACAATAACTTTCGTTAGACACCCTTCAGGTGTTGGTGGTTTACATACTGCTGTTGCTAACGGATCAAATGTAAGAAGAAGATGGCAATATTACGATCAAGTATCGGCTGCGCCAGGAACTTCACCTTACGTTTCAGATAGAGGTGGTTCAGGAGACGAACTACACATTGTTGTTGTTGATGAAGATGGTGGTATTACAGGAAAAGCAGGAGACATATTAGAAGTATATGATTCATTATCAAAAGCTTCTGACGCAAAAACTCCTCAAGGTGATACAAACTATTATCCTGATGTAATATACAATCAATCACAATACATTTACTGGATGGATCACATATCTGGTGGTACTAATTGGGGTACAGCTGCATTAAATTTAACATTTACTTCAGTCACTTCAGTTAANAACGCACCATTATCTGGTGGTTCAGACGGTTCTGCTGTATCAACTGNTCAGTTAAAAAATGCTTACGAAAAATTTGCAGACGCTGAAACAATTGATTGCAATTTAATTATCGCTGGAAAAGGCGATGCTACGCACATAGATAACTTAATTACTATTGCAGAAAACAGAAAAGACGCTGTTGTATTCTGCTCACCTGAGAGATCAGATGTAGTTAATGTGACTTCTAGTGTCACTCAAACGTCCAATGTTAAAGGATTCTTTGATGGTATTAGATCATCTTCATACGTAGTATTCGATAGTGGATACAAATACGCATATGACAAATACAATGACGTATTTAGATTCGTTCCTTTAAACGGTGATGTGGCAGGATTGGCTGCAAGAACAGACCTAACTAACGACTCATGGTTCTCACCTGCTGGTTTGAACAGAGGAGTTTTAAGAGGTGTTGTTAAACTTGCTTATAATCCCACAAAAGCAGAGAGAGACGAACTTTACAGAGCTAGAATTAACCCAGTGGTTACATTCCCAGGACAAGGTACAATCTTGTTTGGTGATAAAACTGGATTAAGTGCTCCTAGTGCGTTTGACAGAATAAATGTTAGAAGACTATTCATTACTTTAGAGAAGGCAATATCAACTGCTTCTAAATTTCAATTGTTTGAATTCAATGATGAATTTACAAGAGCAAATTTCAGAAACATTGTAGAACCTTTTTTAAGAGATGTACAAGGTAGAAGAGGTATCACAGACTTTTTAGTAGTATGTGATGACTCAAATAACACTGCTGATGTAATCAATAGAAATGAGTTTAAGGCTGACATTTTTGTTAAACCTGCTAGATCAATCAACTTTATAACACTTCAATTCGTAGCGACTAGAACAGGCGTTGCATTTAACGAAGTAGTAGGAGCTTAAAAACATGCCAAACATTAATGACTTTAAAAGTAAATTAAGAGGCGGCGGAGCTCGTGCTAACCAGTTTAGAGTGACAATGCCTTTCCCAGGATATGCTGCTGTAGGTGGTGAAACTGAAGAAATGAGTTTCCTATGTACATCAACANCTTTACCTGGTATGACAATAGGNGAAGTTGCGATACCATTTAGAGGTAGGGAGTTATATGTTGCAGGTGATAGAACATTTGCTACATGGACAACTACTATCTTAAATGATACAGACTTCAAACTAAGGAACGCATACGAAAGATGGTTAAATGGTATTAACAATATGTCCGATAACGAAGGACTTGTTAACCCTGCTGACTATCAAGTTGACGCTTTTGTTGACCAATTAGACAGAAACGGCAATGTGATTAAATCATACACGTTTAGAGGAATGTTTCCAACAACATTGGATGATATTGCTTTAGACTATGGTACTAACAACGTAGTAGAATCATTTACTGCTACGCATAGATACCAGTACTTTGAAACAAATACAACTACTTAATAGACGACTAAATAGTTAAGTAGAATTGGAGAAATATTATGGCAGAGCTGTTTGGGTTTAAGATTGAGAGATTAGGTTCCTCAAAGGTTGACCCACGACAAAATATAGTTCCACCACAAGCGGATGACGGTACACAAACCGTCCCCGCTGGTGGGTTTTTTGCGTCTTACGGAGGTTTTGATGTAAATGCTAGGAACGAATTAGACCTCATTAGAAGATATAGAGAAATATCGTTGCATCCTGAATGTGATTTAGCAATTGAGGACATTGTATCAGAAGCAATTGTCTCAAATGAAAATCAGGCTTCAGTGCAATTAGACTTATCACACATTAATTACAACGACTCAATCAAAAAAGCTATCAGAGAATCTTTTGATGAAGTATTAGATTTATTACAATTTGATACAAAAGGACACGATATATTCAGACGATGGTATGTAGATGGTAGATTATTTTATCACAAAATTATAGATAAAGAATCACCAAGAAAAGGTATAACAGAGTTAAGATATATCGACCCTCGTAAAATTAAAAAAGTAAGAGAAGTTAGAAAAAACAAAGTAGATGGGATGCCTGGTTCGTTTGCAATGACAAACAAATATCAGGAGTTTTATCTATTTAACGAAAAAGGAATACATCCTACTGCTACATCAAATGCAGGTGGATTACAAATTGCTACAGACGCAATTACATATTGCCCATCAGGATTAATTGATACAAGTAAAAATATTGTATTGTCATATTTACATAAGGCAATCAAACCTGTTAATCAATTAAGAATGATTGAAGACGCTGTTGTAATTTACAGAATCGCAAGAGCGCCTGAAAGAAGAATATTTTACATTGATGTAGGTAATTTACCTAAGATCAAGGCAGAACAATATTTAAGAGATGTCATGGCAAGATATAGAAACAAACTTGTTTATGACGCAAGNACAGGTGAAATAAGAGACGATAGAAACTATATGTCTATGCTAGAAGACTTTTGGTTACCTAGAAGAGAAGGTGGTAGAGGTACTGAAATTACTACTTTACCTGGTGGTCAAAATCTAGGAGAGATTGCAGATATAGAATATTTCCAAAAGAAACTATATCGTTCTTTAAATGTTCCTATTAGTAGATTAGAAGGTGGTCAAGGTTTCAATCTTGGTAGAGCTGCAGAAATTAGTAGAGATGAAGTTAAATTTACTAAATTTGTAGGTCGTTTAAGAAAGAAATTTACAATGATGTTCCACGATCTTTTAAAAACACAATTAATTTTAAAAGGCGTTATTGCACCTGAAGATTGGGATGGAATAAAAGAAAAAATCTACTTTAGTTTCTTACAAGATGGATACTTTGCTGAACTTAAAAATTCAGAAATGATGAGAGAAAGAGTAGGTCTTGCTAGAGATTTAGAACAATATGTTGGTAAATATTTCAGTAATCAATATGTTAGAACAAAAATTTTAAAACAAAATGAACAAGAGGTAAAAGAGATTGACGATCAAATACAAGAAGAGCAATCTGATAAACCTGCAGATAATAAAACAGAGGTATAAATATAGTTATGACAAAAGAAAACTTAAATAAATTTGTTGACTCATTAGCAAAAGGTGATAATGTTGAAGCCAAAGACGCATTTAATAATGCAATGGCAGACAAAGTATCAACTGCTTTAGACGCAACAAAACAAAATATCGCTACATCATTATATCAACAACCAGATACACCAAATACGGTTGTTGGTGTTGATACACCTGATAATGTAGAGGTAGCAAATGACGACAACGCTCAGTAATCTTCGAACTAAAATAGACGAAGGTAATGATTACAAAAGAAGTAGGCAATACAACAAGTTGTCTCCTAAAGTAAAAAGAGCTGTTGATATGGTATATAAGTCTATTGAAACAGACAAAAACGCAGTTGCTAATTTTGAAAAAAATGTTAGTACAGCTGCAAAAAAACATAATGTTAGTAATAGAGAATTAATGAATTATTTTGATAAAGAGACACTAACAATTTTAAGGAGATAAAATGGCAGTTAGAAATAGAACACTAACAGATAACGCTTTCGGAACAAAAGTACTTGTATCTTTAGACGATCACGGCTCTGCTGTTACCATTGACGCAAGTGGATTAGCAAACGCTGCTGGTTCTGGTAATAGATTAGACATTAAAAGAATAGAGTGGTGTTTAGATAAAGAAGTTGCAATTACTTTTACAGGTTCAGGTGTTGTAGAAGCTATTGATCTTGCAGGTGTGACTGCTGGTAAATTTGATGCCCATACAATAACAAATGGTGCAACATTACCAGGCAACGCAACTGACGGTGATATAGTATTAACACCAGCAAGTAATACTGATGGATTTGTTTATTTAGAGTTAGTCAAAGCCGCTGGTTTTGGTAACTAATAATGTCTATTACTACTACGACATTAGCAGATGATAATTTTAAAGTTATCATAAAGGCAAATGGTGGTAGTAATGAAGACAAAGAATTATTGTTAGACGCTTCAAAGTTAAGTAAGGCAACAGCAAGTCCTAATGTATCAATTGCAAACGTGCACCATGAGATATTAGGTACAGGCAAAATTACTTTATTTTTTGACGCAGAAACAGACGAACAAATTACAACGACTTTTAGTGGTCGTGGTAATTACGGATTAAAAAAAGATGAACCTAAAATAAAACAAGGTGATACAGGTGCAACTTTGATTAATCCTACTGGTGATATATTGTTGTCAACAGATAGTAATATATCAAAATATAATATATTAATAGAATTTAGAAAAGAAAAAGGTTTTACAAATGGCTGATACGGTATCTAGTTTAACAATTGCAGACACTAGTGGTGTAAAATTCACAGGTAAATTTACTAATTTTTCAGACGGTACAGGTGAGAATTTAGTCACAAAAGTGGATGCTTCAAACACTACTTTTATGTCTGAAGATGGTAATAGAAAGATTAGTAAAATTTACTGGTCAGTAAACACTTCAGATAGTAAATCTGGTGTTGAAATATTGTGGGCAGGCGCAACAAATGCTAGTGCAGTTTTCTTATCTGGTCAAGGTTATTGGGACTTACGAGCAGATGGAAATGAGATTACAAACAACGCAACAACTCCTACAGGCGATATTCTTCTCTCAACGAAGAACTTTGCAAATGGGGATAATTACACAATTGTTGTGGAGTTTAGATAACAATTTGTATAAATATAATTAACGAGAGATAGACATGAAGTTAATTACCGAAGAAATCCAAAACGCAGAATATATCGTTGAGCAAAACAACGGTAAAAAAGATTATAAAATTAAGGGTATTTTCATGCAGGCCGAGATGAAAAATAAGAACGGTCGTGTATATCCTAAAGATGTTTTAGAGAGAGAAGTCGGTAGATATAATAGAGAGTTTATTAACAAAAGNAGAGCCTTCGGCGAACTCGGTCATCCAGACGGACCAACGGTAAATTTAGAAAGAGTATCGCACATGATCAAGGCTCTCTATCCAGATGGCAATAACTTTATTGGTGAGGCTAAGATATTAGACACACCTTATGGAAAAATAGTGAAGAACTTAATAGATGAAGGTGCAAAATTAGGCGTTTCAAGTAGAGGTATGGGAACATTGACAAATAGAGGCGGCGCTAATGTAGTATCAAATGATTTTTATCTTGCAACCGCGGCTGATATAGTCGCAGATCCTAGTGCTCCAGAGGCCTTTGTAGAAGGTATAATGGAAGGCAAAGAGTGGGTATGGGATAATGGTTTAATAAAAGAGCAAGAGGTAAACCGATTAAAGTTAGAGATGTCAAACGCAAAAACACACGAACTTGCTGCTAAACAGGCAAAAGTGTTCGAATCGTTTATCAAAAATCTTTAATTTTATAAATATTACTTGACATTATTGTAAAATCAATAGGTCAGTAGTATTGAACTAACTATAACTAATAAGGAAACAAAGCAATGGCTGAGAATACACAAGCAGACTTACCTAAAAAGAATGCCGCACCAGCTGAAGCACCTAAGTCATTACAAAGTACTATTCAGAATGTAATTACAAAAGCAATTACATCTCCAACGGATGGTAAAGTAGATTTTGCACAAGGGGTAAACCACATTACAGGTGACCCACAACAAAAAAGTGCAGGCGCTCCAGATGCTATGCAATCTTTAAAGGCAGAGGCTGAACCGAAAAAAGATATGAACGCTTCTTATGAAGACATGAAAAAAGAAACTGAAGATAAAGAAAAAGAAGTTTCAGAAATGTCTGATAAAGAAAAAGAAATGAAAAAAGAAGCAGACGACAAGAAAAAAGAAGACGTAAAAGAAGGCGAAATGCCTGCTGGTCTTAAAAAGTACCTTGACAAAAAAAATGATAAAAAAGAAGAAAAAGAAGATGAGAAAAAAGATGTTAAGGAAACTGAAGACAAGAAGTCTGAAATGATTAAAGCTGAAATCGAAACTATGAAAAAAGAGATGGAAGACAAAGAGAAAGAACTTAAAGCTCAAGTTGACAAAGAAAAAGATATGAACGAAGCTGAAGATCATAAAGACGACAAAGAGAAAAAAGAAGAAAAAGAAGACGAGAAGAAAAAAATGTCTGAAGCAGAANATAAAGAAAAAGAAGTGAAAAAAGAAATGCAACATGATGATGAAAAGAAAACTGCTAAAGAAAAAGTAAAAGACATGAACATGAAAGAAGATGTTAAGGCTTTAACTGCTGATGAAGATTTATCAGAAGAGTTTAAACAAAAAGCTGCAACAATNTTTGAATCTGCTGTAAGAGCAAAACTTGTCGAAGAAATTGAGAAATTAGAGAGTGAATACGAAACTAAGGTTGAAGAGAAAACTGAAGAAGTTAAATCTGAAATCGTAGAAAAAGTTGACGCTTATCTAAACTATGTTGTAAGTGAGTGGACTAAAGAAAATGAACTTGCAATAGAAAAAGGTTTAAGATCAGAGATAGCTGAAGATTTTATCGGCGGTCTTAAAAACTTATTTGAATCTCACTACATTGAAATTCCAGAAGAGAAATACAATGTTATTGAGAATCAAGCTGCTGAAATTGAAGAGTTAAAAAGAAAACTTAACGAATCAATGGATGAATCCGTAGAACTTAACCAAAAAATCGGTGAGTTTGCTAGAGACGAAATTCTAGTAGATGTTGCAAGTGATCTTGCTGAAACTGAAAAAGAAAAGTTTAAAGGATTAGCAGATAATATTGAATATAAAGACGCTGCTGATTTCAGAACGAAAGTAGAGACGGTAAAAGAGTCATACTTTCCAAAGAAAAAAGTAGTGAGTGAAGACGAAACTAATGATGTGGCAGACAAACCTGTGTCAGATTTATCTGGCTCTATGGCTGCATATGCCGCTGCTATTAGTAAAATAACTAATAAAAAATAAAAGTTAATTAACTTTAATAAGGAGAGATAGAACAATGTTTTTATCAGAACACGTACAACAGAAATGGCAGCCTGTTTTGGATCATCCTGATTTACCAAAAATCGAGGATTCNTACAAAAGAGCGGTCACATCTGTAATACTAGAAAACCAAGAGAAGTCGTTAAAAGAAGACGCTGCTTTCTTATCGGAAGCTGCACCTGCTAACGCAACTGGTTCTTCTATTCAAAACTGGAATCCTATCCTTATCTCTTTAGTAAGAAGAGCAATGCCTAACCTTATCGCTTACGATATTGCAGGCGTTCAACCTATGTCAGGTCCTACAGGCTTGATCTTTGCAATGAGAAGTAGATTCTCAACGCAAGGCGGTACTGAAGCTCTTTTTGACGAAGCAGATACAGATTTTTCAGGCAGAAATGCTGCTGGATCATCTGTGGATGGATATTCATCAACNGCTCATGCGGGTGAAAACCCTGCTGTGCTTAACGACTCTATCGGTACTTCTACTGGTTACACAACTGGTACAGGTATGACAACAGCAGCTGCTGAAAAACTAGGGGAAGACTCTGGTAATCAGTTTGCTGAAATGGCATTCTCAATTGAGAAATCAACGGTGACTGCTAAATCTAGAGCTCTTAAAGCAGAGTACACTATGGAATTAGCACAAGACCTTAAAGCAATACACGGATTAGACGCAGAGACAGAATTGTCAAACATCTTATCTGCTGAGATCCTTGCGGAAATCAACAGAGAAGTAGTAAGAACAATTTACNGAACTGCTGAAGCTGGTGCTGCTGACAACGATAACTCAAACGCGGCTATCAATACTACATCGGCTGGTATCTTTGATTTAGATACTGACTCAAATGGTAGATGGTCAGTTGAGAGATTCAAAGGTCTAATGTTCCAAGTTGAGAGAGACGCAAACACAATCGCACAGAGAACAAGAAGAGGAAAAGGTAACATAATTATCTGTTCTTCAGATGTTGCCTCTGCGCTTCAAATGGCTGGTGTTTTAGATTACACACCTGCTCTTAATAACAACCTAAATGTAGATGACACAGGTAATACTTTTGCTGGCGTATTAAACGGCAGATACAAAGTNTACATTGACCCTTATGCGTCAAACCTTGCGTCAAATGCTTCACCTAGTAAACAATACTATGTTGTTGGTTACAAAGGTACTTCACCATACGACGCTGGATTATTCTATTGTCCGTATGTACCTCTACAAATGGTAAGAGCAGTTGGACAAGACACTTTCCAACCAAAAATTGGATTCAAAACTAGATACGGTTTAGTTGCGAACCCATTTGCTGGTGCTGGAAGTGGTGATTCAATCACTGCTGATGGTGTTGGAAATATCAACGCAAACAGATATTACAGAAGAGTACAGGTTACAAACATAATGTAATCTTACTTTTTCGTAAGAAATTTAAAAGGGCGGCCTAGTGTCGCCCTTTTTTAAGCGCATAAATAAAAGTATGAAAACAATCATAAAAGCAATTACAGGTATCATATTAATAGGTTCTTTCATAGGACTATTAGCATATGGTCTTAATTATCTACAAAAACCTAACGCATTGGAAAATGTAGAGAAAAGACTTGACGAAGCAGCTCAAAAAGAGAGTGTTTTAACTGAAAACGAGAAGAAGTTAGAGACAGAATCCCAAACAAAAGAGTGGGAAGAAGTAGATAAACAAACAGATAAATAGTAGTATGACTATTTTAGACTCGTACAATAGACAACCAGACAAATTAGATTATGCTGAACCTACAAAGTTTAAGTTTAGTATAATTAAACTACCTAAAGTAGAGTATTTTTGTACGGCTGCAAATATACCTAGTATCTCACTAGGNCAAGCAAATCAACCTACACCTCTTAAAGATGTACCATTACCTGGTGATAAACTAGATTANGACAATCTTACAATATCATTTTTAGTAGATGAGAATTTAGAGAATTACAGAGAAATACATGGTTGGTTAACAGGTCTAGGTTTTCCTAAAGATCACTTACAATTTAGAAATTTACAAAACGCAGGTAGTGATAGATTTCCTACTACCTCAAATGTCGGTATAAGTAAAGAATTAGGAAAAGTGTCTAAAGCAGTACAAGATGACGGAGGCCTCTATTCTGACGCAACCTTGTCAGTCCTAACTAGTAAAAATACGAAGAACCTCGAAGTTAGATTTAGAGATTTATACCCTATATCATTATCAGGATTAGATTACAATCAACAAGAAACAGATATACAATATTTAAGCGCTACGGTCAGTTTCGCATATAAGATATACGAATTTGCAGGTGTGTCATCAAGCACAACCGTAGAAACTACTACATAACCTTGACTTTTTAAAGAAAAGGTGTTATAATATATAATGAGATTATAAAAGAACTGGAGTGATATGACATTAGAAGAATTACAAGAATTAGCTGATAAAGACTTAAAAATTAATGATACTGAATTAGATTTAGAGTCATTAAAAATACCACAATTACATAACAAGTATTCAAAATTTCATACTAAATTTATTAATCTTTTAAAGAAAACTGAAAATGAAAGAGATAGATTAGTTAGAGAAAAATGGGAATACTATACAGGCAAATCTGCACCATCTGTTTATCAAGTAAAACCATTCAATCTTAAAATACTAAAACAAGATGTAGATAAATATTTAAAGTCAGATGAGGATATAATTAGAATTGACCAAAAGGTAACTTATATACAAAGTATTGTAGATTATTTGGATAAAACTATTCGTATTATAACTAATAGAACATTTCAAATTAAAAATGCAATTGAGTGGCGTAAGTTTACTAGTGGAGTTATTTAATGATTTTAAGACACAACTACTACACATTTCCAGGTGCTATCTCTAAAGAAAATTGTCAGAGAATAATACAACATGGTTTAACAACCATGAATGTACAAAAACAAAATGATCCTAAGAGTATTGTTGCAACGACATATGGTAGCAAAGAAAAAGGAACAGACGAAAAATTAACAACTGCAATGGGCAGTATGTCTGAACAGGCTGCAAAGAAAAAAGGTATTAACTTAAATACCACATACGTAAGAGATAGTTATACATCATGGTTAAACGATAAATGGATATACGATCTTATTTTACCCCAAGTACATACAGCAAACAAAGAGGCAGGTTGGAACTTTGATATAAAAGATAGTGAGATGTTTCAGTTTACGGTTTATAAACCAGGTGGTTTCTATGGTTGGCACTCTGATGGTAGATCAGATCACTTCGGTAGTTATAAGAAAGCAATACCAGGTGTCAATAAAAAAAATAAACATGGTAAGTTTACTGAAGGTCTAACTGATAATGACTTCATGGTTGGGTTGAATAGAAAAATATCAGTGACTATTAACTTAACAGATAAGGCAAATTATAAAGGTGGTGATCTAAAATTTGACTTTGGTACTCATACTGCTAAAAGGTATCATACAATAAAAGAGGCAAGAGAACAAGGAAGTATTATTGTATTTCCTAGTTTTTTAATGCACCAGGTTACGCCTGTCACTAAAGGTACTAGATATTCATTAGTATTGTGGACACTAGGACCCCCATTTAAATAATCCATAAATAGTTATATGAAAACACAAAAAGAAAATATAGAATTTTTTAAGAAACATAATTATCTATTGATAAAAGGGTTTCTTCCTAGGAATCTTGCTGACTTCTTATATCATTATGGCAAGACATATGTTCTTGCAGCTGATGTAATGGTACAAACAAAGTTTCCTAGATACAATGAAGAGTTGCATGGCGCATTTGGCGATCAACAAGTACCTAATACTTTTAAACGATATGGTGATCCAGTAATGGATGCCCTATTGTTATATGCTCAAAAAGGCATGGAAGAAAACTCAGGTATGAAACTACAACCAACTTATAGTTATTGGAGATTATACAAAAACGGCGATATATTACGCAGACATAAAGACAGACCTAGTTGTGAAATATCAACAACATTATGTCTAGGTTACGATATATCAAACATGAAAGATAAAAAATACAATTGGCCGATGTTTGTAGAAGAGACTGGTTCATATAAAGGTTTACCTGGTAAACCTGTACATATGGAACCAGGTGATATGATTATTTACAAAGGTGCATTAATAGATCACTGGAGAGAACCATTTGAAGGCAGAAATCACTGCCAAGTATTTTTACATTATAATAATTTAGAAGGCCCGTATGGCGAAATAACAAAATATGATACTAGGCCTTTTGTCGCTCTGCCAGGTGATTTTGTAAATATCGAAAAGAGAAAAAAGGTAAAGGCAATACATGATGACATAATTGACGGTAGATTAAAGAAAGAAGATATTAATCCTGAAGATTATGGTCATAGAAAGTATGGACCTAATGGTGAAGAATATAAGGATGTTTTAAATGGCAGCGACTCTAAAGATAAGAAAAGTTAATGATGTATATCTCAAAATAGAGGCTGACGCTAATATTAGAAGAGATTTATCAGATTATTTTTCTTTTGAAGTACCTGGATATAAGTTTACTCCACAATATAGAAATAGAGTTTGGGATGGCAAGATAAGATTATATTCTTATGCCACAGGACAAATCTATGTAGGTCTATTAGATTATTTAATTGATTATTGCACAAAGAATAATATAGAAGTAGATAGACCAGACGACCTATATTACAAACCAGAAATGTTTACCAAAGAGGATGTGGAACGTATATTTGAAGAATTTAATTTATCAATTACACCTAGAGATTATCAAACAAGTGCATTTAAATATTCATTAGATAGAAAAAGATGTTTATTNCTATCGCCTACTGCCTCTGGTAAATCTCTTATTTCATATATGTTGGTTAAGTATTTTATGATGAAAGGTAACCTAGGTAAAAAAGGTGAGGGTGATGTATTACCTGAAGGTAAAAAAATATTAATCATAGTACCTACAACCTCACTAGTAGAGCAGTTGTATAAAGATTTCAANGATTATGGTTGTGATGTAGATAATGTAATTACTAGAAAATATCATGGTTATGAAATAGATGAAAGTAAACCTGTGTTAATATCTACTTGGCAATCTTTATATAAACTACCTAAAGAATTTTTTGCTCAGTTTGGTGCTGTAATAGGTGATGAAGCACACTTNTTCAAGGCAGTATCATTAACTAAAATAATGACAAAACTTGTAGATTGTCCTTGGCGTATTGGTATGACAGGTACTTTAGATGATAGTAAAACACACAAATTAGTTTTACAAGGATTGTTTGGGTCTGTAATGCAAGTAGCAAAAACAAAAAAACTTATAGAGAAAAAACAACTTGCTAATCTAAAAGTATATTGTTTAATTTTAAAATACCTAGATGGTACTGCTAAAAGATTATCTGGTTCAAAGTACCATGAAGAATTAGAATACTTGGTTACAGATGAAACTAGAAATAAGTTTATTAGAAATTTAACCTTAGATTTACAAGGTAATAGTTTAGTGTTATTTCAGTTAGTAGAAAAACATGGTAAAGAATTATATAAAATGATAAAAGAAAAAGCAGGTGATGACAAACAAGTTTTCTTTGTATATGGTGGTGTTGACGCTGAACAAAGAGAAAAGGTTAGAGAAATTACNGAAAAATCTGATAACGCTATTATTGTTGCAAGTTATGGTACATTTAGTACAGGTATCAATATAAGAAATTTACATAATTTAGTTTTCGCAAGTCCTAGTAAATCTCGTATTAGAAACTTGCAGAGTATTGGTAGAGGTTTAAGAATGGGTGAGAATAAATCACAGGCTACCTTATATGATATTGCTGATGATTTGACGCACCGAGATAAAAAGAATTATACGCTAGGACACTTTCAGGAAAGAATAAATATTTACAACGAGGAGGGGTTTGCATACGAAATACACAATGTAAACCTAAAAGCATAATGCACGAACAACTAGACACTAAAAATGCTAAAATAATAAAATTGGTTTCAGGTGAAGAGATTTGTTGTACATTATCAAAAAGCCAATTAACAAAGAAGTCTAACTTATTGAGGTTAGATGAACCAATGTTAATTAAGTATGTGCCACACATAGGGCAAATGGGTGTATCCGATTACATCGCCCTTGTTAAATGGGTTGGTTTTACAGATGATAAAATAGTGACAATACCAAAAGATAAGATACTAACAATCTGTAATGCTAGTGAACCATTTACGAATCGTTATAAAAAACTTTTAGCGTACAAAGTACCACAAAAATTACCTGACTATATTGAAAGAGATTTGTCAGAGGACGACTATGATCAAATGCTTGATGAATTGGACGATGCTGAAGAAACAAAGAAGAAGTTAAAAGAATTNGCTGAAAAGATAAGAATGCCTAGTAAGAAGTTGCATTAGGTAGCTAAGTTTTCTGGTGAAGCACCCACATGGGTATTATACACCTAAAAACAAAAATTGTCAAGTAGTGAGGATATTATGAGTGAATTTAGACAAGGTATATTTAAACTTATAGCAAACACTAGTATAGGTAGAGCCTTANTATATACAATAGGCCACATAATCATTGCAATNTCTGTTGTTTCTACATTAACAGGCGCAAGCCTATTTGAGGCAGGACTAGTTGCATTAATAGAACCTAGTATAAACGGTGTATGGTATTACTTTTTAGATAAACTTTTTACAATGAAAAAGAAATAATGTTATTTGCGAATACTTGTATAGATAATTTTTTAAACAATCCACAAGCAGTGATTAAAGTTGCTGAATCGTGTGAATATACTAATGACGGTGTATCACCTGGTAAAAGATCAGAACCTTTACACAAAGTTAATTATAACTTGTATAATCATGTAAATGTAAAGATTTTATCTTCTTTATATCCAAATGAATCAGAAACAATACAATACAAATCATATTCAGTATTTCAAAAAATACCTGCAGGTATAGATTATGATGGTTGGGTGCATACAGACAAAAGATCAATACTAACAGCAATTATATTTCTATCAGAGTCAGACGCAGGTACATCAATATATGAACCAAAAGATTCTTTTTATACACCTGGTGATGATAGTATAAAACGAGAGTTTTTTAAGAATCCTAATAGTTTTTCAAAAGAACAAAAAGAAGAATATCACAAAACAAGAGAAAGTTGGGTAAGTGACTACAACGAAACTATATCTTATAAAGGCAGATATAATAGAATGATATGTTTTGATGGTCACAATTATCACAATGCTCATGTACACAAAGGACTTGAGGACAGACTTACATTAATCACATTTTTTGACGAGATAACCATAAAGGATAAAAACATAAAATATCCTTTACCAACTATTAGAGGGAGTTGACATAATACAACCATTGTTGTATAATAATAATATGACTAAAAGAAAAAGAAGTGAACACTATGTAGATAACAAAGTGTTTCTACAAGCAATGACAGAATTTAAAGAGCGTTGCGACAAGGCAGAAAAAAGAGGAAGAAAAAAACCACCTGTGACTAATTACATTGGTGAGTGTTTTTTAAAAATCGCAAATCACTTGTCGTATAGACCTAACTTTATTAATTACACATTTAGAGATGATATGATTAGTGATGGTATAGAGAACTGCTTACAATATTTAAGTAATTTTAATCCAAAGAAATCTAAAAACCCATTTGCATATTTTACGCAGATAATATATTATGCTTTTATTAGAAGAATACAAAAAGAAAAGAAACAAGTAAATATAAAAGCAAAACTTATTGAAGACGCTAATTTAGCAGATTTACATATTGACCCTAATGACACAAACAAAGATTATAAGAATCAGTTTATAGAATTTTTAAGAAAGAATAGTCCTAAGACAGATGAACTTCCTAAAAAGAAAGAGATTAAAGTTAGAAAAAGAAAAAGAACAAAGAAAACGCCTTTAGAAATTGTCATAGATGAAAAAAATTAAAAACATAGTAATAGTTGGTGGTGGTACAGCAGGTTGGACAGCGGCTTGTTATTTAAGAGATACAACACCACCTTATATTAAGATCACGGTTATTGCCTCGGAAGAGATACCTATTATTGGTGTGGGTGAAAGTACTACTGGTTTATTTAATCACTTTCTAAAACAAGTAGGCATACCTGAAGGTGTGTTTATGAAAGAAACAGGTGCAACACATAAGATAGGTATTCAACATAGAGATTGGTATAAAAAAGGTGAACATTTTAATTCACCTATAGGTGAGTTTTTAAATACACCTAACTCATATCCAAGTGATGACTATGACGCAATGAAGATGTACGCTGTTGCTGAGAATTTAAAAAATTCTAGTTTACAAGGTTTCTGTATGAAACATAATAAACTACCATTTGTAAGAGCAGACCACCCAGCTAATAATCCTTATAAAAAATTAATGGGTTATGGTGGTTATAAAGATTTAAGAAAAAACAACACAGCNCTTCATTTAGATACTTACAAGACAGGAAAATTTTTAAAAAAATTTGTGTTAAGTAAACACAATATAGAATATATTGATGATGAAGTTTTAGGGTATGAGAAAAACGAAGATGAAACAATTAAGTCTGTATGGTGTAAAAAAAGAGGACATGATAAACCTATATCAGGAGATTTATTTGTTGATTGTTCAGGCTTTAAAAGAATATTACTAAAGTCATACAACAACTACTTTAAGAGATATGACGATCAATTATTAAATAATAGAGCACTTGCGTTTCATTTACCTTATACAGATAAAACTATTATTAGAAACTATACACACGCATGGGCGCAAAAATATGGTTGGTTATGGATGATACCTTTACAAGAAAGATATGGTGCTGGGTATTGTTTTAATGATTCATTTACCACTGCTGATGAAGCAAAGTTAGAAATAGAAAAAGTATTAAAGACAAAAATAGAAGTACAAAAAGATATTAAATTTCACTCTGGTAGATTTACAAAGTTATGGATAAAAAATGTTATATCAACAGGATTATCAAGTGCATTTATAGAACCATTAGAGGCAACATCTATTCATGCTACCTTATTTCAATTAAAACATTGGATTCAATATTATTTTACAGAAACAACAGACTTTAATAATGAGGCACTACAAACTTCTTATAATGACGATATGACTAATATGTGGGATGCAATAAAAGATTTTATAGTTTATCACTATATTACTCCTAGAAATGATACTGAATATTGGAAAGAAGCCTCATCACACAAAAGATGGTCACCACAATTGATGGAAAAATTAGCGATGTGGCAAACTAGAACTCCAAGACTAGTAGATTTTGCTAGAGGAAACAGAAACGATTTTTATCACATAGATGATAATCTATGGTTAAATATAAGTCAAGGTATGAATATACTTGATAGAGATATGGTTAAAAGAGAGTTAAAAGAATATAACTTATATGAAAGCTCAAAACATCAAACGAAACACGCTTTAGAGTTTTTTAATTACGCACAAAAGAATTGTGTTAAAACAAACGATTACTACAAACATTATGTCGGTCAATAAAATAACGGTACTAGGTGGTGGAACAGCAGGTCTTGTATCTGCTCTTGTTCTTAAAGCTAGATTTGAAAAATTAAATATAGAGGTTGTTAAATCTGACAACATAGGTATCATAGGCGTAGGTGAAGGTTCTACTGAACACTGGAAAGACTTTATGGAATTTATAGGTGTTCCTTTAAAAGAACTTTTATTAGAAACAGACGCAACATTTAAATATGGTATTATGTTTGAAGACTGGACTAAAGAACCATATTTTCATAATATTACAAATGAACTACATAAAGTTGCTTTAGGTCAATACTATGCTGGTTATGCTTACGCAACAATTAATAAACTTAAACCTGATGAATATACCTCAGGTCATTGTTTTAATAACGAAGTACTACCTAATTATATACCATCACAATTTCATTTCAACACACATAAACTAAACACTTTCTTATTAAAAAAATGTAAGGACTTTGGTATCGAAGTACACACAGATGATATTACAGATGTTGAAACAGACAATCATGGTATCAAAAGAATTAGAGGTGATAAGGGTTGGTACGAATCAGATTTTTATATTGATTGTACAGGATTTAAAAAATACTTAATATCTAAATTAGGTGCAAAGTGGGTTTCATACAAAGACTATCTGCCTATGAATGAGGCAATAGCCTTTCCTACTCCTGACACGGATGAATATACGCCATATACACTTGCAAAGGCAATGTCTTCAGGTTGGATGTGGCGTATACCGACATACGGTCGTTGGGGTAATGGTTATGTTTTCGATAACAGATATATAAATGCTGAACAAGCACAAAAAGAATGTGAAGATTATTTAGGATTTAAAGTTAATGTTGCAAAGAATATTAAGTTTGACGCAGGTGCGTTAGATAGACCATGGATAGGTAATTGTGTTGCAATGGGTCTATGTGCTAGTTTTATAGAACCATTAGAGGCGTCATCAATAGGAACTTCTATTCAACAATCTTTTTTATTAATGCACACTTTAATTAATTACAAACAAACAGATATAGATCAATACAATACAAAAGTAGGACATATTGTAGAGAACATTAGAGACTTTGTTTTATTACACTATATTGTAAAAAGAAATGATAGTAAATTTTGGAAAGAACTTAAAGTTAATTTACCTGATTCATTAAAACACAATTTAGATAAATGGTCAGATAGAATGCCTATAAAAGAAGATTTTAAAACAGACTATGTATTATTTAATGCTCAAAACTTTGCAGTATTATTAAAAGAATTAGAATTAGCAAATATAGACTCACTTAAAAGAGAATACGATATGCTAGTCGAACACAATAAAAATGTTGTTAAAAAAGAAGTAGATCATCACATTAAAACATTTAAAACTGATCCTATGAATAAACAATGTCCAATTATGGGTCACAAACAATACCTTATGAAATTAAGAAGTGGNAAAGAAACACTAAACCAACAAATAGATTATTTACAAAATGAAAATAGCAATACTTAACGACACTCACTTTGGTGTAAGAAATGATAGTGAAGCATTTAGAAACTATCAGGTTGACTTTTACAGAGATCAATTTTTTCCTTACTTAAAAGAACATAATATAAAAACACTAATACATTTAGGTGATGTAGTTGATAGAAGAAAGTTTATCAACCACCAAACAGCTGCGATCTTTAGAAGAGAGTTTTTTGATGTATTGTGGAAAGAAAAAATAGATACTCATATTATCATAGGTAACCACGATACTTATTTTAAAAATACAAATGAAGTAAACGCAGTAGAAAACTTATATACAAGTTTTGATGGTATCAATGAACCATACATTTACACTAGACCTAAAGTTGTAGAGTTTGATGGTCTGCCTATTTTATTTTTACCTTGGATATGTGATGATAATAAAGAAGAGTCTTATGAAAAGATAAGAACAGCAAAAGCAGATTTAGTGTTTGGTCATTTAGAAGTAAAAGGTATTGAAATGCAAAACGGAGTTATTAATCAATACGGCCATGAAAAATCAGAGTTTAAAAGATTTGAAAAGGTTGTATCAGGTCATTTTCATAAACATACAGATGATGGTCACATTTATTATTGTGGTGCTCAATANGAACAAACCTGGTCAGACTATAAAGACCCAAAAGGTTTTCATATTTTCGATACAGAAACAAGAGAGTTAGAAAGAATAATTAATCCTAGAACAATACACAAAAAGATAATTTATGATGATTCTAAAAAGGATTATAATACATTAGATATTACAGAATATAATAAACACTTCATAAAATTAGTTGTATTAAATAAGACAAATGAAGAGATGTTTGACAATTTTGTAGAAAAGTTGTATAATGATATAACGGTTTATGATTTAAATATTATAGAAGATTACTCTGATATTAAGGCGTCCGTAAAAGATGATGTAATAGAAATGGGTGAAGATACACTTACATTCCTACATAACTATGTAGATCAATTAGAAACAGATGTAAGTAAACAAAAATTAAAAGAATATTTAAAATCTATATATGTCGAAGCAAGTGAGGTATAAAATATGGCAATAAACTTTCAACCATTAAATAATTTAGTATTAATTGATGTTGAACAAAAAACTGAAGACAAAACAAAAGGTGGTATAATTATGACTAACGTAGCAAAACCTGATGAGGGTATTGCTGTTGCAGTTGGTCTTGGCCTAAAAACACCAAAAGGCACACGAATACCTATGACGGTTAAACAAGGTGACAAAGTTAAATTTACTTATCACTCTGTTAGAGAAATTAAAGTTGATAATAAAACTTACTACTTAACACCTGAAACAGAAATACAAGGTATAATAGAATAATGAGTTTGAAAAAATATGATATTCATGCTTTCGGTCCTTTATTAGCGACCTTTGAAATGCCAGAAGAGTTAACTGATTGGTTATTAGAAGAGGCAAATAAAGTACGAGGTAACGAAGAGTTATCTGCTAATAAAAATTTAGCAGGTCAATTAAAAGAACAATATTATTTTCCTGATAAAATAAGAGAAGAATTTTATAGAAGATTTAATCCTGTCTTTTCACAATATAGAAATATACATTGTGATTTTCATAAATTAACACCAAAGAAATTAGAGTGGGGCGCAAGAGTATTGTGGGTAAACTTTATGAAAAAACATGAGGTAAATCCTATGCACAATCATGGTGATGATTATTCTTTTGTTTATTTTTTAAATGATGTAGATTTAAGCGAAGAATATAAAAATCACGTGGCAAGATCAAATCTACCAGGTAACGTAGGGTTCTCTTTTGGTGAACCATCAGCGCCTGATAGAAAATGGACAACTCAACAAAGATGGTTTCAACCTAAAAAAAATCTACTTATTATGTTTCCTTCTTTACTTGAACACTATGTAATACCATTTCATACAGATGTTGAAAGAGTAAGTGTATCAGGCAACATATTTATTGTAAATAAAGAAAATTTACAAACAGCAACAGGCATGGGCGATCCTAAAAATAGGCAACATGAGTTTTATTTCTAATGCACAGAAAAATTGAAAAGAACTATTGGTGGACTACACCCTTATGGCATGTAGTACTAAAAGAATTTAAGACACACCCAACAAGAGTAAACTATAATGATGATTTATTTTCTTATGGGTTAGGATTAAAAGAAAAAGATAAAGGTGTTAGAAAATCAAATGTTGGTGGTTGGCAAAGTGATTTACTAGACCCTAACAAAGAAACTAAACCTTTATGTGATGAAATATTTGATGTTCTAAAAACATTAGAATTAGGTATTAAAAAGATTGAGATACCTCAAATATGGATGAGTATAAATCAAAGAGGTGATTGGAATATAATACATCAACATGGCCATTTTCACTTTTCAGGAATATACTATATAAAATATCCTAAAGATTCAGGTAGAATAGGATTTAAAGACCCTCGACCTGCAGCCATGAGTAATGCTTTTTTTAATGAAAGATTTGATGGTAGTGAACTTAAAACAATAGATACAATACAAGACGGCTCATTATTATTATGGCCTTCTTTCCTTGAACACTTTGTAGAGCCTAGTAGAACAGACGAAGAAAGAATGTCTATTAGTTTTGATATAATAATTAAAGAATGATATATTTTAAAAAGATTAGATGGAAGAACTTTCTTTCCACAGGNAATCAATTTATAGAAGTAGATTTACAAAAGTCGCCATCTACATTAATCGTAGGTGCAAATGGATCAGGTAAATCAACTTTACTAGACGCATTATGCTTTGTTTTATTTAATAGACCTTTTAGAGATATTAAAAAAGAACAACTTGTAAACACAATAAATCAAAATGATTGTGAAATACAAATAGAATTTAAAATAGGTAATAATGAATATAAAGTTATAAGAGGTATTAAACCAAATATATTTGAAATTTATAATAACAATGTTTTAATAAACCAAGACGCCTCTGCTGTAGATTATCAAAACACATTAGAGAGTAATATTTTAAAATGTAATTATCGTGCCTTTTGTCAAGTAGTAATTTTAGGTTCTTCTTCATATGAACCTTTTATGCACCTAAGAGCAAGATATAGAAGAGAGGTCGTAGAAGAAATATTAGACATAAGAGTTTTTACTCATATGGATTTATTGTTAAGAGCGAAACAAGGTGAGTTAGCAAAATCAGTACAAGATGTTAAAGTTAAATACAACTTGATGACCGAAAAATATGATATGCAAAAGAAACACTTTGAACAAGTACTTGATAGAGACAATGCTGATTTAGAAGATAAAAGAAAACTAATTGCTGATAACCATAAAGACAATCTAGTTTACAAAGATAAATTAGAAAAAATAAATGAAGAAATTATTAGTAAGAAACAAAAACTATGGCATAAAGATGAACATGATAAAAAGGCAACTCAACTTGCAAAATTAGAAACAAAGATAGAAACAAATATTTCAAATCATAAAAAGACACTAGAATTTTTTGAAAAAAACAATACTTGTCCTACTTGTACACAACAAATAGAAGCAGGTTTTAAAGCACAAAAATGTGAACACGAAAAAACAAAGATAGGTAAATTAGAGTCTGGTCTAAAAGATTTATTAAGTGAGGTAGCTAAAAACGAAACAAAAGTAAATGAATTAAATATACTATCTGAAAAGTTAAGTGACCTAAATGTAGAGGTTGCAAAAATTAATACCTCTATCGATTCTATCAATAGACAATCAAATAGATTAAATGATGAGATTGCAAAACTAGAAGTAGAGAAAAAGAACTCTGATAAGGTCGCTTTTGAATTAGAAAATATTAAAAACGAATTAAAAGATGTAGATGTACAAAAACAAAAAGTAGTAGAAGAGAAAAAATACATTGACATTGCTAGAGAGATATTAAATGATACAGGTGTCAAAGCAAAAATTATTAAGAAGTATCTGCCTATAATGAATCAACTAATAAATAAATATTTACAATCTATGGATTTCTTTGTTAACTTTCATTTAGATGAAGAGTTTAACGAAACAATTAAAAGTAGATTTAGAGATACCTTTAATTATAATAGTTTTAGTGAGGGTGAAAAATTAAGAATAGACCTTGCATTATTATTTACATGGCGAACTATTGCAAAGATGAAAAATAGTACCAATACCAATTTACTAATTTTAGATGAGGTCTTTGACTCATCCTTGGATTCAACAGGAACAGATGACTTTTTTAAAATACTAAAACAACTTACAACAGAAAATACATTTATCATATCTCATAAAGGAGATATAATGTTTGATAAATTNACTAATATAATAAAATTTGAAAAATATAAAAACTTTACAAGGTTACAATGACATACGATTTAATACCACCTACTGATCCAAGAGTGTTATCATCTATAGCACCGTTTGATGAAAAAGTCTTTAAAGAACAAGAGAAGANTACAACTAAAGAATTTGCAGNCAATATGTTTGAGACTATGAAAAAATATGGTGGCATAGGTCTATCAGCAAATCAATGTGGTAAACCATATAGAATGTTTGTAATGGGTGATCACCCTAATATAAAAGAGGGTAAAAAATGGGTATGTTATAATCCAGAAATAAAAGGTTATAGTAAAGAAACAATAAAATATAAAGAAGGTTGTTTAACCTTTCCTTATTTGTTTATAGATATAGAAAGACCTAGAGCAGTAGCAGTAGTTTACTATGATGAGAATATGAAAAAGGTTGAAGAGAACTTAACAGGCATGCCTGCTCGAATATATCAACATGAATTTGATCATATGCAAGGTATTGTATTTACAGAAAAAGTAAGTAAATTTAAATTACAATTTGCAATGAAAAAAAGAGACAATGTGGTTAAGAAAGTAAAAAGACAATGGCAACAGATAACAAATCAAAAGTAAAAACTAAATCTATATTTTCNGTAGCAGCAAGGTTTAATGAAAACAAAGATTTGGCTACTAGACTTCTTAATCCTAGTAAAGAAATATTAAGTAAGTGTAAAGATCATAATAGTTATCCTTGTGGTAAAACAAGTTTTTTTGAAGAGGATAAAAATCTATTCTTAATAGAGGAAGAACCTTGGAAAGAATTTAGAAATTTTGTAGGTAATGAGTGTGTATCTTATTTAGATGAGTGTGGTATAGATACAACTAAAATTAAAATTATCGCTACTAATGCTTGGGTATCTGAAATGTATGAGGGCGGATCACATCCTCATCATGTACATCACCCTTATTGTCAAGTAAGTGGTAATTTTTATGTACACGCTGACGAGGGTTCAAGCCCTTTAGTATTTTATAAACCTGAAGTATGGGGAGATATATGGCAAAATATGCCAGTGAAACAAAAGAACATATTAAATATAGATAAGGTACATTGTCCTGCAAGAACTGGTCTAAATGCAATGTGGAGATCAGATGTAGTGCATAGTGTATTTCATAATAAAACTAAAAGCAGAATAGCAATTAGTTATAACCTGGTGGTAACAAATGTATAATAAAGAACTAACCGTAAAACAATTAGACTTACCTGATTATAAACAAGAACTCAATACAGCTGTAAATTATTTAAATAGTTTAAGTAAATACTCTGCTGTAAAAACAAAATTNAATAAGAAAGAACAATGGCAAGCAATATCTATTAGAGGTTATAGTGATGAGGTAGAAGATATTTTAAAACCAGGTGTTCTAAAAACTGAAGGCACAGATAAAGGTTTAAGATGGACTCACTTATATGAACAAAGNGAATTATTACCTATTAAAGAGATATTGTCTCATATACCTGCTGAGTTTGAGAGAGTAAGAGTAATGAGATTAAGATCAGGCACTAAAATATCTAAACATACAGATAAGGTAGATAAGTCAATTAAAGAAGGCAAATTAGTAAGGCTTCATGTTCCTCTAAAAACAGGACCTAAAGTAAGTATGACATTATGGAAAGGTAAGAACGCACATAGTTATAATTTAGAACAAGGTAAATATTACTATGTAGATGTATCTAAACCTCATGCTGTTGACAATTNTGAGGATTATGATAGACTACATTTAGTTATAGATTGTTATATGAATCCAAGGTTAGAAAATGTTATTAGCGCAAAAGTCTGATTTTCAAAAAATAAAAGAAATTTTCTATAAACATAAGAAATGGTTTCCTCATGTAAGAACAGATTACATGAAAAGAATGATTGATAAACAACAAATCATTTATGAGGATTGCGTAATTATAACTTTTCATCATTGTAAAAGACAACAGAAAATAGGTGATGTTAATTTAAGAAAAGGCGACACCGTATTACATCAAATAGCAAGTGAGTATCCAGGTGATGGTAATGCTCGATCTATAATGAGAGCTTTCTTCGAATGGTGTCCTAGAGATGTTTATTTATCAGTAAGATCAGACAACTTGACAGCGTGTGGATTTTATGATAGCATAGGAATGAAGAAAGTGGGGAAAACAAGTTGGGCAAAAGGCACACTCCCTGGTTTAGTTTATGTCAAACGCAAAAGAAGTAATTAGAGATTGGAAAGATAACAAAGGATTTCCTTATTATTCTGAAGATAAAAAATGGCGTGATAAAGAATATTCGTCATTATCAGAATTTAAAAGAGAAAATCTTTGGGATAGAACTCATAATATTATAGGTCAATCAACACACGGATTATCTCTTGCATGGTCTTATATGAAACACGCTTGGGGAATAAAGTGTGGTAAGATGAAGACACCTATGGAGATATGGGAAGATGAAGAACATTTAGAAAAAGGTATTAACAAGATACTTACAGGCACTTTCTTTCAACAAAAAGACGCACACGAAATTACACCATCAGACATGAGATCAATGTTGAGACGATATTCAGGTACTCAAATGGTCTCTAATTTTAGACCTACAGCAGCCGCAACTTTATATGATATATTTGTAGAAAAAGGTTCTACATTATTTAATGAACAACCAGGTACGGTATGGGATCCTAGTATGGGTTATGGGGGTCGTTTACTAGGTGCGATTGCAGCTGGTGTTAATTATATAGGTACAGATCCATGTGTTCCTACGTATTCAGGTTTAGAAATGATTAGAGATGAATATGGTCATAAAGATAGAAAATATACTTTATTAAGACAAGGATCAGAAACATTTATACCTGAAGAAAATAGTTTAGATTTTGTATTTACAAGTCCACCTTATTTAGGACATGAAATGTATGGTGATGAAGAAGAACAATCATTTAAGAAGTTTCCAGTACAAGAACAATGGCGTAATGGTTTCTTATTACAAACAATTAAGAACGCATATCATGGTTTAAAACCTGGTAAATGNGCTGCCTTTAATGTTGCTAATGTAAAATCATATAAAACATTTGAAGAAGATACTTACGATTGCATGGTTGAGGCAGGTTTCAAAGACATGAAAATATGGTGGTTATCTTTATCTACACAACAAGGTACATCTGCTAAAAATACACTAGAAGAAGGTGAGACAATAGTAAAACAAAAGAACAACTATATAGGTCGTTTTGAAAATGCAAGACCTGATGTGCCAGGTAGAAAATACGAACCTATATTCATAGGCACAAAGTAATGAGTAAAGAATCAGGAAGAAAATGGGATGGTCGATCCCGAATACCTACTGAANAATATAAGAAAAACTTTGATTCGATTTTTAAGAAACCAAAGAAGAAGAGTCGCAAAAAGACTAAAAAACCATAGTGTTCTCGTTTTGTTCTCAAAGCGCAATTTGACACACCCCTAAAAACCTATATTTCACGTACCAATTAGTGCTTGTGAAAAAAACCGTTATAGTATAGCATAAGTGTATCTATGACAAAAAAGACTTATACAAATATTAAATCTCAAAAATCTAATCTTGCAAAATTACTTGCAACAGAAAATATACAAGTTTTACAAAACCAAGTTAAGACCGCTTCTTTTGATGTAAAGAATAGGGTACTAACAATTCCTTTTTTCAAACATGATGACAATAACGTAATTGATATGCTTATTGCACATGAAGTTTCCCACGCTTTATATACNCCTGCTGATGGTTGGGCAGATATGAAAGATAGATCAGATGAATTTAGATCCTTTGTTAATGTGTTAGAAGACACTAGAATAGATAAACTTATTCAAAAGAAATATCCTGGTGTCATTTCTAACTACAAAAAAGGTTTTACAAAATTATTAAAAGACAATTTCTTTAAAACTAAAGATANAAAACTAGATGACTATGCTCTTATTGATAGAATTAATCTTTGGTATAAATCTTCAAAAACTTTACCTGTTGCATTTTCTAAAAAAGAAAATCATTTTATTAAGGCAGTTGATAATCTAAAAAGTTTTGATGATGTTAAAAAACTTGCTGAAGAGATATTAGGTTATTGTAAAGAAGAATTAAAAAAAGACAAATCAAAAGCAGAGACTTATAAAGTACAACCTGAAAGTGACAATCAACAGGATGTTTCAGATTCAGATTCACAATCAGACTCTAGTGAATCTTCTAGTGACAAGTTAGAAGATTGGTTAGATAAAAAAGATCAGGAAGAGAATAGTAGAAAACCTGACAAAAAAGATAATGCTGAAAAAGAAGATTTAAAGAGTACAGGTAAACAAGGCACTGGTGCTGGTGGTAATGTTAAGATTAGATCAATTACAGATGAGGCATTTGGTAGTCCTAAAATTAGAGATGAGAATAAAAGAGGTAGAATGTATGGTACTTTACCTGATCCTATATTAAAAGATTTAATTATTCCTTACAAACAATTTATAAAAGATCAAGTTGTTCATTATGGTAATCAAATGCAACACTCTGATTATGCTTACGGAATAAAAAAATGTGAAGAAAAGTTTTTGAAATTTAAAACTCAATCTAATCCGATTGTTAATTATCTAGTTAAAGAATTTGAGATGAGAAAAAATGCTAGACTACACGCAAGATCGGCTACTGATAAAACTGGTATTATTGATCCTCTAAAATTACACTCATACAAATATGCTGAAGATATTTTCAAAAAAATATCAGTTGTACCTAATGAGAAGAACCACGGTATGATTTTCTTATTAGACTGGTCAGGTTCTATGGGCGACACAATACACAATACGGTTGAACAATTATTAAACCTTGTATGGTTTGTTAAAAAAGTTAATATACCTTTTTCAGTTTATGCGTTTATGAATAATGGTAAACATCAATTNGGCGCTAAAAAAGATTCTGATAAAAAAGTATTTACTTCAAATCACGGTGAATTAAAAGTAGATCAATTTACTAGACTTGTACAATTGTTTGCTACAAAGATGACTAAAAAAGATATGCTTAATTCTGCTAAGTATTTGTATATGATGTCTTTCTATTGGGGTCATCAAAGATATAATTTTAGAAGAGGTTATAATTTAGTTGATGATTTTTCAGTACCGTCACCACATAATGATTATTATCTATGTTCAACACCATTAGATGAATCATTGATTGCAATGGATACAATTATTCCTATGTTTCAAAATCAATATAAAGTTGATAAAACAATTTTTGTTTCTTTAACTGATGGCGGTGCTAATAGTATGAACGGTGTCCACGGTATGACCGATTGGGGTGATTATCATGTTAAACTAGGTAAGAATTATGTAGAGTGTGATTATTCTGGCCCTAACTCTTTAACAAATAATATTTTAAGATACTTGAAAAAGAAATATCAAATCAAAACGGTAGGTTTCTATCTAGTTAAAAAGTGGAGAAGATTAGAATATCAATTATATCATACAACAGAATCTATTAAAGATAAAATGAGAGNCTTCTTTAATAAAAACAAGTATGTTGCTGATAGACAAAAAGGTTATGATGTTTACTTTTTTGTTAAATCAGATACAAAGGTTGAAGGTGCTAATTTAGACACAATAAATAAAGATTCGAAAAAATCAGATATTAAGAGGGCGTTTTCTAAAAACATGAAAGGCAGACTTCAATCCCGAGTTGTATTACAGAATTTCATTAAGGAGGTTGCATAATTTGACCATGATGTGCGACATTTTGCGCTATTGCGTAAAAACTCAATTAATGATAGCATGGTTGTATAGTTCAATAAAAACAAGGAGGCTTATATTATGGAACTAAATGTGAAACAAAAAAGTGCTGTTAAAGTTTTATATGACACTTATAAAACTGATACGGTGACTAGATCACAAATAAATGATCTAGTTAAGAAAAAAAAGATTGCTAATCCATCGTGGTTAAAATCTGACAAGTATAAAGTTGATAGAGGTGTTTACAAATTACCTTTAAACAACAATACACAATCTAAAAAAGAAGTTGAAGAAAAAACTGATACTAAGGCGGCTTATGTTGTGTCTTCATTGACCGACAATGTTGTTCCTAGTTTAATATCAAACTTCGTTAACTTCGGTAACTATTCTGATATTAAGAATATTGTTAAATCTAAAAAATTCTATCCTGCGTTTATCACAGGTCTTTCAGGCAATGGTAAAACAATGTCTGTAACCCAGGCGTGTGCTGAGACTAAAAGAGAAATGATTAGAGTTAACATCACAATAGAAACCGATGAGGACGATCTATTAGGTGGTTATAGACTTAAAGATGGTCAAACAATCTGGCAAGACGGCCCAGTGGTTGAGGCGATGAAGAGAGGTGCTATCTTATTATTAGATGAGATTGACCTTGCGTCAAATAAGATAATGTGTTTACAACCTATTTTAGAAGGGTCTGGTATCTATATTAAAAAGATAAACAGATTCATTAAACCTAAAGTTGGTTTCAATGTTATCGCTACTGCTAATACTAAAGGTCAAGGTTCAGATGACGGTAAGTTTATCGGTACTAATGTTCTTAACGAGGCATTTTTAGAAAGATTTCCTGTGACTTTCGAACAGGAATATCCATCTGCTAAAGTTGAAGAGAAGATTGTTGCGAATACTTTAAAATCTGCTGGTAAGGCAGATCAAAAGTTTGCTCATAATCTAGTGACTTGGGCTGATGTTATCAGAAAAACCTACAAAGATGGCGGTATTGATGAGATAATCAGTACTAGAAGACTTGTACATATCGGTGAGGCATACGGTATCTTTAAAAATAAGATGAAGGCGATTGCTGTTTGTACAAATAGATTTGATGAAGATACTAAAAACTCCTTCACTGAATTATATACTAAAGTTGATTCAGGTGCTAGTGTTGATCAGATACTAGAAGAGAAGAAGAAGGCTGATTTAGAGTCTTACAAACAACCAGATTCCGATGATAGTGAGGATGGCGAAGAGGACGACATAAATGTTTAGTCCATTGAGTAACCTAAAATCTATTCATAGTGTAAGTCCAGATAAGGGTGCCATTGGCGCCCTTATCCTAATAATGAGGAATGATGAAAGCAATAACTAAAACAATAAGTGTAAAAAATTTTACTGATTTAAATATAGATAAAAAGATATTTTTAGATGAGTCTTTTCAAAGAGGTACNGACGAAAAATCTAGTTGGGAAGATACTAACAAAAAAGAATTTATAGATTCAACACTATTAGGTTCTGCTGTAAACCCAATTGTGTTAGTAGATGTTAAGGCAGCATTAGAATATAATTTACAAACAAAGTCTAGTCCTGATTCAGTTCTATACTTTCAAAATTTATTAGATAAAGAATTTGAGTATTTAAGTATTGATGGTAATAATAGATCAATCACTTATAAAGATTTTAGAAATGAGTTATTTAAGGCATTACATAAATCATATTTGTATGATAGAGGTAGTTCAGAAATCAAAAAAGATTTTGATAAGTACTCGACTATGCCAAGTGTATTACAAGAAAAATATAATGATACACAAATTGATTTAAAAGTATTTACAGAAATTACATCTGCTCAATGTAGAGATGTGTTTAGAAATTTAAATAAAGGTATGCCACTAAATCATCAACAATATAGGCACTCTTATCCTAGTGATTTTGCTCAATATGTTAGAGATAATAGAAAAAAATATTTGACGGCATTATCAAAATTTTTAGGTAATAAAGATATACAAGAATTAAAAGGTGATGAATATATTGCTAAGATGGCATGTTATGCTTTCAAAGGTGAGTATTCAAAAGTATTGTTAGATAAAATATATTTTGATAATACTACNAGAGGTGATCTATCTACGTATTTAAGATTGTTTAAATCAGATAGTAATTTTAATTCAGTACTAAAACAAGTTATGAAAAACTTTGAATCAGGCACTCAACACTTACAACCAAATGCNGTGTTTGATTACTTTGTAACCTTTTGGAATTACAAATTAAATAATATTAAAGTAGAAAAACCTGATGAGTTCTATAAGTTATGGTTAAAACAATATGTAAAAGAAAAAGCAGATGTTGATACAACACATCCTATACCTGGTGAAAATTCAGAGTATGTTTTTGATGATACAATTAAAAAAATACCAGATCATTTTAGACAATGGAGATTAAAATACTTACTTAATAAAATAGAGGGTGAGGCATTTGCGTCTGGTTTATTAATACAACAAGAAGATCCTGATAAGTATTTTACAAAGAATCAAAAGTTTTTATTTTGGGAAAGACAAAAAGGTATATGTCCTGCAACACAAAAGACTATACCATTTGAAGAAGTTTTAGACTATACTAAATGGCATGGTGACGCTATTATACCTAAAGATAAGGGCGGTCAACACACAATAGATAATGGTAGATTGATATGTGCCGAGTACAATATAAAGAAGTCGAATAGAATTGAGGAGGTAATATAATTGACAACAATAATAGTTAGAAACAATAACGTAGAAAAAGCTATTAGGTCTTTAAAGAGGAAAGTTCAAAAGAACGGACTAATTAAAGAGTTAAGAGATAGACAATACTATCAAAAACCTTCAGAAAAAAAGAGGGAGAAGAATAAAGCAAAAATGAAGAAAATCTTCCTTGCACAAAAGAAGTGGGATGAGTTGAATGGTATTGTTATTGTTAAAGGTAAAAAAGTAAAAAAATTATAGTATTTTACGCCACTTTGTGTCTGTATATATATTATAACCTACTAGGCAATTCGTAAGTCCTTGTAGAGGCGTAAATGAGTTAGGGTGTCACTCTGTTGTATAACTAAAGACACCCAGCAAATCGGTGATCTTTGCCAGTTTAACTCCGTGACAAAAGGAAACTGGCGCTTGACATATTATAAATAATTATTATATAATATGTTAGAGGCGCCTTATAGGGCCTCACTAGAAACTTTGCTTACAAAGGAGGTTAATATGACTAATAAAGCACTTTCTATTTTTAATCAATTAAGACCACTATCAGTAGGATTTGATGATATGTTCGATCATTTCGAATCTATGTTTGATGTACCTACGATAAACTATCCACCATACAATCTAGTAAAAACTGGTGACAATAAATTTAATATTGAGGTTGCACTTGCAGGTTTCAATAAAAAAGATATTAGTATCACTAGTGAGAACGGTATGTTGACTATTGAGTCTAAAAACGAGGTAGACAAAAAAGACAAGAATGGTGAAGTGATCCACAAAGGTATCTCTCAAAGATACTTTAAGAGATCATTTACTATCGCTGATGATGTAGAGATCAAAGGCGCTGAGTTAAAAGACGGTCTATTGAAAGTGTCAATGGAGAAGATTATTCCAGACGCTAAAAAACTGAAGACAATTGATATTAAGTAATCAATTAAATAGAAAGGCGGGACTATTGACATCCCGCCTTTTTTATTATATAATAAATCTATTAACTATGAGGAGAATATAATATGAAGTTAAGTGAAAATACAATCTCTATATTGAGAAACTTTTCCGACATTAACCAGAACATTCTGTTTAAACCAGGAAAAACACTTGCCACAATGTCAACAATGAAAAACATTATGGCAAAAGCAAAAGTAGATGAAGAGTTTGAACAAGAGTTTGGTATCTATGATTTACCAGAGTTCTTACGATCATTCGAAAAGTTCCTAAAACCTAAATTAAATTTCAACGGCACAGCGAATCTAAAAATTACAGATGAGGCTTCATCTTTAAAAACTAGATATCCATTTGCTGAGAAATCAACATTAGTAGCACCATCAAAAGAAATATCAATGCCTGATAAGACGGTTACTTTTAACCTGAAACAAGCAGACTTTGATATGATTAAAGGTCAGTTTGCTACATTATCTTTACCTGATATTGCGATTAGAGGTAAAGGTGGTAAAGTTGAGATAGTTGCATTAGATAAAAAGAATAGTAATGCACCTGAGTCTTCTTTGCCTGTAGGCGAAACTAATTTAGAATTTACTGCATATATTAAGGCAGAAAATTTAAAAGTAATACCAGGTGATTATGATGTTGCATTATCAAAAGCAAAGATTGCTCATTTCATAAACAAAAAATTAAATATAGAATACTGGATTGCGTTAGAGACAGATTCGGAGTTCTAATATGAAAGATACTAAAGTTCAGTATCTTCATAACTTAACTGAATTTAAATCCTACAACGAGATTAAGTCTAGGGTCTTACATCCTAAGTTCCCATGGTTTTATTCTCCTGTATCCACTTCAGAAAAGTTTCCTTTTCTAGGCAATGAAATTGTAGATAGAGAAGGTAAGATATTATCTGAAGAAGGATTTAAACTTTGTTTAGAGTTGATGAAAGATATTACCGATAAAATGAAGGTAGACTTTGTTCAACCAATTAGAATATGTGTTAACATGGCTCAGGCTGGTGTATCACCTATTACAGATTGGCATGTAGATCATACAGATAGAGATCACAAAGTTTTATTAGTTTATTTTAATCAAACTAAAAAAGGTAATACTTTAGTTTCAACTACTAAATATGATAAAGATAAACCAGTTTTACCTGCGTTTAAATCTTATCCAGATAAGAATATTAAGAAAGGTGAAACTATTAAGCCATGTGAGGACACGGCTGTAGTGTTTGATGGATTAAGATGGCATACTGCTATACTTCCTGAACCAGGCACTAGAAGAGTCACATTAGTGGCAACATTTATATAATGAAAAGAGAGGTGAATATATTATGTCAGATTTTTTATGGGTTGAGAAATACAGACCTAGAAAAATACAAGATTGTATTTTAAGTGAAGACCTTAAAAATACATTTCAAAAATTTGTAGATAATAAAGAAATCCCTAATCTATTACTATCAGGCAGAGCAGGTACTGGTAAGACTACCGTGGCGAAAGCTTTGTGTGAAGAAATAGGTTGTGATTATCTTGTTATTAATGGGTCAGATGAGGGCCGACATATTGATACGCTAAGAAATCAAATTAAAAACTTTGCGTCTTCAGTATCGTTAGAAGAGTCTTCAAATCATAAAGTTGTAATACTTGACGAGGCAGATTACATGAATGCTGAGACGGTTCANCCTGCGTTAAGAAACTTTATAGAAACATTTTACAAGAATTGTAGATTTATTTTTACTTGTAATTACAAAAACAAAATACTACCTGCTTTACAAAGTCGTACTACGGTTATTGATTTTGAGATACACAATGGCCAAAAAGTCAA
Organism: Candidatus Pelagibacter sp. TMED197; assembly: GCA_002169755.1. The sequence continues at coordinate 54,491 of NHIU01000024.1, read as the reverse complement.
AACTGCTACAGCACTTTTAAAAAGACTTTGTTATCTATTAGAACAAGAACATTTAGAATATGATAAGAAAGTATTAGCAGAGTTAATTCAAAAACACTATCCAGACTTTAGAAGAACGATTAATGAATTACAAAGATATTCAGTAAGAGGTAAGATAGATACAGGTATTCTAGTATCTCTTTCAGAAATACATACAAAAGAGTTAATTAATCTATTAAAGAACAAAGAGTTTGGTAAAATGAGACAATGGGTCGTACAAAACCTAGATAAAGAACCTGCGTCTCTATTTACAAATCTATATGAGGCATTATACAAATCACTAGTGCCTAAAACAATACCTCTAGCAGTATTAATTATTGCTGATTACCAATATAAATCCGCTTTTGTAGCTGACCACGAGATAAATATTGTGGCTTGTTTAACTGAAGTAATGCAAAGGTGCGAATTTAAGAAATGATAATTAGTCATAATCCGTTTGTTAGAATGATAGTAAAATTGAGAATGTGGTATGCAGATATTCGTGGTCATCATGGTAAAAGATACAATTATGAACCTGGTGATTGGTATATGGGCAGACATAATAAACGAAAAAAATGAAGAAAAAATATAATGAGATTTATTCATTAAGTAAATATCTTAATGCAATAAACTACACTAAAGAGCCTTTATTGGAAAATAAAGAAGACCCATTTTGGGAAAAGAAATATCCTGCCTTTGTAGTCAACAGATGTTTATCTTATCACAAAGAGCTGATTTATATCGTTAATGAGATGAATCAAAGAGCAAATATATCTAACAGATTACAATTTCATTTTTTCATAAATAGTATTAGAAGAATGAGACGATTTGGTAGTAAGTGGGCAACCACTAACAGATCAAAGGCATTTGACGCTATCAAAAAATATTATGGCTATAGCAACGAGAAAGCAAGAGTGGCTTTAGACATATTATCAAAAGAACAACAAGGCACTATAATTAAAAAAGTGTCAGTAGGTGGGAAACATGAGTGAAGAAAAATTAAATTGGTCACCTGAAAATATGTTAGAGGTTACACTCAAACAACCAGATGACTTTTTAAAGATACGAGAGACCTTATCTCGTATTGGTGTTGCAAGTAGAAAAGATAAAACTCTATTTCAATCTTGCCACATTTTACATAAACAAGGTAAATATTATATTGTACACTTTAAAGAGTTGTTTGCTTTAGATGGTAAAACTGCTACTCTATCTATCAATGATATTCAGAGAAGAAATACAATTAGTGCTTTATTACAAGACTGGAGTTTACTATCGGTAGTAAGACCAGAAGAATTAGAAAACAAAGCACCTTTATCACAGATAAAAATAATTGCTTTCAAAGATAAGAAAGAATGGAACTTACAAGCAAAATATAATATTGGTAAAAAAGCAGAAGANAAAAAAGAAGAAGTTAAATAATTAACTAGTGAGGATATATTATGATTAAGTTATATAGGCTGACAACAGGTGAGGACCTTATAGGTAAACAACTGACAGACGCCAATGTTGATGGTGAAGAAACAAACCACATAGACTATCAATACATAGATCGACCATTTGTACTAATACCAATGAGACAAGGTACAGGACAGGCGACTATTGGTTTTCATCCGTACATACCTTATACTGAGGACAAAGTAATTAAAATTAAACAAGCAAATATAATTACAATTACTAATCCAGATGATAAGATTAAAGAGGCTTATGAGCAAAACACAAGCACAATTAAATCGGCAAAACCAAAATTGATAGTGTAATGGAACAATTAGGCAAACCTAGATCAAAATACTACAATTACATTGACAACAAGCAATGTGATATACAAAGTATTGTACATTGTATAAACCTTCAAGGCAAAGACCTTGTAGGTGTTGAGGTAGGTGTATTCTTCGCTAAATCTTTTTGCACATTACTTCAAAATTGTCCTAATATAAAATTACTTTATGGTATAGATAGATACNAACCATATACAGATTATCTTATTGAAAATTATGATATGAAAAATGTGGATGCTATCTATGATGAAAAACAAATAGAGAGTATTAAGTTAAGTGCTTATCACTCTATAAAATTTTCAGGCCATAAAGATAAGGCAAAGATTATAGAAGAAGACCATATAGAAGCTTCAAAAAAATTTGATGATGAGAGTTTAGATTTTGTGTTTGTAGATAACTATACAAATCATAAAGAGATTATAGATAGTTTAGAAACATGGTATCCTAAAGTTAAAAAAGGTGGTCTATTTGCAGGACACGATACACATTTAAATGTAGTAAAATTAGGCATAGCAGAATTTAGAGAACGAAATAAAATAGATAACCCAATATCCTTTTTTGATAAAACATTTATATGGAGAAAATAAAAGTATATTTTATTCAACAAGATGGTCGTAAAGTTGAAGTAGAGGTAGACCCAGGCAGAACATTAATGGAGGCTGCAAGAGATTATGCACCAGAANCTATTGATGAAATNTATGCTGATTGTAGTGGTTGTTGTTCATGTGCCACTTGTCATGTNATAGTAGAAGANGACTGGATTAAAAAGACAGGCAAGATTAAAAATAATAGTGCCGAACAAGAATTATTAGATTATGAACCCTTGGCAAAAGATAATAGTAGATTATCNTGTCAAATATTTTTAGAAAAAAAACANGATGGACTTACGGTTAAGATACCAACATAGTCAATTTGACTTTTTTGAAAAAGTGAAGTATAATATAGATAATGAATTTTTACACAAATGTTATAGAATATAGAGGTAAACTTCTTATTAGAGGTGTTGCAAACGGACAATCATATTTAAGTAGAATTAATTATGAACCTACTCTATTCATACCTACAAAAAACAATACTGAATTTAAAACACTTGATGGTAAAAACGTCACAGATAAGAAGTTTGGTAGTATAGTAAAAGCAAAACAATTTATTGAAACATATAAGTCTATGCCTGAGTTTAAAGTATATGGCATGACAAGATATAATTATCAGTATATCGCAAACGAATATCCTAAAGACATACAATGGGACAAAGATAAAATTAAAATTTTTACGCTTGATTTAGAGTGTGAATGTGAACATGGTTTTCCTGATCCTGATACTGCAAGAGAACCTATTATTTGTATCACGGTTAAAAATCATAGTAATAAACAAATCATAACTTGGGGTACTGGCGACTTCTTAACAAAGAAATCAAATGTGACCTATATCAAATGTGAAAACGAAAAACATTTATTATTAGAGTTTCTAAAGTTCTGGTGTAAAAATCATCCTGATATTGTCACTGGTTGGAATGTTAAGTTCTTTGACATACCNTATCTAATGAATAGAATGAGAACAATATTTGANAATGACACNATTAATAAAATGTCGCCTTGGAATTATGTTAANGCTGAACGAATACAATTAGGAACAAAGAATCAACAATACTGGAATATGTTAGGCATATCTGTATTAGATTATTTTGATTTATATAAAAAGTTTACCTATGTTAGACAAGAGTCTTATAAACTTAATTACATTGCAAAAGTAGAATTAGGTGAATCTAAATTAGATAATCCATACGACACATTTAAAGAGTTTTATACAAATGATTATCAAAAGTTTGTTGAGTATAATATCCAAGATGTAGAATTAGTTGATAGACTAGAAGATAAAATGGGTTTGATTGATCTATGCTTAACTATGGCATATGACTTTAAAGTTAATTATACAGATGTTTATTCGCAAGTAAGATGTTGGGATACTTTAATCTATAATCATTTACATAAAAAGAAAATTGCAATACCACCAAGAGAAGACCATGATAAGGCAACACAATTCGAAGGTGCATATGTAAAAGACCCACAATTAGGATTGCATAAATGGATTGTTTCTTTCGATTTAAATAGTTTGTATCCTCATTTAATTATGCAATACAATAATAGTCCTGAAACTTATGTAGGTGTAGAACCTAAAAATATAGGTGTAGAAAATTATCTAAATCAAAAGTTTAATCTTAAATGGTTAAAAGAAAAAAACTTAACTATTGCGCCTAATGGTGCTTTGTTTAGAAGAGATATACAAGGTTTCTTACCTGAGTTGATGAAAAAGAATTATGACGCCAGAGTTGTCTTCAAAAAGAAGATGATAAAAGCAAAACAAGAATATGAAAAAACAAAAGACCCTATTTACAAAAAAGAAATTAGTAGATGTCATAATATACAAATGGCAAAGAAAATATCTTTAAACTCTGCTTACGGTGCAATCGGCAATCAATACTTTAGATACTTTGAAAAGAACCAGGCAGAGGCGATTACTATGGGTGGTCAGTTAACTATTCGTTGGATAGAAAAAGATATAAACAAGTTTATGAATAAAGTATTAGGCACNGAGAATAAAAATTATGTTGTTGCGTCTGATACTGATTCAATCTATTTAAGATTAGATGAATTAGTACAAAAAACTTGTAAAGATAAAACAACTCAACAGATTACAGATTTCTTAAACAAGGCTGCTGAAGAGAAGATACAAAAAGTTATTGATAAGAGTTTTGAAAATCTTGCAGAATACGTAAATGCCTATGAACAAAAAATGATTATGAAACGAGAAGCAATTGCTAATAAAGGCATATGGATTGCTAAGAAAAGATATATCTTAAATATGTTTGATGAAGAAGGCGTTAGATATGAATATCCTAAACTAAAAGTTATGGGTGTTGAAGCCGTCAAGTCTTCTACGCCTGAAGTTTGTAGAGGTAAAATTAAAGAGGCAATACGAGTTATTATGAATCAAAGTGAAGATGATTTGATTAAGTTTGTTGCAGATTTTAAAACACAATTTAGAAATTTAAGTCCTGAAAGTGTTGCGTTTCCTAGGTCTTGTAATAATTTAGAAAAGTATATTGATCCGTCACAGATTTATAAGAAAGGCACACCTATTCATGTAAAAGGTTCTTTGCTTTACAATCACTATTTACATAAACACAATTTAGAACAAAGATATCCTGTAATTAAAGAGGGTGATAAAATAAAATTTTTAATGTTAAAACTACCTAACTCTGTAAAAGATACGGTTATTTCTTTTTCAACATATCTACCTAGAGAGTTTAAATTAAAACAATATGTAGATTATGATGGTCAGTTTGAAAAGACATTTACAGATCCACTAAAATTTATCTTAAATGCTATCAACTGGAAACTAGAGAAAGAAGCAACCTTAGAAAGTTTCTTTACATGATAACAGGTATAATAATATTATTAATAGTTCTACATTGGAGTTTTTCTTTCGGTATGTATATTGCAGCCGTTAGTGATATACCAATTAGTAGATTTTTGATAATGATGTTTTTTATAAAAATGATGACATCAAGTTTAACTCAAGGAGGACTATAATGCGTGAAGGCGTGAAGTTACCAAAGGTAACATTTAAAGTAAGAACAGGAGATCAAGCACCAGAAGATGGTGGATGTCCTATCGGTGGTGCTTGGGTAGATAAAACAACAGATGATTACTTCAAAGGTAAGAGAGTAATTTTGTTTAGTTTACCAGGCGCATTTACACCAACCTGCTCATCAAAACAATTACCAGGTTTTGAATATAACTATGACAATATAAAAGGATTGAAAATAGATGAAGTTTATTGTATGAGTGTTAATGACTCGTTTGTAATGAACGCTTGGGCAGAGAAGATGAATATATGTAAAGTCAAAGTTATACCTGACGGATCAGGAAACATGACTAGATTTTTAGGTATGTTGATCGGTAAGAACCATTTAGGCTTTGGTAATAGAAGTTGGCGATTTATGGCTGTAATCAACGATGGTGTTATTGAAAAATGGTGGCAAGAACCAGGTATCAATAATGATGGTGTTGATGATGATCCATATGAACAAACTACACCAGAAAATATGTTGGCTTATTTACATGGACCACACACTCAAACAAGATAAGAAGTATAATATAATATATGCCGACCCACCATGGCATTTTCAGAATTGGAATAACGCAAACGCACAAACCAATCCTGAAAAACATTATAATACTATGACTATGAAAGACATAGAAAATTTACCTATTGGTGATATAGCAGATAAAGATTGTGTATTGTTTATGTGGTGTACAGACCCGTTGCTACATAAACAAATACCAATTGTTGAGAAGTGGGGTTTTACATATAAGACGGTAGGATTTACGTGGGTTAAAACAAACAAAGACAGAATTAAAAATTATTATTTTAAAGGACCAGGTTACTGGACTAGAGCAAATACTGAAACTTGCATACTTGCAACTAAAGGTAAACCTAAAAGAGTAAGTGGTAATGTAGATAGATTAGTTGTAAGTGAACGTAGAGAACATAGTAGAAAACCTGATAGAATTAGAAACGATATAGTAAAATTATGTGGTGATTTACCACGTATAGAGTTATTTGCCAGAACATCTATGCCAGGTTGGGATGTTTGGGGAAANCAAGTTGACAAATTTAACTAGAAATGATATAATATAGTATGGATTATTTGTACAAATACGCAGATCATAATAAGTTACCTATAATGGATCAAATTACATTTGAGCGTTATACAAACGAAATNGGTAAAGAAAAATTTAGAGAAGACTTGGCTGCATATATTGAAAAAGAAAGACCAATATTTCCTTTGAAAAAAATTACAAAAGATGATGTAAGAAATGATTTTAAAGATTTACAAAAGTTTGATACAGCGAAATATTTAAAAGTAGATGTAGATAATGTAATGGAAAAATATGATGACTATGAAAATCCATATAACACATTTGGTTTAGGTATCATAGACGCACCATCAACATTTAATAATATATCAAATTACTTTCATCAAAAAACTAGATTAAATTGTTCTAGTTATAGTTTCAAAGCACCTTTAGATGTATGGCAAAATGGTAATGCAAAAGATATATGGCGTTGTCTAGGTCCTATATGGCGTGGTATTAACGATATGAAAAAAGTTATGGTTGATGGCAAAGAAGAGTTAAGAGGTGGTCAATTAAGTGAGGCAAGTTATTTAAGTGCATTTAGATTAGGTACATATATCGCAACACAATTTAAACCTAATGTTGCAAAAACAATTTATGATATGACTAAAGCAGGCAGAGTATTAGATACTTCATGTGGTTGGGGCGATAGACTTGCAGGTTTTTATGCTAGTAATGCAACACAATATTATGGTTGTGATCCTAATCCTAATACATACGAACAATACATGGAACAATGTGTGTTCTACGAAGAGTTATTAGGTAATGGTGCTGATGTAGATGAAAGAGTTGATAGTCAAGGTAGAAATTATTTTGTAATGTCAGGTCGTAAGTTTGTAAAGATATATAGATGTGGTGCTGAAGATTTACCTTGGGATGAAATTACAGATATTGATTGTGCTTTTACAAGTCCACCATACTTNTCTACTGAAGAGTATAACAAAGGTGGTGAACATGAAGAAGATCAATCATGGCATAAGTTTAATGAATATAATAAATGGCGTGATGATTTCTATTTACCAGTTTCTAAAAATACATTTAATTCATTATCATCAACAGGTCATATGTTTATAAACATCATGGATCCTAAAGTAAAAAATCACAGACACAAAAGTTGTGATGAATTAGTTGCAAGTTTAAAAGAACATTTTATAGGTCAAATAGGAATGAGAATTATGCAAAGACCTAAATCAGATAAGTTGTTTGAAAGTGAAGAGGCAAAACAAGAGTTTATGAATAAGACATATATAGAGAATGTATGGTGTTTTGCAAAAAAAGAATTAGACTATTTTAGAGAAGCAAGAACAAGTGTATTACCAATATGATTAAATTTATTAAAGAGTTAATATCATCATTTAAAAAAGACAAACCTAATATTACATGGTTTACAGATGTGCCTGGTCTACAAGATGTTATGCCTATCATTCCTGCAAAACAACATATGCCAGAGTGGTATAAACAATTAGAAAGAAAAAGACCAGATAGAAATCCTTTAACAACAGACAAAGTAAATAAAGGAACAATTAGACATTGTCCTGCGATACCTGAATATCTTTCAATGGGTTATGTTGTACCATTATGGTGTGATGTATGGATTTATTCAGATGAAAAAACATGGCAATATAAAATACCTACTGAAAGATTTAAGTTTACTAATCATGGTAATCATCAATACAAAGATTTAATACCAGAACACGCAAAAGATTTTGCCTTTATATTTAAACCTAATTGTCCTTGGTATGTTAAAACATCACCAGGTTGGAGTGTATTACAACTTCCAGTTTACTATGATTTTAACCAAGATTTTCATACTTTGCCAGGTGTGATAAGATCAGATATACATAATCAAATTAATCAACAAATGGTTATAAAAAGATATGGCGAACTTAATTTAAAAAGAGGAACACCTATTGCACAATATATTCCTATTAAGAGAGAATTTATAAAAGATTTTATTACATATACAACACCAAATCACAAACCAGAGTTGTACTATGGTGTTGAATCGCAAAGACTAAATGTACAATCAAAATGGTTTGGTGGTTACAATTGGTTAAAAACACAAAAGAAGGACGAGAAAAAATGTCCTTTTCATAAATAGTTATGATGGCAATTGCAGAAAAAAAATACAAAGACATGAAGGCNTATTGGGACTTTCAACGAAAGTTAGAGTACAATAGAGAATTATTAAAAAAACAAGTTGTTAATGTTCAAACAAAATATAACTTTCATCATCCAGAAATGTCACCAGATGATATGTTTACTTTGTTATGGGATAAGATTACACAAAATGATTTAGAGACACCACCTAAAACGTGGGTACCTGAAAATGATGAACTTAAATTATGGAACGAACTCAAACAATTGCCTAAATCTACTGGTAGACCAGTTGTTTTAAGAGCTCGTCAGAGCAATGAAGAACTTTAATTATAAATTAAATTACAAAAAACTAAACTTTAGAAAACCTGAAATTAGAAAACTATACAGAATAGGTCGTGGCGAACAAGGTGTACTACTTGTAAGACCTTATACAAATATTATATGTAGAAACTGGCGATTTAAAACGCCACAGATTGCAGAAAAAAGTGCTAATACAATCTATCATATGTATAGAGGATTTAGAGCATTAAAAGACTTTGTGGGTATGGATATGTGTAGAAAGTTTTTAGAAATGGGTTTTACAAGGGCAAGAAGATATGCGAATCACAAAGACGGCAAGAAATACAAAGATGGTAAAATACTACCGCAAGAAAAAGATTGGGCAACGAGTGAAAAAGCAAAGTCAGCGTCAATCTTTAAAAAATATAGAGATTTGGTNACCACAGATAAACTCTATATAATTATGAGAAAAAACTGGCGTGAGATAGAAAACGCACATGAGGATAATAATACACAAAGGATATAATAACTATATGACACACGATTTTGTTTCAAAGGACATTGACAAAATAATGAAAGTGTGTTATGATTTAAATATCAAACGATATAGTTTAGTGTTTAGTGATAAAGAAAAGGATGATTATGAACGATTTTTTAAAAGAAGTAATTAAAGAAACAGGTAATGAATATGCCACACTAGTAAGTGAAGGTGTTGAAGCAGGTGATGTAGATAGTTTTATTGATACAGGTAGTTATACTTTAAATGCCTTACTATCAGGTAGTATCTATGGTGGTCTTCCTGCAAATAAAATTACTGCGATTGCAGGTGAAGCTGCAACAGGTAAAACTTTCTTTGCTCTAGGCATTGTAAAAAGTTTTTTAGATAAACACAAAGACGCAGGTGTGATTTACTTTGAATCAGAAAGTGCGTTAACAAAAGATTTAGTTGAGAGTAGAGGTGTTGATAGTAAACGAATGGTTATTGTTCCTGTTGCAACCGTACAAGAGTTTAGACACCAATCTATAAAAGTTGTTGACAAATATTTAGAACAACCAGAAGATAAAAGAAAACCTATTATGTTTGTATTAGATAGTTTAGGAATGTTATCTACTACAAAAGAAATGACAGATACAGCAGAGGGCAAAGAAACAAGAGATATGACAAGATCACAAATTGTCAAGGCTGCATTTAGAGTTTTAACATTGAAACTAGGTAAGGCAAAAATACCTATGATTATGACCAATCATACTTATGATGTTATCGGTTCAATGTTCCCACAAAAAGAAATGGGTGGTGGTTCTGGTTTAAAATATGCTGCTAGTAATATAGTATATCTTTCAAAAAGAAAAGAAAAAGATGGTAAAGAAGTTATAGGTAATGTAATACATTGTTTAAATTATAAGAGTAGATTGACAAAAGAAAATGCTAAGATAGATGTAAGATTAACTTATGATAAAGGTTTAGAAAAACACTATGGGTTATTAGAACTTGCAATCAAAGGTGGTGTATTTAAATCAGTATCAACAAGAGTAGAATTACCAGACGGATCAAAACAATATGCTAAAACTATCAATAATGAACCTGATAAATTCTATACTAAAGAGGTTCTCAATAAGATTGACGAAGTTGCCAAAAAAGAGTTCCTCTATGGCGCAGAATAAAACAGAATACGCTTTTGTACAGAGAGAGGTTGATGATTTCTCATGTATAAAGATAACAAAAGGACCATACGAAGGTGTAATATATACCTATGGTCAAGTTAAGTTTGCAGAAAATGAAGTTGCAGGAAGATTACCTTTAAAATTTACTTATAATGTACAAAGAAATATAAATGATGTAGATACCGAAAGTGAAGAATTTAGACAAGCCATAGGCGATATATTAATAGAAGTAATGGAAAAACAACTAGAGGAAGGCAAACTTAACATAAATGAACAGACTCGAAACAACAATACTAACTAATTTAATTCACAACGAAAACTTTAGTAGAAAAGTTTTACCTTTCCTAAAAACAGATTACTTTTCGGCAAACGAAGAAGTAACCATATTTAAAATTATAGAAAGTTATATTATTAAATATAACAATCTACCATCTAAAGAAGCAATTAGTATTGAGTTATCTAATTTAAAAAATATTACTGAAGATGAATTTAAGATTGCAAAAAGAGTATTAGAGACTTTAACACCAGATGAAAAAACAGATATAGAATGGTTAACAGATACAACAGAGAAATGGTGTAAAGATCGTGCTGTACATAATGCTGTACTATCAGGTATTAAAATATTAGACGGCAAAGATAAAAGACATACACCAGAGGCAATACCATCTATATTATCTGAAGCTCTTGCTGTTTCGTTTGATACACATATTGGGCATGATTATTTAAATCAAACCGATGAACGATACGATTATTATCATAAAGAAGAAGAGAGATTAAAATTTGACTTATCATATTTCAATAGAATAACAAAAGGTGGTATACCACCCAAGACTTTAAATGTGGCACTTGCAGGTACTGGTGTTGGTAAATCTTTGTTTATGTGTCATGTGGCTGCGTCTATGATTATGCAAGGCAGAAATGTATTGTATATAACTTTAGAAATGGCAGAGGAAAGAATTGCAGAAAGAATAGACGCTAATTTATTAGATGTAACCGTTGATGAACTCTATGAAATGCCTAAACAATATTATGATACAAAGATTGCTAAATTAAAAAAGAAGGCAAATGGTCAATTAATTATTAAAGAATATCCTACTGCCTCTGCTCACACAGGTCATTTCAAAGGACTTATTGATGAACTTGCATTAAAGAAAAGTTTTAAACCAGATATTGTATTCATAGATTATTTAAATATATGTTCATCTAGTAGATTTAAAGGTGGTAATATATCTTCTTATTTTTATGTTAAGGCAATCGCTGAAGAATTAAGAGGTCTTGCTGTTAGATATAATTTACCTATTGTGTCTGCTACACAAACAACTAGAACTGGTTATATGTCAAGTGATGTTGGTTTAGAAGATACCTCAGAAAGTTTTGGTCTTCCTGCAACTGCTGACTTTATGTTCGCTCTTATATCAAATGAAGATTTAGAAGAATTAAATCAAATGAAAGTTAAACAATTAAAAAATAGATATAATGATCCTGCTGTAAATAGATCATTTATTATTGGTGTTGATAGAAGTAAAATGAGACTATATGATGTAGAACAATCAGCACAAAACTTAACAGATGGTAACCAAGAGAGCGAAGAACAACTTAATCAACCTGCAGGACCTAGACCTGCTGAAGGCATTTACGATAAGTTTTCTGATTTTAAAGTATGAACAAAATAGAATTGTTTAGTACACCTATAATCTATATTGAAAATTTTTTAGATGACAATGTAAGAAAAAGCATTGTCAAACATATAAAAGATAATTCTAATGTTTTTAATAATTTAGGTAATGTAGAGGGTGTAGGGTATGGCAACTTTAAAATATCACATTATAAAAATGATAAGTTTAAATTTAAAGATGGCGATTATATAGTAGATTATTTTACAAACAACGTACCCGAGTGTAAGAATTTTAAACAAGATATACAAAACGTAATAGATAAAACTTCAATAGAATTAGGATTTAAAAATTTAAAAGTAGATAACTCATGGATTACAATTATGGATAAAGATAGTAGTCTAATGAAACACGACCATATACCTTCTAAATTAAGTGGTGTGATATACTTAAATATAGATGATTCAAGCAGTGATATATACTTTTACAATCCAAATGATAAAATAAAATTATATAAGTTTGATAATATTGATAAAAATAATTGCATAAATTTTAATTTTAAACCTAAGAATAATGATTTAATAATATTCCCATCGTGGATAGAACATGACTCTAGTTATAAAGTAAACCAAACAACGAATAGGATAGCATTAAGTTTTAACTCATTATGAAAAGAAAAATTAAAAAGCGAATAAATAAAGGTGTGTATTACAAATCTGCTATGGTTAAAAAAGATGGCAAGATTATATGGCGAGCAGTTGAAATGCCTAGAGGTCTTGTTTTAAAAGAATCTTTTTTTGAAGAAGATGTAAAACAAGTAGTTAAGTTTCAAAATAAAAATAAAACATTTGGTAAGTTTGGTTTCCCAACTTGTTTTGATAGAAGAAGTGATGAAGAAATATCAAATAGTAAGAAATGATTTTTCAATAGAAAGAAAAGAACCTATTTTTGAGTTTCAACTTGATGAACCAGAAATGGATAAACTTATCATAGAAGAAATAGATAAAGTAGGTGATCAACAAGGACATAGAACAAACGCACAATGTCTAATGACATATTGGCAGATGTGGGAATATCCTGGTTTTAAAAGATTTGCTAAAATGTTTTTGGATGCTTGCGATGCTGTTTCTCGTATGCAATTTGATATACGACATCAATATCAATTTGTATTAAAGAATCTATGGGGTTTAAAATATACCTCAGGTCAAATAACTAAACCACATGATCACTGGCCTGCTGTTTATTCATGTTCATATTATATTACAGCACCCGAAGGTGCACCAGGTTTATACTTTCCTGAAATTAAAACAAAAGAAGGTTTTGGCGTAGAGAAAAAAATCAAACCAGGAATGTTATTGATTTTTCCTAGTATGTTAAGACACGAAGTTAGAGAACAACCTTTTGAGGGTTACAGATATACCGTTTCTAGTAATGCTTATGTAGATTACAAAAGTTAGATTCTTCATACATAAATATATGTATGGCAGACAAAACAACATTATTAGAATCATCACAAGCGTTATTTTCTTCACTTGCAGATAATGTAGGTGCAAGTAGTATAGACAAGGCATTTGACCTTAAAACATATCCCACATTTACAGATTTCAAAGACAAGTATAATAAAAAGTTAGAACTAGCGTTTAAACGACTAGATACACCTGGTGTTTCTTATAATGACATAACTAAATTTCTAACTTCTAATAATGATTGGTATACATCATCTAATCTAATTGCAGTAGAACTAATTAAACAAATAGAAACAATAGATAAAGATTACAAAATTAAAGGTAAAGGTTATCAAAATCTATTTTACTTTAGAGGTGATAAAGATGTTATGGGTACTATACAAAAGTTATGGTCTATGGCAAACAAAATGCCTATCACTATAAAAAATCAAACAAGATTTGGTGATATAAACAAATGGTCTCCTGCCGACATATATCTTGCAAGTAAAATGGCAAAAGATAAATTAAGAACTACATTAGCAGAAGCTAAACCTAATTCATTTGGATTCCCACAATTAAATGTTTTAATAAGTGATTTAATTGATAGTGGTGATATGTTGCCTTTATCACTAAAGAAAACTACAAAAAAAGCTATAATACAATTAGTTAACTTTGATAGAAAAAAAGAAATTCAATCACTAAAAAATTTAGTAGTAAAAGGAACAACAGACTGGAAACCTTATAAGAAAGTTGCCTTTGGTAAGAAGACAGAAACTAGAGATATGAGAATATTACTAAAATCTGGTGATATAAAATTTAGACACGACCCTAGTGCTAAAAGATTTGTTGCTGAGTTTTTAGGTGGTGGTGCAGAGGCAAGAGGTGGTTCAATAGGTTCTATGAGAGTGTTTGCTCAATTGTTATCATTTGTAGATAAACAAACAGCAGTACAAGTAAAAAAATTATATGATGATGGTGAGAAGATGTATTTTAAACAGATTGAACCTGTTATAAAACAAAGATCAGCATTAGAGAAAAAAAATAAAGATTTATTCAATTTTAAAAGAGGTGAAATATCTGCCTTAAATATTATTAATAAAATTATGCCCGTCCTGAAGAAGTGGTTTAGAAGAACAGATAAAAAAAGTCAACAACAAATTAATGACTTTGTTTTAATTATGTATCAATATGTAACCTCTCGTACACCTCTTTCAGGCAAGTTTGTTATTGCCAAAGGCAATTAGTGAAACTAAAAAAACCCTCAACAGATTCTATCATAGATATGTCAGTAGATTTATTTTTAATTCTATGGGACGTATTATCTAGTCCTATTCTAATAGTAATGAGAATTATCAGACACCTTATGAAAAAATTGTTTTCAGGCAGACTAAAACGAGTAATTAAGTGGTTTGTACATAAGGTTTTAAGAATCAAGTAATCTAATCTTATAAATATTGTCGTAAGTAGTGAATTTTATTAATGGATTTGATTGGAATTTTTATTGACAATGGCCTTGAATTTTGATATAATGGACATAGTGGGAAACAAATGTATAGTTTTAAACAATATCTAAATGAAGCTAAAAATACACATTTAGAACATTTAGAAGATAACATAATCAATAACGGCTACTCAGGTGGCTTAGAAGCAATAGAGTTTCTTAAATCATTAAGAAATATGCTTTTAGGATCATCTCGTAGAAAAGTTAATCTATCAGTCAAATGGGATGGTGCGCCAGCTGTATTCTGTGGTATCAATCCTGAAAACAACAGATTTTTTGTTGGATCAAAATCTGTCTTCAANGTAAATCCTAAAATCAATTACACACAATCAGATATAAGAAAAAACCACGCAGGTGGTTTAGCAGACAAACTAATTGTTTGTTTAAAAGAATTACCAAAATTAAATATCAAAGGTATCGTTCAAGGCGATTTATTATATACACCTAAAGATATTGAAAAAGTAAGTATTAGAGGTGAAGACTCAATTGCTTTTAAACCTAACACTATTACTTACGCTGTACCTCAAAATACTGATCTTGCAAAAAGAATATTAAGAAGTAAATTAGGCATAATCTTTCACACTACTTACACAGGTCGAAAGATGTCTGATTTAAAAGCAAGTTTTGGCGTTAATGTAAATTCATTTACAAAGACGCCATCAGTATTTTTTGATGACGCTAGTTATAAAGATAACTCAGGTGTTGCAACATTTACAGACGCAGAAAGCGATAGATACGATGGTATGTTAAGAATGGCTATGGGTTCTATTGGCAAAGGCAAAAGAATTTTAAATTTANTAAAATCACAAACTAATTTATTATCAGTTGGTGCAAGATTAAAAATATACTTTAATGATTATATCAAAAGAGGTAGAGCAATAAGTGGTGTAAAAAAACTACAAACAGATTTTAGAAAATATTATGCTTCAGTTTTAGATGACGAAATTACAAAAAGAAAAACTGATAGTGCAAAAAGAAAATATGAAACTATTAGAAACGAAGGTTTAAAATTTATTGATAGATACGAAAATGAGATATACTTTGCAATCGCAAGTTATGTATCTTTACAAACAGCAAAAAACTTTTTAGTAAGTAAGATGAATCAAATTAAATCTATCGGCACATATCTACAAACTAACAATGGATTTAAATTAACTAATCCAGAAGGTTATGTTGCTGTAGATAGAATGGGTAATGCTGTTAAATTAGTAGATAGATTAGAGTTTAGTACTGCTAACTTTAATTTACAAAAGAACTGGATAAAAGGATAATGAAAACATTTTTGACATTTTTAGAAGAGACAACTAGAAGAATTATATTAATGGGTGGTCCTGGCTCAGGCAAATCTACTTATGCAGAATACATTACAAAAAGNTTTTCTATACCTCACATCTATCCAGGTGGCATGTTAAGAAAAGAAGTAGAAAAAGGTAGTGAGATAGGAAAACAAGTTGCAGATATAATTTCAACAGGTCAATTTGTGCCTAATGAAATAGTCTTAAAATTAATTAAAGATAAAGTAGATCAATCACCTACTGGTTATGTTTTAGATGGTTGGCCTAGATATATGACGCAAGTAAGAGATATGGAAGAGGCAAACATAGGTTACGATAAAGTTATATTTTTAGATGTTAGTAGAGAAGAAATTTTAAAAAGATTATTAGCAAGAGGTAGAGCAGACGATACTAAAGAGATAATCAATAATAGAATAGACTTATACAATAGAGAAACAGGTCCTGCAGTAGAACATTTTAGAGGTAAACCTGGTTTCGTAGAAATAAAAGCAGAGGGCGGTACAATAGAAGATAACGCTAATAAAATTATAAAGGCAATAGAAGATGGAAGTTAAAAGTTTTACACAACAAATAAACGAAGGTCTTTACGATCCAGGTATATTCAAAGCATTTTTCCTTGCAGGTGGCCCTGGTTCAGGTAAGACATTTGTTGCTTCTTCAGCATTTGCAGGTTCAGGTTTAAAAGTTGTAAACTCTGATATTACATTTGAAAGAGAAATCAAAAAGGCAGGATTATCTATGAAAATGCCAGATGAAGAAGAATACTTTAGAGATATATTAAGAAAAAGAGCAAAAGGTACCGTGTTAAATCAATTACAAACTTATATAAAAGGTAGACTTGGTTTAGTTATTGATAGTACAGGTAGAGATTATGATACCATTGCTAGAAATGCTAATATGCTTAAACAATTAGGATATGATTGTTATATGATATTTGTAAATACTAGTTTAGATGTTGCTTTAGAAAGACAACAAAGAAGAGAAAGAATTGTACCAGAATATATTGTAAAGAAAAATTGGGAAGGTGTACAAAGTAATATCGGTAAGTTTCAAAGACTATTTGGTATGAATAATTTTGTTGTTGTTGATAACAATAAATCAGAAGCAGAATTAGTAACCATAACATTAAATAATGTATCAAAAATAGTTAGACGATTAATTACAAAACCTATATCATCTTATATTGCAAAAAGATGGATGGCAGGTGAGAGAAAAGCAAAGAGAAGAACATGAAGAAATTTAAAGAGTACATGAGTTTAGTTGCAGATAAAAGATGTCCTGACGGATATAGATTTGACAATAAACTAAAGGTTTGTGTTCCTACAGGAAATAAATATGTAAGATACCCTTTCTTTGGTCGTATTGGTACAACAAGTAAAAACGCTGATACAGATAATACAAATGGTAATGGTGATACTAACGGAAATGGTAACGGCAATGGCAATGGCAATGGTAATGGAAACGGTGGTAATGGAGCAAACGGTGGTAACGGCGGCAATGGAGGCGGCGGAGAATAATGAGATTTAAAGATTTTATAAAAGAGTCTATTATAGACATACCTAGAAAGACATACGCAAGACCTGTATTTGATAATCCAGATACAAGTAATCCTAGTTTAAAGCCTGCTGTAAGAAAACAAATAATAGACGGAATTAAAACATTTGAAAAATTTGGGAAAGTAGTTAAGTATACCTTAATTGGTTCTATACTAACAAAACAATATAGAGATGACGCTGATTTAGATGTTAATATCTTATTTGATATACCTGGTTCACAGGAAGAACAAGAAAAGGTACATGAAAAAATAAGAGAATATCAAGGCGAAATAAATGGTCAAACAATACCTGGCACAGATCATCCTATAAACTACTTTTCTATCATAGATCCTGCTACATTTAGTAAGGCAAGGGACATGGCAGATGGTACTTTTGACATAGACGATAATAAGTTTATCAAAAGACCAGATCCTGGCACCTTCGAACCTGAAAAATACCTAGCGGATTTTCAGAAACGTGTTTCTGAAATAGATGTTGTTAAAGGTGAATTGGCTCGAGATATTATTGATTATGAGGAACTATCAAGGCTTACCTCATCTGATATTGATGGGTTGAGTACATTAGTTGCTAAAAAGTTAGCTGAAATTACAGACTCTATTAACACTCTAATTGATATTGGAGACAAGACCGTACAAGATAGAAAAGACTCTTTTGCGGCTGATATGTCACCAGAAGAAATCAGAAAGTTTGGCGTTAAGAACCGACTTCCTAAAAATGTAATTTATAAGATGTTAGAGAAGTATCATTATCTCAAATTCTTTAAACATTTGAACGACATTATGGATGACGGGAAAATAACACCAGATGAACTGAAATCATTATCTAAAATAAAAGAGGCCAAAGGTAGACATATAGCGTTTACCTTTGGTCGATTCAATCCACCAACAATCGGACATGAAAAACTTATGAATAAGTTATCGCAAGTTAGAGCAGATAACTATTATATCTTTGTAAGTAAGTCAGAGGATAGTGCAAAGAATCCTTTATCTTATAGACAGAAAATACAAGCAATGAAACAAATGTTTCCTAGACACGCTAGAAATATTATTGTAAGTAAATCTAATAGTGTATTTGAAATAGTGACCGATCTATACAATAGAGGTACAACAGAATTATCTATGGTAGTTGGTAGTGATAGAGTAAGAGAATTTGAAACAACAATTAAGAAATACAATAACATAAGAAGCAGACATGGTTTCTATAACTATGATAAAATTAATATTGTATCTGCTGGTGAAAGAGATCCAGACGCTGATGGTGCAACAGGCATGAGTGCAAGTAAAATGAGAACTGCCGCTAAATCAGACGACTATGATACATTTAAAAAAGGTTTACCTTCTTCATTTGGTAATTCAAATAGAGGTTTACAATTATTCAAAGATGTAAGAAAAGGTATGCAATTGGCTGCAGGTGTCAACCATGACGCTGGTGCAGGTGCATTAAGATTTAAACCTTTCATAACTGCTTCAACAAGAGAAGAATTAGAAAAAATGACATTAAGAGATCAGTATATCAGTGAACATATCTACGAAGTAGGAGATATAGTTGACGATATACAAAATGGTATAACTGGTATAGTTATAAGAAGAGGAACAAACTATGTGACTTTAGAAGATGTTGATAATAAATTACATAGATGTTGGTTACATAACATTATGGAAACGCCAGTATATCCTATTGAGTTAGAAGAAAGAGCAAAGAAAATTGCTAAACACAAATATAAAAGGGATCCGAAATACTACGACAAAGGTGGTTCTATTAAGAAATCACCTGAAGATAAAGAGACAGGTCTACCTAAAAAATATGTAAAAGGTCTATCAAAAGATAAGGCAAGACAACATAAGAAACAATTAGACAGACAATCTAAAATGAGAGATGACGATCCTGCAGCCTACAAACAAACTAGTGCTGACAAAGGTGCAAAGACTAAACCTAGTAAGTACACGAAGAAGTTTAAACAAATGTATGGCGAACTAAAAATTAACAGAAATAACAAAGAGACTGAAAAAGTAAATATGGGTCTTACAAATATGGGTATGCCTGAGGCATACGATATAGGGCATGATTATGCAAAATACACTTCATCTATTACACCAGGTGAACCTAATTATGATCCTAAGTTTCAAGGCACAACATATACCCCAAGTAATCCAGAAAATAACAAAATACAAGTCTCTGGTAAGAAGATTAAAATGATTAATAAAGTAGAATTAAAAGACATTGAAGAGTGGCGAAATAGCGATGAAACGATAGATAAATATAAGGGACGATACGGTGATGAGTGGGAATCTAAATTAGAAGAAACCTACGAAAAAATGGTCAACAAAGTTGTTGATACAAATGACGAGATTGTCAAAAGTAGATTTAAAGAATATAGTAGAGATATTAAAACTCTAACAAAAGAAGACTTTAAATCAAAACATGGCGATGAAAAAGAAGAAGTCAGAAAGAGTATCGGAGAAAATATAGAAGTGAAAAGTTTTAAACAATTTGATGAAGAGTTTGATAAGAAATGTGACGAGTGTTTATTTGAACACGAGTCAGAACCTTTACAAGAGGCCGAATATCAAGGCAAAAAGGTAAAACTAAACGACCCGATTAGAGGTGGTTCTAAAAAGTTTTATGTTTATGTAAAAGGCCCAACAGGTAAAGTAGTAAAAGTTTCTTTTGGTGATACAACAGGTTTGAGTATTAAGAGAGATGATCCTGCAAGAAGACGAAGCTTCAGAGCAAGACATAGATGTGATACTCCAGGGCCTAAATGGAAAGCACGATACTGGTCTTGTTATCAGTGGAGAGCTGGGGCAAAGGTAAATAACTAATGAGTAGATATAGAAAAAGTTGGGAAGAGATTAGAGAACAAGTAAGTGAATTTACACTTGTTCATGTAGTAAGATATAGAGATCCATTAAATAAAAAAAGATTTGCAGTACCTTTTAAAACAAAAGAAAAGGCACAGGCAAAGATGGATCAATTAAAAAGAGATGGTGTAAAAGAAATAGAAATTACACAGGATACTTTAAGAGGTAATATAAAATTTAAAGAAGGCCTAGACAACAAAGATTTATCAGTTGTTAAAAAAGTTATATCTAAATTAGACAAGGCTTCAGACGCTCATGCTGGTCAGAGAGATATGTTAAAAAAGGCTGTCAAAGAAGAAGACGACCATGAAGTATCTATGGCAAGAGGTGAGTTAGAGGCAATCGCAGATAAGGCTACTCAATTATCATCTATGTTGCAAGGTAAAACAGATGAGGGTAATCCTTTAGAAGCATGGGTACAATCTAAAATTACAAAAGCAAAAGATTATATTAATTCAGTATCAGATTATTTAATGTATAATCCTGATATGAAAGAGGCAGACTTATCAAAAGGTCAGATTAAAAAAGTACATAAGATGGCAGATGAGTTGCCTAAAAAAGATTTTAAAGACAGATATGGTAAAGAAAAAGGTGACGCAGTAAGATACGCTACGGCAACAAATATTGTTAAAAAGAAAGAGGGTATTACTGAAGTAGAAAAAACACCTGCTCAAAAAATATCTGATTTACAAAATAGAATTACAGATAAAACTAATAAAGTTAATAGTATGGATGTTGGTGATCCTAAACAGAAAACGCCTATGGCAATTGCAAAGGCAGATTTAGAAACAATGAAGTTAAAACTAGATGACTTAAAAAATAAAGAAAGAGCAGCTCGATTAACTTCAGAAAAAGAACCAAAGAAAGAAAAAGAAATGCAACAAATAGATGAAAAACAGATTGAAGGAATAAAAAACAAATCTGAAAAGTCAGGCATACCTTACGGCATTTTAAAACAAGTGTACAATAGAGGTATGGCTGCATGGAAAGGTGGACATAGACCTGGTACAACGCCACAACAATGGGCATTTGCTAGAGTTAATGCGTTCATCACAAAAGGAAAAGCATACTACACAGCTGACGCTGATTTGGCGAAGAAGGCTCGTGCAGCTAAAAAGGGAAAAAAATAATGAGTAAATATTTAGAAAGTAAAAAAGGCAGCATTGAAGAACTTTCTACGAAGATAGCTTCAGAGCAGCCAACGATAGATAGAACATTTAAATCAGACGTTAAATTAACAACAGAGAAAAAATACTTAGGTACTAAACCAGGTTCACTTGCAGACGCAGCTGCTAAAGTTGTAAGTGAAAGTAAATTAGACCCAGTAAACAAAGACGCTGTTAAGAAAAAATTTGACGACAGAAAAGACAAAGACATTGACAACGATGGTGATGTTGATTCTACTGATAAGTATCTTCACAAAAGAAGAAAAGCAATCTCTGGTAATATTAAAGAAAAAGTGACGCCAGATGACAAAGGTGAAAAAATTAATCAAAAGAAACACGATGGTTATAAAGACCCTAAAAAAGGTGAAAGAGAAATCATTAAACCTATCAAAGAGGGTAGAATGAAAGAAATCGCTATTGATATGAAAGATTTATCTGCTGAGCAATTTAAAGCAAAATATGGTGAATCAAAAGCAGAAATGCAAAAGAAACTAGGCAAACCTGAAAATGAAAAAACATTTAAAGACATGAGAAAAGAAATGAATAAAACTATGACAGGTAAAAAAATTGCAACCGTAGATACTCAACCACAATCAGAGAGAATCTAAATCGTGGACAAACCAATCATCTATTGCGATATGGATGGTGTACTAGCAGACTTTAAAACAGCTGCCGTTAAGACAACAGGTATGTCTATCAACAGATGGATGAACATACCCTCATCTAAACAAAAGTGGTCACTTATCTTACAAAATAAAAACTTCTGGTATGACCTACCTTGGATGCAAGGTGGCAAACAATTATGGTCTTACATATCTAAACATGACCCACATATTTTAAGTGCATATGTAGAAGAAAATTTTGACCCTAATTGCATACCAGGTAAAAGAGCATGGTTAAGAAAAAATGTTAATATGGTCAACCCACAGAAAGTTAATCTTGTAAAAAGAAGAGAGAAGAAACTCTTTGCAAAAAGAGGTAAACCAGCAATTCTAATTGATGATTACGAAAAAAACATAAGAGATTTTAATATGTCAGGTGGTATAGGTATTCATCATACATCAACATCAAAAACAATACAACAATTAAAAAGACTAGGTTTTTAGTCTTATAAATATAGCGTTATATCAACAAATTGAGTACTATTAACTAATATTTAAAATAGGAGAGAAAATTATGTCAAGTTGGGCAAAAACAGATAGTGGAGGAAGTGCACCTTTATGGTCACTTCTTTACGTAAACAAGTCGCCGACAGCGGCGAATATGCACACTGGTAATGCAGCTGCAGCTGGTAAGTTATACAAAAACGAAACTTTCAGTCAGTTTATTACAGGTGCAAAACTTGGTTTATTCAATATCTCGGCTTCTGAAGCTAGTGCAGGACAATTGTCGCAAGACGGTTCTACTTTATTAAAAGTGACTGGCGCACACAGCGGTTGGGTATTAAGAAAACAAGGTTCTGGTGGCAGAGCAAGTAGAGTACAAGCAGAGACTCTAGTGTGCTTAACATCAAACTAATATTATAATATTAGGGGGCGCTCTTTGGGCGCCCTACTAAATATATTAACAAAGTGATCTAGGAATATACCTAGAGTAGCATACCCGAAAGGGTTTATAGGAGAAAAAAATGGCAGATAAAAAAATAACAGCGCTTTCTAATCTTGGTGATGGGATTGCAGCTGCAGACTTATTTCACGTAGTAGATGATCCTACTGGAACACCAATCAACAAAAAAATTGCAGCCGAAGACGTATTTAACAATATACCATCTTTCTTAGGTTTAGCACAAGCTTCACAATCATTAACAAGTGATGGTTCAACTACACTTGTAGCAGATGTGACTAGTGCAATAACAGAGGTAAATGGTACAGCTGGTACTGCAACAATAACACTTGCTGATGGTTCAGACGGACAAGTAAAAACATTTATTAACACTTCATCTTCAGGCACACACATACAAACTATTACACCTTCTAATTTAAGAGGGTATACTAATATTTTGTTAAACGCTCAAGGTGAAACGGTTACTTGTTTATTCAAAAATAGTAATTGGAATATAATCGCAGGTAACGGTTATACAACTTCGTAATTTGAAAGGGTATTATTATGGGTATTGAATTAAATTATCTACAAGATGAAAGAAAAAAATTACAAAGTGATTTTGACACTATATCATCTAATATAGAAAAAACTAAAAAGTCTTTGACTACACAGCAGAATAATTTAAATGCTGTATATGGTGCGATACAACAGATTGATAAACTCATTCCGATGGTCGACACAGAGAAAAAAGACACTAGGGTTTTATTAAATGAAAAGGATAAGGCAGTTTCTGCTTCATTAGCATAATGGATAAAGAAATGGACAAATTCTTAAACGAAATCGCTGATAACACTCCTCACTCTGAGCAGTTTGAGGAGATGTCAGTAAACGACTTTGAAGAAGATTTACTAGGTGGTAAGTCTTTTAAAAGTGTGAGAAAAGAAAATAAGAAAGGTAGTAGCAATGGTGTGGTATCATCCAAGTTATTACAAAAAGTTAAGGAAAAAGTTAAAGGAAACTAAAATGAAAACATTTAAACAACATATCAAGGAATACAAGGGATATGCTGGGGATGCTAAAGGTGTCAACACTGCTGGTGGTGGCGAAGAGTCTATTGAAGACGGTTCTATTGGCGTTCACAACATACATGAACCTGCTGTACTTGAAAGAGTAAATGCTTTTGTTAAATCTATTGCAGACAGAGAATATATTAAACCAGAGGCTGCGTTAAGTCAATTATCACAAAGACTAGGCACAATCGGTTTAGTATTCAAAGACTCTGTAAGTATAGAAGGCAAGAGTGGTAAATTTGAAACTGGTTTGACACAACACGGTGGTCGTTTCGGTAAAGACACTGATGGCTCTGATATTAATGATGATGGTATACAACATAAATTAGGCAAAGAGTTAAAGTTAAAAGGTAATTACGAAACATTAGAAAACGGCGCTGTTAAAGTTTATGCAGAGCTTGCTTAATGTTCAGTAAGATAACAAAAGATAACTGGTTGTTTTACGCAATCAAAAATTATGATTGTCCTAATTTAGACTCTGAAAAAGAGTTTTATGAGGATGTGAAACGATTTAAGTATATTAAACGCTTATTTCGTAAGTACAAGGCAACAGGTGAATTAAAAACTAGATTAGTTATTAATCATCTAATTGTACTACAAAATGTTTTTGGTGTTGACGCAGCTTGTACTTTGTTATTTTTTAAAATAGAAAGAGAGTTTTGGGGAATACTTAAAACTTTTTTAGTATATTTGAAGTATGTTAGTGATGAAGAATTTAACAATGTTAAAGTAAATAAAACAATATTAAATAGTTTGGAACAAATGTAATGGGAAGAGCAATAGATGTACTTATAACATATAGGATAATTAAGATGTTAATTACTCCTTTTGAAAAACAAGACGCTTATAAGTACGGCATAATTGATAAGAATGGAAAAGTATTACGAAAAACAAAAGAGTTAAAAACATCTAAAGAAAGAGAGAGTTATACTATCTTACATAAATTTGTTTTTAATTTGAAGCGTTTGATAAATGTAATACCTGGTGGTAAATCTAAAATAGGCACATATGCGGCCGCATTAGGTTTATTACTTAAAGAGAGTAAAGACTTAAATATGGTTGAAATCGAAAAAGAACTTTACACTTATTTAAGAGATAACGATTTAATACACTTTGGCGAAATGAAAGAATCGTCTGAGGACAATATACTACCTCAAGGTAGATTTATTATGACAGATACATTAACTGATCTGAATAATGAAACAACTGCTGATGTAGGTGATATTGTAAAAAACGTAGAAGATCAAGTGGCTTTTGATAACTTTTTAGGTGTTAACTTATATCATGTTGTTAATGAGGAAACACAAAAGAAAGTAATAGTATCAGAGGACAACATAGAAAGGATCAGATTTTAATGATTACTTTTAGCAAATTAAGAGAAGCATGCTGGACAGGATATAAGGCAGTAGGTCTTAAAAAGAAAAATGGTAAAATGGTACCTAATTGTGTGCCTGAAGAAGACGCACCTGCTAATAGTGCAGGCGGTGGTAATGTCGCAGGTATAGGTGTAGGACCAGATGGTGAACCAGGTGTAAAACCAAAAGCAGCAAACTCTTATAAGAAAAAAAACAAAGATGAATTTAAGAAAAGAATAACTAACTTCTTAACTAAATTTAGAATGAATGAAAACTTGTCAGCAAGTGAAATTGCAACACAAGCTTCAAATGATGGTCAGTTATATTCAAGGCAACTAGAACCTATTGTAAAAAACTTAGCAAGAAAAAAAGTAAAAGGTGTTTACAATAAAGATTTAGCAGTTAAATTATTCAGATATGCAGTAGATAATAAAGTTAAAGAAATTGCAAAATCTAAAAACATGAATAGTAGAACTATTCCTGGTAATGTTAGAAATGACGCAGCTGCTAGAATGTTAAGTCAATTCGATAGTGAAATTAACGACTACGTAGAATATCTTAAAGGTAAAAAGAAGTAATGTCAAAATGGTCAGACAAATATAAAAAGTCTATTGATTGTGATAACCCAAAAGGTTTTTCACAGAAAGCACATTGTGCTGGCCGTAAGAAAACTTTAAGAGAATTAAGAGAATACATGGGTATGGGTTCTGGTATAGGTATAGGACCTGTATCAACTTTAAACCCTATGGCATCCATGGGAAGTCAAGGTCAATTATTCCCACAATATAAAGGTGCTCAATCAAGTAAACAAGCAGGAATATATTCACAAAGAACAGGACCAGGTTTAGGCACATACAAACCTATGGTAACTGCTAATACAGATAAAACTTTGTATATGAAACTTTTGAGAAAGGCTATGTCAACAATGCCTGGTTCTCAAAAACAAAAAGAGATTAAAAAAGAAATAGAAAAAGTACAAAAAAAATTAGGTATTAAAAAAGAAGATACAAATAGAATACCTCGTAAGAAAGGTCAACCTGCTGGGTCAGATAAACATAGTGATTTATACACAGATGAAAACCCAAAAGGCACTATACATGGTCTAGGTTTTACAGATAAAGCAAAAGCAAAACAATCTGTAAGTAAAATAAGAGGGTCAGGTAAAACTCATGCTCACAAAATGCAGGCTGCAATTGCAATGGGTCAAAGAGCAAAAGTAGCAAGTGTTAGAGCAAAAGATCCTGAAAAGAAAAAGAATTTGAGACAGGCTTATAAAGTCTATCAATCATACATAGATAAAAATAAAAAGAGTAAGGACTAATATGGAACTTATAGTAGCACTNGCAATGAAATTTTGGCAATGGTCAATCTTAATTGCAGTAGTAATAATAGCAGCTTTAATAAATTTGTTAGATAAAAAGAAAGTAAGTAAACTAACTTTTCATGCTGACAAAATGCCAGAATTAAAACCTGTACCAATCAAAACAAAAGGTAAAGGTTTCTGGAAAGGTATAGTAATGTGGTTACTTTCTACAAGAAATTGGGAAATAACAAAAGACTGGAAATATAGAATCAATGGTAATGAATATATCATACCAGCAGGTTTTGTATTTGACGGCGCAAGTATACCTAAATTTTTAAGAACATTTTTCTCACCAGTTGGTGTTTTGTTAATGGGTGGTTTAGTGCATGATTATGCTTATAAATACGCTTGTTTAAAAAGAACTGGTAAAGGAGCACTTCTAGTAGTAGATCAAAAGAAAGCAGACGAAATCTTTAGAGATATATGTATAGAAGTAAATGGTTTCTACACAATGAATTATTTAGCATACTGGTCATTAAGATTAGGTGGCTTTGTTGCTTGGAATGGTCATAGAAAAAGAAACGCAAAGGTAAAGGATTAATATGTTTACAACAATAGGATTTATAGTAGGTTTTATTGCAGGTTGGTATGTCAACGAGAAGTTTGAAGACTTGGCTGCATTTGCAAAAAAACTTAAATTTTGGAAGAAGTAAAATAATATGTTTGGTATGAGAATGTTATTTATAGGTATTATTGCTAGTGCCCTTTTGGGCGCTGGCGCCTATGTTATGAAGTTGCAAAGAGATAATGCAATTTTAAAAGAAAACGCAATCAAATTAGAATCAGCAGTCGCTGAACAACAAGAACTTATCACGTCACAAAAAGAAGACTTTAAAGAGATACTAGCTGCAAATCAAAAGATGAACGAGTTAGTTAGNGTATTGAAAAAAGACCTAGACGATTTAGATAAAAGATTTAACAAGAAGAATAGAGATGTTGGCAAACTTGCAATTGCTAAAACAAAGTCTATTGAAAGAATAACAAACGGTGCGAGTGCATTGGCAACAAGATGTATTGAAATAGCAAGTGGCGCCGAATTAACTGAAGAAGAAAAAAATGCTACAAAGAAAAGTGAAATTAATAGCGAGTGTCCTAGTATCGCTAATCCTAATTACGTCCCTTACTAGTTGTTCGGGTGTAAAGACATTAGAGATATTTAAGAAGGAAGTTGAGCGTGAAAAACTCAATTTGAACAAACCCACTCCACTAGAGTTAGAGAACTTACGATGGATAATTATCACTAGTAAGAATGCCGAGGAAGTATTTAAAAGACTAGAGGAATCTGGCATTGATCCTGTTCTATGGGGACTAACAGACAAAGATTTTGAACTTCTTGCCAAGAATTTTGCACAAATTAGGAATCAATTAAAGATTACAAATGATTTGTTAGATAAATATAAAGAGTACTACGAAGGTGATTTAGAGGACGAAAATGAAAAATAGACTTGATATATCAGAACAAACAGCTATTAGCATGCCAATGAAAAACTTATTGGCTATTATTTCAGCAGTTGCAGTTGGCGTTTGGGCATACTTCGGTGTGTTAGAACGTATTACCATGCTTGAAACTAAAGCACAATTATCTGAAAAAGATTTAAATCAGGTTACAGAAACTTTAAGTGCTGATATTGAGAAGAATAACGAATTTAGAATTAAGTGGCCAAGAGGTGAATTAGGTTCACCACCTGCTGACTCAGAGCAATTTATGTTGATTGAACACATTGCTGGTCAGTTAGAGACTATTCAGTCACAAATGGAAAATATGATGAACAATGGGGTCAACATTAAAAGATTGCAAGAGGACGTAAAAATGCTTAGAGATGATGTTGAGAAATTAAAGGATAGTAATAGAAGTATAATCTATTCAAACGGTAACGGTAAAACACAATAATGAAAAAATTACTAATAACATTTTTTATGATACTATTTGCTTCAAGTGTATTTGCAGCTAAACTTTACACTGGTGGAGAAAAGTATGAAAAAGATGGCGTAATCGCCTTAACATTAACACTTAATGGTAAATTAATTGAGTGGGTATACAAAGAAAATTTAAGTCAATGCTTGAAATCTAAAAGAGTAGCAAGTAGAGAAGTTGGCGGCGAAAGAGTTGTATTCGCTTGTAAATCTGTAAAGGCATTATTACAAGAAGATAAACAAACAAAATACGGTATTAGATTACTAAAAATATTAGACTAATGGATACAGAAAATAACATAGATCAAATTACTGAAAAAGAACAGAAAAGATTTAAGTTAATAGAAAAATATAGTCCTGTTATTATATTTGTTCTTTTCATGTTATTTGCTTTTGGTATGAATAAAGCATTAGCTGATTGCACAGGTTGTGGTGATGATGGTCATCAAGTTTGTCCTATCGAAAAGAAACACAAACACGTAACCGTGATGAAAGAAGAACATAAAGCGTCTTCATCTACACCTGAAGAGGGTGTGGTATTCGCAGTTTGCATATTTGAAATAGATGAAAACGGCAATAGAGTTTTAGTAGATCACGTTGCTTCAGAGAATTTAGTAGATTGTTTAAAAAACAAAAGAGAAAAAGAAAAAGAATATAGAGAAACTGAAAATAAAGAGGGCGTTTACAACATGACTTGCGACAAAGTTAACGCAAAAGTAAGAGTAAACGAAGACGGCTCTTGGGAAATACTTGATATTATAGGCAGACATCAACCTGCTTATGAAAAGAAAAAAATCTACGAATAAAATTTTATAAATACTTTAGAATTGATTTAAACTACATTATTTCACATTATCTAAACATTATCAAAAGGAATTATGAAAAGATTATTAGTCTTTTTGTTATTCTATATTATGCTAGGGTTAACACCTTCGTGGGCTGATGTTACCAACTCTGGAACGACAACGAACTCTCAAACAAATGCGAGCGGTTCAAACACCACTATATCAGGTGGTTATTCGGCAGAAACAACGAATGAATATCAATCTGGATCAAGTAATAATACAACAACTACAAATACTACTAATGCCTACTCAGGCGACACTAGGGTTACCGCTCAATCATCAGCACCTAGTATGTCAGCAATGTCGCAAGACCTTTGCGTAGTAGGGTTATCAGGTGGTGTATCTACTTTCGGTTTAGGTGTATCAGCAGGCACTTTTAGAACAGATGAGAATTGTGAAAGAATTAAATTAAGTAAAGTATTAAATGACTTAGGTATGAAAGTTGCAGCTGTATCAATACTATGCCAAGATGAGAGAGTGTTCTATGCAATGGAACAATCAGGCACACCTTGTCCTTTTGAAGGTAAGATAGGTAATGAAGCAAAAGAACAATGGAAAAAATATAACAAATTAAGACCAGATTACAAAGTATATACAAAGAGATTAAAAGTTATAGAAAAAGGCAATAAAGATTGGGAAGAAAAGATGAAAGAAAAAGATGAAGTTATTGCCACACAAGCAAATGAAATTAGTAAGAATAGTGTTGAACAGAAAAAACTAGAACTTGAAATTGAGAAGCTAAAAAAAAAAGTAAAGTAAAGACTAGTAAAGGAAAACTATGGATTTCGGTATTATCAATTGGATTATTTGGAGTGGCATTATAATCTATGCAAATTACAAAGTATATTGTTGGGCTCAGTCTCTTAATCCTTACGACTTCTCAAAGCGTAAGTAAGGCAGAGACAGCAACCTCAGGCAACTTGTTACCTAATGCAGGTGACGGTCAATCATCTTATCAAAATCAATCAGACAATCTATCACCTGATAAAGTAGGTATGGCTTCAGGTTTTTCATATGATAGTGGTATACAACCATTTGGAAACGAACTAGAAGCAAAAGGTGAGGGTATTGTATCTGCTAATGGTTCTTTAGTAGGTATCACAACTACAAAACAATCAGGTGGTTCATTTACAACAACAGAAAATAGTTTAGATGGTGGTGTGACCTTAAACTCTATATCTGAAGTACAGAATTGTGAATGGACTGGATCATCATATCAATGTGGTCAACATAATGTAGGCGGTGGTCAAAGAGATACTTACACAAACACAATTAAGATACTAGACGCAAATAATAATGTACTTGCAATAACTACATTTACAAGAAACAATGACGCTGGCTACTACGGAAATACCATCACATATACAGACACGGTAAGTTATACAGATACAGGCTCACGTAAATACGATTGGGAGTGGAAAGGTACAGATGGTGGTTATAATGGTTATGTTAATGTTGACTCTATTGGTCCTAACTTACTTGGTGCAAGTCTAACTGCCACATTATTAGATATAGCATATCAACCAGTTCAAATCAGTGAAGAGACCGAACAAGAAATAGAATTAGCAAACTTACAATTAGAAGAAGCACAATTAGAATTAGAAACTTTAGTACAAGAATTAGAAGAAATCAATTTAGCACAGGTAGAAGAAATAGAAACTTTTGAGTTTGCACCTTTACCTATGTTAGAATTAGAAGAGATAGAAATTAAAGAAATTAAGATAGAAGAGTTTAGAGAAATTTTTGTAGAAAATTTTAAAGAGATATTAGTAGAAGAAAATCTAGTAGAAGAATTTGAAACTGCTTTAGTTGAAGTTGAATTACAAGAAGAGCAGTTTTTTGAAGAGGCCACAAACATGGTTATGGAAGAGATGAAAGAAGAGTTTGGGTCTGCTGTATCATTTATAGAAGAAGAACCTGTACAAGAAATCAAAGAAGAACAAATAGAGGAGATGAACAATGAGCCTACACTGACGGAAGAAGTTAAAGAAGAAGAACCTACTGAAACTTTAATGAACGAACCGAAAGAGGAAATCAATGAAACTGAGTCTACGACAACAGAAACTATGGAAGAGACACCTAATGAAACAAATGAGACAGGAGAAACTAGTGAGAATGTATCTACTGAATCTAATGTGGCTGAAGATAAGGAAACAGAAAATGAGACGGAGACGGAGAGTAATGAAGAAGGTGTGGAGAGCAAAGAGACTGGCGATGTTAAATCGGATATACGGACAAAGACTAGAATTGTCGGCATAGAACAGAAAGTACAAAAGGTTATTGAAAAGGTAATGTCTAAATTAAAGAGAGTAGATCAACAACTTGCGGCTATACAACTTATTAAAACTCAAGGTATAACGACAGGTGGTGCTGACTTGACAGGATATATAAATAAGAAAGTATATACTAATCAAAAACAACTAGAAGAAATATCATTTTATTCTAGTGTGAATATAATAGAACAATCACAAATTTATGGTGACAAATCGTTAGTTAAATATACATCTAACGACCCAATATTACAACAACAAGTAGCACTTGTTAATGTTCAAAGTGAAATAAACACATTGAGAAGTGAAATATACGCTTTGAAGGAAAGTCTAAAGTGAAGAAAAAAGGAACAAACATGATAGATAAAATCAAAAACAATCTTACAGCTTTAATTGCAACGGTTGGTTTAATTGGTACTATTGGTACTGGTTTTGTTAAGTATGGTGAGATAATGAATAAAATTGAGAGTGTTGAACCATCTAAAATTGAAGCAGAATTTAAGACACAAAATAAAACAATTTTAGAACAAAACACTACAATTGAAAAACAATTAACTCTAATCAAAATAAATGAAAAAGAAATAGAGTTATTAAAAGCACAAATTAAAGAACTAAAAATTAGAGCGTCAAATCCTCTAGCTAATTAATATGGCAAACGGCAACGGCGAAACAAGAAAGACGGTCGCTCAAATAGCAAAAGAACTAATTGAGCAAAAGACATCTATTGAAGTATTAAAGAATGATGTAAAATCTGTTAGTGTGATGAGCACTAAACTTGATGGCGCAATAGATAAACTAACAGAAATATCTGGTAGTCTAAAGTCTATGTTAGCCGTGCATGATGAGAAGTTAAATAAACAAGAGGAAGTAGATAAAGCCATATTCAACCTATTAGAGAATCGAAGAGTAGAATCAGAAAATAAGTTTGAAGACCTACATAGCAGACTAAATAAAAATGTCAAAGATTTAAGAGAAGAAGTCGAACTATCACAAAAGCGTTTAATGTGTGAGATGAAAGAACTCAAAATTAGTCTATCTGAAAGAGTAGGTGTGTTAGAAAAGTACAGATGGATTATCATAGGGGCTGCGATAGTATTAGGTCTATGGGCACCTCAGTTATTTAATATATTACCGATATAGTACTTGACTTTTTTTGTGGATTGATATATAATGTATATTATATGAGTAGTTATGTTGATTTAGATTATATCAGTAAAATACAGCCAAGATTACAGCAATTTAAAAGAAAGAAAGATTATCTTTTTAACTTTCGTTGTCCAGTCTGTGGTGATTCAAAGAAGTCAAAAACCAAAGCAAGAGCATATCTTTACAGAGTAAAAAATGATATGTTTTTTAAGTGTCATAATTGTAGTGCTTCACACAATTTGGCAAACTTTATAAAAGTAGTTGATAGAAAAATATATGACCAATATATTTTAGAAAGATATAAAGGTAATAAACCTATCAGTGAAGATAATTTATTTGACAGATTTAAGAGTGATATAAAAAAGAAACTCAACATTACGCCTCTACAAGGTCTTAAATCTTTCGATAAAATAGATAATGTACATCCTGCGAAGAAGTACTTATTGAAAAGAAGAATACCTGAAGAGTATTTTTCTAAACTATATTTGAGCAACAAGTTTCAGGCATTTGTAAACAAATTAAAACCTGGAACATTTGGTGAAGAGACAGAAAAGTATGAGCATCCTAGATTAATTATTCCTTTCTATGATGTTGATGGTGAAGTTTTTGCAATTCAAGGTCGTGCTTTTGGTAAAGAACAACCAAAATATATCACGCTTAAGTTGTATGAAAACAAACAAAAAATATTTGGATTAGATAGAATAAATTTACATAAGACGATATACATAGTAGAAGGTCCTATTGATAGTTTATTCATTGACAATTGTATTGCAGCTGCTGGTGCAGATATACAATTGCCAGGCGATCAAAAAGATGTCGTTTTTGTTTTTGATAATGAACCGAGAAATAAAGAAATAATAAAACGAATGTATAAAGTGATAGATGATAATTACAAGTTGGTCATATGGCCAGATGATATAAAAGAAAAAGATATAAACGAACTAATAATGAACGATAAAACAAAAACGCAAGTACAAAATATTATATTCGATAATACCTATTCAGGTTTATCAGCATTAACAAAATTAAATTCATATAAGCGTTGCTAAGGAGGCAAGATGGCGGACAATATAAGCGTCAAAAAACGAAACGGTCGTGGTAACGAACCACTAAACATTGATAAGATACATGACATGATGGAATATGCTTGTGAAGATATAAGTGGCGTATCAGCCTCACAGGTAGAAATGAATAGTGGTCTACAATTTTATGATGGTATAACAACAGACGAAATACAACAGATATTAATCAAATCGGCCTCCGACTTAATATCTTTAGAAAATCCTAATTACACATATGTTGCTGCTAGACTTTTACTATACTCATTAAGAAAAAAACTATTTGGTAAATTATGGGATCACCCACACTTTGCTGATCAAGTAAAAAGTTGTGTTGACGCTCAAGTTTATGACTCAGAAATATTTGATAACTATGAAAGAAAAGATTTTGATAGAATGGAGTTATGGTTAAAACATGATAGAGATTACGATTTTACTTACGCAGGTTTAAGACAAGTCATAGACAAATATCTAGTACAAGATAGAAGTACAGATCAAATATTTGAAACACCACAATTTATGTACATGATGATTTCTGCTACTTTATTTGCAAAGTATCCTAAATCAACAAGAATGTCATATGTAAAAAAATACTATGACGCTATTTCAACTTTCAAAATTAACATACCTACTCCTGTTATGGCAGGTGTTAGAACACCTATGAGACAATATGCTAGTTGCGTATTAGTAGATGTTGATGACACCTTGCCATCCATTTTTTCAAGTGATATGGCAATAGGAAGTTATGTTGCTCAAAGAGCAGGTATTGGTATCAATGCAGGTCGTATTAGAGGTATCAATAGTAGAATTAGAGGTGGTGAAGTACAACACACAGGTGTTATTCCTTTTCTTAAAAAGTTTGAGTCAACCGTTAAGTGTTGCACACAAAATGGTGTAAGAGGTGGTAGTGCTACGGTACACTTCCCAATATGGCACCAAGAGATAGAAGACATTATAGTTTTAAAAAATAATAAAGGTAGTGAAGATAACAGAGTTAGAAAATTAGATTACTCAATACAATTATCAAAACTATTTTATGAAAGATTTATTGAGAACAAAGATATTACATTATTTTCACCACATGAAGTGCCTGAATTATATGAGGCATGGGGATCACCAGAGTTTGATGATCTTTACGAAAAGGCAGAAAGAAAAACTAGTGTGAAAAAAACAAAAGTAAATGCTCAGGAACTAATCTTTGACATACTAAAAGAAAGAGCAGAAACAGGTCGTATCTATATTATGAATATAGATCATTGTAATACACACTCTAGTTTTAAAGACAGAGTTTATATGTCAAACTTATGCCAAGAAATTACTTTACCTACTGACCCTATACAACACATAGACAAAGAAGGTGAAATTGCATTATGTATTTTAAGTGCAATCAATGTCGGTAAGATTAATAGAAGATATGAATTAGAACCATTATGTGATTTAGCAGTTAGGGCATTAGATGAAATAATAGATCATCAAAAATATCCAGTAGTGGCTGCAGAAATATCTACAAAGGCAAGAAGAAGTTTAGGTATTGGTTATATTGGCCTTGCTCACTATCTTGCAAAGAAAGGTTATAAGTATGACCAGAAACTTGCATGGCGACAGATAGATAAATTAACAGAGGCGTTTCAATACTATCTACTAAAAACATCAAATCAATTAGCAAAAGAAAAAGGTAAGTGTAAATACTTTGATAGAACAAAATACGCAGATGGTATTTTACCTATTGACACATACAAAAAAGAAGTTGATGAAATAGTAAAAAGAGATTTAACATTTGATTGGGAATGGTTAAGAAAAGAAATTAAGAAAGATGGTTTAAGACATAGTACACTATCGGCACAAATGCCTAGTGAATCATCATCTGTTGTTTCTAATGCAACAAATGGTGTAGAACCACCAAGAGATTTTATTAGTGTTAAGAAAAGTAAAAAAGGTCCTTTAAAACAAGTAGTACCTGAATATGCAAAACTAAAAAACAATTATACACTTTTATGGGATATGAAATCTAATGAAGGTTATATAAATGTTGTTTCTGTTATGCAAAAGTATTTTGATCAGGCAATATCAGGCAACTGGTCATACAATCCAGAGAACTATGAAGAGGGACAGGTACCATTATCAGTAATGGCTGAAGACTTATTGAATACATATAAG
This sequence comes from Candidatus Pelagibacter sp. TMED197, assembly GCA_002169755.1. The sequence continues at coordinate 17,797 of NHIU01000024.1, read as the reverse complement.
TATGGTTGGAAGACTTCTTATTATCAGAATACATATGACGCTAAGAAAGATATTGACGAACCATCACATCCAGTTGGTTGGACAGATAATGTGCCAGAAAAAGAAGAAGTAAAAGACGAAGAGAATTGTGAAAGTTGTACTATATAATGAAAGGGATAAATTATGCAATTTGTAGCGAATATACCATACATAAAATGTTTCGTTAAGAAAGAATATCTTTACGATTTAAAAAAAGGTTACGGTGAGTTTGAAGAGTGTGTTTTACTTGCAGTTAAAAGTATGCAAGGTAGAGCGCTGATGTTTGAAGCGTATCTTCCTCAATACGGTGCTTGTTTTGACAAGTTTCCTATATCTGCCTTTGTATGGAAAACAGATATAAAACAAGAAGAACAATTAAGACTAGGTGAACTATGTTTATGGGATGGTTTTAGTTATGACATACACATTTGGGCTAAAAGACTATTAAAAAATTGTGATGTAGAAATTTTTGTACCTGGTAAAGGCAAGAAGAAAGGTGAATATTTGTTTACAATAGATAGTAGTCACACTGATCCTAATATTATAAATGCTAGTGTTAGTGAAGTGCCAAGTGAACATAAACAACATAACTTTGGTAAGTTAGACAATGGTCAATTCTTTGCTCAACCTAATAATAGAATGTATTGGTTTGAACAAAGTTTAACACCTAAAGAATTAAAGACGCCTGACTTTAATGTATCTACAAGATATTTCTTTAGTGAACAAGAAGAGAAATGGGCATTTGGTGATAGTGACAAATACTTTTATGATGAAAAAATAAGGGACAAATGATTTGGTTAGAAAAACATAATATAGACTCTGAGGATACTATTAAAACAATTAGTTTTATAAATAAATACTTTGAGACAAATAAGTGCTGTGCAGAGCACCCTAATTGTGAACATCCCAAAAGTCAAACTGATAATATGCTTTTTAATAATGATGAGGTAAGAGCGTATAAAGATAGTTTTTATAAAGCACTTAGGTCATTTTTAAAAAAAGATTATCAATTAATTTATGAAAAAGCTTGGTCGTATTTTGCTACCGAGTTAAATAATTTTACATGGCATGACCATGTGAATATCAGAAGTAATATTGAGAAGGTTGAAGAGTACTCTGGTATTATATATTTAAATCATAGTGATAGAGGAACATTATTTGAAGATGATAACTTTTTTTGGTCTATCAAACCTAAAGTTAATCATTGGTATATATGGCCTTCACATTTACAACACACGCCACAAGTTGGCACAACTGAAAACATGAGATATATAATTGCAACAGCAGTAGGAGTAAAAGTAGCACTAAAATGAAAACCGTATTTAACAAAGAAAAAAATTTAGACGCAACAAAGCAATCAATGTTTTTTGGTGCTGATCTTGCAGTACAAAGATATGATACATTTAAATATCCTATCTTTGATAAACTAACTCAACAACAATTAGGATACTTCTGGCGACCAGAAGAAGTATCTTTACAAAAAGATAGAAACGATTATGCTCAACTATCAGAAGCGCAAAAGTTTATATTTACATCTAACTTAAAATATCAAACTATGTTAGATAGTGTACAAGGTAGAGGACCTTGTTTAGCATTTTTACCATTTGTATCTTTACCCGAATTAGAAAGTTGTATTGTGACTTGGGATTTTATGGAAACAATACATAGTAGAAGTTATACCTACATTATTAAAAACTTATACTCACAACCTAGTGATGTATTCGATAATATAATTAAAGATGAAAAAATAGAGAAGAGAGCTAAATCTGTAACCGAAACATACGATAATTTAATTCTATTAGGTTACAAATATAAACTTGACAATAAGAGTGTTAGTGAATATGATTTAAAGAAAGCATTATGGAAAGCACTAGTCACGGTTAACATACTTGAAGGTTTAAGATTTTATGTATCATTTGCTTGTTCATTTGCATTTGGTGAACTTAAACTTATGGAAGGTTCTGCTAAGATTCTATCACTTATTGCTAGAGATGAAAGTCAGCATTTAGGTGTATCACAAAAAATTATAAACAGCTATAGAAATTTTGAGAATGATAAAGTGATGAACAAAGTTATTAAAGATACTGAAAAAGAAGTCTATGCTCTTTATGATGAAGCACTTAACGAAGAAAAGCGTTGGGCGACTTATTTGTTTAGTCAAGGTTCTATGATCGGTTTATCAGAAAAACTATTACATCAATATGTAGAGTTTATCTGTAATCGAAGAATGAGAGCCATCGGACTTGAATCAAAGTATGAAACTAAAACTAATCCTTTACCTTGGACTGAACATTGGTTAAATAGTAAAGGTTTACAAAATGCACCACAAGAAACAGAAATAGAAAGTTATGTTATTGGTGGCATTAAACAAGATGTTAAGAAAGATCAATTTAAAAAGTTTAAACTCTAATGAACAGCACAAAACACAAATGTCCTCATTGTGAGGAAGAATATAGCATTAAGTGGGAGAATGAAGATTTAGAACCTACTACTTGTCCTTTTTGTGGGGGTGAGGCTTCGATTGATGAAGATGACGCAGAATTTTTAGATAATGAAGAAGAACAAGACGATTGGAATTGATTATAGTTTAACTAGTCCTGCTATATGTGTTTGTAGAGGATCGTTTAAATTTGATAATTGTAAGATATATTATTTAACAAACGTAAAAAAATATGAAGGTGATTATTGTAATGGTAAAATAAATGGCAGACTACATCTACCCTATACCTCCGAGCAACAACGACACGATCAGATTTCCGAGTGGGCGCTTTCTGTTATTGGTACTACTATTGGTAATATTTTTATAGAAGGTTACTCATTTGGTAGTAAAGGGTTAGTGTTCAATCTTGCAGAGAATATGGGAACATTAAAACATAAACTATATAAATTAAATAAGAGGTTTGATAGCATTGTGCCTGGTCAAGTAAAGAAGCATGCTACAGGTAAAGGCAATGCAGATAAATTAAAAATGTATGAACAATTTGTACAAGATACAAAGATAGATTTAATGAAAGAGTTTGATCAATCTAAACTTAATAATCCAGTGACAGATGTTGTTGACGCTTATTATGTAGCAAAGGCTGGTTATGCAAGACTTTAAAATATTAATATTAGCATATCTTATAGGTCATAGTCCTATTGAAACTCAAACAACTTTTCAATTAGAAGGTTGGTATAGAAGTATGGACGAGTGCAGAGCAGAATTAGAACTAAAACTACCAGATGGCAGATACGAAGTAATAAATGACTTTGTTGTACAAGGGGAGTTTCAATGGGATTGGTTAGTTGCAGGTTGCAAATCAGATACTACAAAAGAAGAATACAGAATATATCCTGATTATCCAAAAGGTAAACCTGACGAACTTGAAGGTATTGAATTAGATTTAAATGAAATTAGAATATGAAGATATTAATTGCAAATGAATATCCTGATTTACTAAAAAAATATAAAGTAGAACAATTTGCCTTAGATGATTTAATATGTATTCCACCAGATGAATGGTTAGAGAAAAGAATGAAAGAGTTTGGTTATGAAGATAGTTTTAAAAAACATGGTATGAAATATCCTATATCAGTATCAACAGGTGAACATGATTGGGTGTTAGAGAGATTTAAAAGAAAAAACTTACCTCATGTAGTAGATGGTAAAGTTAAACCAGGTCTATATGTACACTCTGGTAATAAAAGAGTATATTGGGCAAGACAAAATGGTTACACACATATAGAAGGTTATATGATAAATGAAAGAGAAGACAAGGCAATGACAAGAGCTCATACTCATATTTCACATGATAGGATACCTAAATGAAACTTACTATAATAGGAACTCAAAGTGTGTGTCAAAGTGTACATTATGCTCTTACAAGTCAAAAAAATAAAAAAATAGAATTTCATCAAATACCTATAAAACACGAAGAAGATTATTTTGATAATACAATGATGACTTATAATGATCTTTGGAATATACAAATTTCAGACGCTATCTGTTTGTTTGGTACTTGGGGTAGTGATGACAAAAACAGACAATGGCATCCTATAACTAATAAAAGAAGACAAGCTTATATAAATCAAATAAACAAATTTTTTGTAGATATTGCTAAGTCATATGACACAAAAGTTATAGTATTCGAAACAGCAACAATGAGTAGGTGCAGACAAGCAATATCAGGTAACAAACATTGGAAAGATGAGAACCCAAAGTATTATCGTATGGGTCTTAATCACTGGACATATGGACCTGCTAAATTTTGTAGACCTAGAAGTATGAACAGATTAGAAAAATTTATATTAGATAATGCTAAATACGAACCTCAATTAACTGAACAATTTTATCATCATAAATGGAAAAATAATAAAAATGGTAAGATAGTAATTATGACAGGATTAGAAAATGATCCTACTAGTACAATGCCAGGTCCTGAATTTGTTGAGAAGAGTGTTGCAGAAATAAGAAAACACACTGATAAAGAAATTCTAATTAAACCTCACCCTATGAGTGACTATGAATCTAAACATCACACTATGCTTAATAAACATATGTCTCTAAAAGATTTAGCACCACTTTTATATTGTGCAGTATTAGATAACAGCACATCTATATTTGAATTGACAATGTTGGGTATACCTTGCTTTACTACAAGTGCAAACTTTGGTTATAAGTTAGGTAATACAGACCTATCTAAAATTAATGATATATATTATAGCGATGAAGATACTATGCAAAAATGGTGGAATGAAATGTGCCATACAGAATTTAGAGAAAATGAATTTAAAGATTCAATGATATTCGATTACATACAGGAGTTAGTAGAATGAACGAACCATTACCACACCACTTAGGTGGACATAAAAATAGAACACACACAGATGAAGGTGTAATAAGATTTGCTAGAGATGAACTAGGTGTCAAGTCTATGTTAGATATAGGTTGTGGCCCAGGTGGTCAAGTCTATAAGGCAATTGAAATGGGTATTGACGCAAGAGGTATAGATGGTGATCATACACTTGTTAGAGATAAACCAGAACTATTTGAATTACACGATTTTACAAAAGGTAAGTTTGAAAATTACAAAACTAAATTTGATATGATTTGGTGTTGTGAGTTTGTTGAGCACGTAGAAAAACAATATGAAGATAACTGGATGTCACTAATGCAAAGTGCAAAATATGTTTTTGTAACCTATTCAGAACCAGGTAAACCAGGACATCATCATGTTAATTGTGAAGATAAACATTACTGGTTAGAATTATTTAAGAAGTATGGTTTTACATATAGAGATGATTATACTTTCTCATCAAAAGCAAGATCAACTATGGAAAGAGAGTTTTGGCGAAGCAGAGGACTAGTATTTGAAAATGTTAAATCTGACCAATCATAAGTTAAACGAATACGAAGGATATAATCCACATCTTCATATAAAAGAGTTTATCAACAATGAAGATTACGAGACTCTATTAGAGCAATATCCAGACGATAGTTTATTTAAAGACGAGATACCTGATAGTAGAAAACATGGTCAAAGACCTCATTGTAGAAGATTGATGGTTGTTAAAACAGGTAAAGAAAGTCCTTACTTTGATCCATATATTAAAAGTATAAATGATTTACCTTTTGTTTGGCAGACATTATTAGCAGAATTAAAAGGTAAAGAGTATAAAGAATTTATGTGTGATCTATTGAAGATAAAAGATTTTAGAATTAGATTTGATTTTCATAGAACACAAAGTGGGTTAGATGTATCACCTCACGTAGATAGTATTGGTAAATATGCGTCTCATCTTTTATACTTTATGCCAAAAGGTTGGAAAGAAGAGTATGGTGGTTCTACTATTTTTTATAAAGGTAGAAAAGTAAAAAATATGAATCCTGAACCTAAAGACTTTGAAGAAAATAAATCATACCCTACCTCAGGCAATACATCATTAATATTTAAAAACGTATCAGAGGGTTGGCATGGTATAACCGAAGTTAAAACAGATAACATAGATAGACAAATATGTAATGTTCTAATATTAAAGAAAGATTTGTAATGGCGCAAATGGATGATATAGAACAATTGTCTTACGAAGAAAGTAAAAGACAAACTAAAGAGAGAAAAGACAAAGGTAAAAATATGATTAGACCATTTACTTTTGATGAAGAAAAAATATTAAGAGATGGTTTATATAATAATAATATAGAGGAAAAAAATGAAAAGACACCATCTGAATTATTACAAGAAGAATTGGAACCAATAGATGGCTAACACATTAAATAGAATACTAAACAAAGTTAGTAAGTTAGGTCCTGATTATCATTGTATGCACCAAGAGATACATCCAACAGGTGCTGGCACTAGAAGATATATTTTATATAAGATTATAGAACCTATTAATAACCCAAAAACAGACTTTGGTAAACAAGAGTTTTTAAATAGACCCTTACCTGCTTTAGAGTTTGAGAATTTTATAGATAAATTATTAAATGACTAATGATGAAGCTAAGGCTCTCTTTAAAAAAAATATTCAATCAGTTGAGATAGGTACTCACAACTATTGTAATAGGACTTGTACATTTTGTCCTTTATCAGTAGAGGGTGTGAATAGAAGAAACTTTAAAAATACCATCTTTATGAAAGATGAAATGTACGAAAATATTATGAAACAATTAAGTGAAATTAACTTTGCAGGTCGTTTAGATTTCAGTAGATACCACGAACCCACATCTCATAAAAAATATATTTTAGAAAAGATTAAAATTGCTAAAAGATATTTACCATCTGTAAAGATAAGTCTTAACACTAATTCAGATTACATAAACAAAGAATATCATCAACAACTTGTTGAAGCAGGTGTAGATAGTTTTGCTTTTCAAGCATATATGAAAAATGGTGCTAACAAGTTTGATGAAGACGAGGTGTTTAAAAGAATTAATTATATAACTGATAGATTAAGCGCACCTAGAATAGATAAAGAACAACACAGAAACAAAGAGTGGATTATCTACAAACTACCTGAAAGATTTAAAGGTAAAATACACGCAAGAAACTATTGGGTAAATGGTGTGAACAGAGCAGGTACGGTATTAGATACTAACTATACAAGAACTAAACCATGTACAAGTATGAACAAAGGTGTTTACATAGACTACAATGGTAGTATGACAGCGTGTTGTGATATGTTGACACCAGAACTACATAGTAAATGGGAAGTAGGCAATTTAGAAAAACAACCAAATATATTTTTAAACTATACAAGTAAATTCTATACAAAATTTAGAGAAAGAATTACAAAGGCAGAATGGTATCCTAATTCACCTTGTATAAAATGTAAACGAGATGTGAGAGGAAGTCAGGCAAGATAATGTGTGCAATACATGGTATATTAGATAAGAGAGGACACTTTATTGATAAAATGATAGAGGCTGCTCATCATAGAGGACCTGATGGTAATGGTAAGTTTGTTAGTGATGATATTACATTAGGCCACAACTTATTATCTATTGTAGATAAAGAAACAAACTCAAAACAACCTTGGATATTTGAAGACACAATATTAGTTTATAATGGAGAGATATACAATTACAAAGAATTAAGAGATAACTTAAATTATAACTTTAAAACAGATACCGATACTGAAGTTTTATCAATAGGTTTAAAACTTGAAGGTAAAGACTTTATAAAAAAACTAGATGGTATGTTTGCCTTTGCATGGTACAATAAAAATTCAAAAGAACTTGTAATGGCTAGAGATAGTAATGGTACTAAACCTTTATACTATGGTTTGTTAAGCAACAGACTATGTTTTTCTAGTGAGGTAAAAAGTTTATTAGCAATAGGATTTGAAAGAAAGATTTGTAAAGAAGCACTTAAACATTATTATAAACAAGGATACAACTCAGGTTATTTAACTTTATTTGAAGGTATAAAAAAGTTTGTACCAGGTCAAGTATTAAGTTATGATGTTCATACAGGTAGAAGATTTACATATAATTTAAATGATAAAAAGATAGAACTTAATACAACATTTAAAAATGTAGAAGAAGAAATCGCAGAAAGAATAAACAAGGCAGTTAAAATGACACTTATGGGTCGTAGAAAGATTGGTTTGTTTTTAAGTGGTGGTATGGATTCTACATCTATATTATATGAAATGAAAAGACTAGGTGTTAATCCTAACACATACACCTCAAACTTTGAAACAACTTTACCAGGTAGTGCATTGAACGAAGACTCTGAGGTTGCAAAAAAGTATTGTGACGAATTACAGATAGAAAACAATAGACTTCATCAAAATGAAAAAGACTTTGTTGACGCAATGGATAAAACATTTTATGCTTTAGAAGAACCAAGACAAGGTAAAAGTTTTCCTACTTATTACAATACAAATAAATTTATGTCAGATAATGGTGTCATAGTCACATTAAGTGGTGATGGTGGTGATGAGATATTCACAGGATACAAACATCATGTTAAAGGTGATTGGCGAAACAAATTAAATTCTTTAGGCATGAGTCATAGAGGTTTAAATAATCCTGAATTACAAATTACACTAGATCAACAAATGGATTATTTACATGAGTGGTTACCTACAGCACCTATTCAAGGTGACGCTATCAATGATATGATGTATATAGAATGTATGAATACATTAGCTGAAGATTTTTTAATTAGAAACGATAAGTTAGGTATGAACTTTAGTATGGAGGCTAGATTCCCTCTTATGTGTAATGTAATAAGAGATTATATAAGAACTATACCATCATCATATAAAGCAGTACTTAAACACAAAGCAAATAACAAAAAGACATTTAAAGCAAAAACATTATTTAAGAAAGCATATGAACGAAGATTACCTGAGTATATTGTTAGAAAGAAAAAAACAGGTTGGCGTTTCCCAACAGACGAAATACTAATAGGTAACGCTTCTACACCTGGCAGAGATGATAGTATATTAAGACAATATATTTTTGAAACATTAAAAGATAAAGAAGTAAGAGATATATTTGAATTAGATGACGACACTATTTGGAACTTTATGGATAATAAAAACTTTACACCTAATCAAGGTTCTAAATTTGCGCCAGCGATGTTAAGACAAAAAGAACTATTTACAATACTCAATTTCGCAGTATGGAAAAAAGTATTTAAAATGAGCATATAAATATATGAAAGGAAGATTATGAAATATCCATTGGCTTGTGATACTTGGGATCAAAGAGAAATAAAAGCAATACATGAGGTCATAGAGGGTGGTAGATATACCATGGGACCTAAAGTTAAGCAATTTGAAAAAGAGTTTTGCGATTACTTTAAATGTGAGGACGCAGTAATGGTCAATAGTGGATCAACAGCGAACTTACTCATGTTAGCAATATTAAGAGAGAAATACAAACTAGGGGGTAATATCATTGTTCCCGCAGTTTCATGGTCTACTACTTACTTCCCAGCATATCAATATGGGTTTCATCTTAATTTCGTAGATATAGACAAAGATACTCTAAACATAGATACCACTAAAATAGAGGCGGCTATAGACGCAGAAACGTGTGCTATATTCGCAGTTAATCTTTTAGGTAACTCATGTGATTATAAGAAGATTAAAGAGATTGCAGATAAACATGGTCTAGTATTGATAGAGGACAATTGTGAAAGTCTAGGTGCAATCAATAACGATTTAGATAAGTACACAGGTACAATAGGTAAAATGGGCAGTTTTAGTTTCTTCTTTAGTCATCATTTACAAACTATGGAAGGTGGCATGATTGCTTGTCAAAGTAAAGAAGACGCAGATTATATAAGATCATTAAGGGCGCATGGTTGGTGTAGAGACTTACCCGACAATAATAACATCTACACAAAAACAGGCGACCCATTTAAAGATAGTTTTACATTTGTCACGCCAGGTTATAGTGTCAGACCTTTAGAGATGAGTGGTGCAATAGGAAGTGTACAACTAAAGAAATGGCCTGAGATGAGAAGACAAAGAGTATTAAATGCAGAATACTTTACAGAAAAATTTAAAGATTTGTTTGGTATTAGAATACAAACAGAAATAGGTTCATCAAGTTGGTTTGGTTTTTCAATCATATTAGAAAATCATTTAAAAGGCAAACGAGATGAACTAGTTAAAAAATTAAGAGATAGTGGTGTTGAGTGTAGACCTATTGTTGCAGGTAACTTTATGAAAAATCCTGTTATAGATTACATAACATACCTAGACCATAACAATTATGATAGTGCAAATTATATACACGATCATGGTTTGTTTATTGGTAATGATGTAAGAGACTTAAAAGAAAACATAGATATGGTCTATGATATAATAAAAGGATTAGTATGAAGAAGGCTTTAATAACAGGTATCACAGGACAAGATGGTGCTTATCTAGCAAAAAATTTATTAGAAAAAGGATACAAAGTATATGGTGGTGAAAGAAGAACTACTACTAATAAGTATTGGCGATTAGATGAATTAGGTATTACAAAAGATGTAGAGTTTGTAGAACTAGATGTAATAGATCAAGCAAACATTAGAAGAGCAATAGAAAAATCAGAACCTGAAGTAGTATATAATCTAGCAGCACAATCATTTGTTGCCTTATCATTTGAGCAACCTGAACTTGCTACACTTATAGATGGTATGGGTGTGTTAAGAATATTAGAAAGTATAAGACAAGTAAATCACAGAATTAAATTTTATCAGGCATCCACAAGTGAGATGTTTGGTAAAGTAGCACAGATACCTCAAAACGAAAAGACACCTTTTCAACCTAGATCACCATATGGTTGTGCAAAACTATTTGGTCATGCTATAACCGTAAATTACAGAGAGGCATACGGTATCTTTGGTTGTTCAGGTATATTATTTAACCATGAAAGTCCTTTAAGAGGCACGGATTTTATAACAAGAAAAGTCACAAAAGGTCTTGCAAAATGGAAAAAAACAGGTGAACATACATTAGTAGGTAATTTAGACGCAGTAAGAGATTGGGGTCACGCTGAAGACTTTGTTGAAGGTATGGTCACTATGATGAATATGAAAAGACCAGACGACTATGTTCTTGCAACAGGTCAAACACATACCGTTAGACAATGGATTGATAAGTGTTTAGAATATGCAGGAATTAAACCATCCTGGGTTGGTAATTCTGTATCTGATTATGCTACAGGTAGATTAATATTTAAATCAGATACTAGTAATTATAGACCTGCTGAAGTAGATATATTAAAAGGGGATGCTAAAAAAGCAAGAACCGTACTTAACTGGAAACCTAAACATACATTTGATAGTCTAGTTAAAGATATGGTTGACGCTGATATGAGAAGATATGGATAAAATATTTGTAAGTACATTTAACATGAGTTTATATAAGTCTTATGCTCATAGGTTAATCTCAACATATACTGCTACACATCAAACAACTCCTATGATTGTTTATGTAGAGGATGATGTAAAGAAATATCCTAAACATCATTTAATAGAATTTAGAAATCTGTTTGAGAAAGAACCTTTAGTAAAACAATTTGTTGAAAGAAATAATCAAAGACCATTTGACGCTTACTACAAAGACGCTTGTAGATTCTCATACAAAGTATTTGCTCAAAAGGCAGCTAGTATAGACGAAAAAGGTAAAAGATTATTTTATGTTGACGCAGATTGCGTATTTCAAAAGAGAATGCCAGATCAATGGTTTGACGCAGTATTAGGAGATAAGTTTGTTGCATTTTACGACAGACCTAATCAATATACAGAGACAGGTTTTATAGCATTTGATACAAGAAAAGAATGTACACAACAATTTTTTGACAAGTATGTTGAATGGTATATCAAAGATACGGTCTATGATTTACCTGCCTATACAGATTGTCATACATTTGACGCTACTAGAACATATATGGGAACATTTAAAAACGATTATTCTGAACAAAAATTAGGCGATGGTAAGAATGCTCATATTATGGCAAGACACGCTTTAATGAATGAATATATAGACCATAGAAAAGGTAATAGAAAAGAACAAAATAATAGTCCAGAATGGATTTCACAAAGGATGTAATATGGGAATAAAAGCAGGAAAGATATGGGGCAAAACTGAACTGATACACGCAAACGGTGTATTAGAATTTCATAGAATAGAATACAAAAAAAATGTTGCGTGTTCTAAACATAAACATGACTATAAATGGAATGGGTTTTTTATTGAGTCAGGTGAGATGATGGTTAGAGTATGGCAACAAGGAAGTCAACAAGGTCTGATAGACGAAACAATATTAAAAGCAGGTGATTTCACTAGAGTTAAACCAGGTTTATACCATGAGTTTATAGGTTTAGAAGATGGTGTAGCATTTGAATTATATTGGGCAGAGTTTAGCCATGATGATATAACAAGAGAGTCTCAAGGTCATGCTGTAAACGAAGATGTATCGGCAATAGACAAAACATATGAGAATGAATAATGATTAAAGTTTTTATAGGATACGATACAAAAGAAAAGGCAGCGTTTACTACCTTATCACATAGCATAATACAGAATAGTACAAAACCTGTATCTATTACACCCATTGCATTAAGTAATTTAAAAGATGACTTTGTAAGAGAAAGAAATAAATTATCTTCAACAGAGTTTTCATTTAGTAGATTTCTAACACCATACTTAATGAACTATCAAGGTTGGGCATTGTTTATGGATTGTGATATGTTGATGGAGGCAGACATTGCTGAACTATGGCGATTAAGAGATGACAAATACGCAGTGCAAGTTTGTAAACATGATTACACACCAAAAAGTAGTGTTAAGTTTTTAAATCAAGTGCAGACGGTTTATCCTAAAAAGAACTGGTCTAGTTTTATGTTGATGAATTGTAAGAAGTGTACAGCACTAACACCTGACTATGTAAATAGAGCAAGTGGTTTAGAATTACATCAATTTAAATGGTTAGAAGGTGATCACTTAATAGGAGATTTACCTTTAGAGTGGAACTGGTTAGCAGGTGAATATGAACACAAAGATGATATTAAGAATGTTCATTTTACAGAGGGTGGTCCTTGGTTTAAAGAATATAAAGAGTGTGATTATTCGCAGAATTGGTTTAAATATTATAATGATACAAGGGTTTGAAACTAGAGAAATAACAGACATACCTATTAGAGCATTTGTCAAAAGTGCAGATGGCACTATTCATAAAAAAGTAAAGACGGTAGATCAATACGAAAATACAGAGTGGCCTTCATTTAAAGATTTTAGTTTACCTATTGCAGTATTTGGTGTATTAAGAGGTACTGGTGATCTTATAAAACATTGTATGGCAAAACCACAAGTATTTTTTTATTTTGACCATGCTTATAGATTTGGTAAAAGACATGGGTCTGGATTACTAAATGAAAAGATTTACAGAATAACTAGAAACGATTTCTCATTAACTTACATTGATAAATTAGAAAAAGACGATTACGATAGAATAGAAAAGTACAAGAAACATATAGATATAAAACCTTGGAAAAAAGAAGGTAAATATATTTTAGTATTACCACCATCAGAACACGCAAAGAAATTTTATGGTTGTCCTGATTGGGAAGAAGATACAATAATACAGATTAAAAGTGCAACTAAAAGAGAGATTGTGGTAAGACAAAAGAACTCAACAGACTCATTAGAAAAACAATTAGAAGAGGCATTTGCCTGTGTATCATTTAACACAACAGCTTGTATAGACGCATTATTAAATGGTGTGCCTAGTTTCGTAGATGGTATTTCATGTGGGTTACCTGTTTCAAAAACAAATTTATTAGAGATAGAACAACCACATTATGCAGAGGATAGACAAAAGTGGATAGATAGTTTACTTGCTAATCAATTTACAATGTCAGAGATAGAAAATGGAGTTGCATATAAAAAAGTAAGTGCATGGAGATTTGCGTGATCTGGCTTTGTTTAGGAATTGTAATAGTGTTAATTTTAAGAAGTGAAGCACCACAACATAAAAGTGAAGAAGACAAGTTTAAAGACCCTTGGAACTGGACAGGATTTGGCGGATGATTATAACTCACAAAATGAAATGGGATAAATGTTTATCGCATGAGATATGGCCACATATAGAAAAGGGTTGGCAAGATGAAGATAAAGAGATACATTTTTTTTGGGGATTAGGTGGTGCAAATAGAGAACTAATTAAAGATTGTATAGTGAATAAAAAAGAATGGTGGTATGTTGATGTAGGTTATTTTACTCAACAGATAACAAGATACCCAGCACCTAAAATACATGATTACGATAAGACATATTTTAGAATAGTCAAAGGTGATATTCATAGTAATAAAGGTAAAGTAGGACCTGGTAGAAGAATAGTTGATTTAGAAAGTAAAGGTATTGATGTCACATTTAAAGGTTGGAATATGGGCGAAACAAAACATATACTTTTATGTCCATCTTCAGATACGGTGACAAGAGAATGTAATGGTATGTCGCAAGAAGAATATATACAACAAGTCACAAAAGATTTAAAACAACATACTAATAGAGAGATTAGAGTAAGAAATAAACCACGACCAGGTAATGAGTGGTGGGAAACAGATATAAAAGATGATTTAAAAGATTGTCATTGTTTGGTTACAAATATGAGTTTGGCAGCCATAGACGCAGTAATGAATAAAGTGCCTGCTATATGTGAAGGTCAAAATGTTGCATGGCCAATAACTTCAAGGCACCCTAAATATGTAGAAAAACCTTTTAGACCAGGCCGAAAGACAATGAATGAGTGGATTAAATTCGTAGTAGAGAATCAATTTACAATAGAAGAAATGTCTAATGGCGTGGCATACGAAACTTTAAAACATCAATATGGGCCAGAATAATTTTATATGTGTACTTTGGGGTGCAAAATATTCAGAGAAGTATGTAGAAACTCTTTACAATATGGTAAAGAGAAATACAACTTTACCTTTTAACTTCTATTGTTTATCAGACCGAGATCATAACGCATTTTCAGAAAACATTAAACCAATAAGAATACCAGACCCACAATTACAACACTGGTGGAATAAAATGCACCTGTATAATCCTGAATTAGGTTTAGAGGGTAATTGTTTATATATTGATTTAGATGTAGTTATTGTAGGCAACCTAGATGAGTTTTTTACATATGGTAAAGATGAAGATTTTTGCGTGATTAGAGACTTTGGTCAACCTACTACAACAATAAATTCTAGTGTGTTAAGATTTAATCAGAAACATCATAATCATATATGGAAAACATATATTGAAAGAAAAGATACATTTGATAAATTACATGGTGATCAAAATGTAATTACAGATTTGATGTGGGAACATAAACAGAAAGTTTACTTTCCTGATGAGTGGACATATTCATACAAATGGCCTGAAAGAGGCAAACCTAAAAAGTACGACAAATATAAACCTGATCAACATCCATTAAAGACAGATAGTAAGATATGTGTATTTCATGGTCACCCTAATCCAGACTATGCCATGAAGTATCAGAGTGGTGAATGGATTAAAGATTTATGGCGATAGTAGAAAACTTTGATCCTGGTAAATACTTACAAGCAAAGAAACGATATTGTCCTAGATACTTCTATGGTCACAGAGGTTTTAACATACCTGTACAAGTAGTTGATATAACTAAACTTACATATATTCCTAGAGAGATAGGTAAGACCTATATTAAACATCATTTAATCAATCCATTAGTAGTGTGTAAAATAACACCTGAAAGATGGCAAGGCGAAAAGATAGGTAATATACCTTATAGAAATCCTAGTACAATTATCAAAATTAACGAAGATGGTTTTATATATGTGGCAAGTAGAGGTTGCAAAAGGATTATGAGCATGCTAGAGAATGGTTATAGGTTTGTTGATGCCTATGTGTTAGATGATATGCAGACCTGCTTTGAACTAGGCACACAATTAGTTAATGAATACAACGAATCTTTATAGATGTTCACGCTTTGTTCTTCTATGTGCGTCAAAATGCGCCCTCTAAAATATTAAAAACCTAGTAAAATCAACAGGAATAGTGCTTGTTTAATATCCTAATATAGTGTATATTATACGTATATGACACAAAAACTTACAAAAAATAATACTTTTAATTTAGTGTACAAAAGAGAATACCAAGATAGTGAAGATTATGATTTCTTTCCTATCTATTATACAATATTCAGAAATGTACCTATTAAACATTTAAAGACTTTAAATACTAAATCAAATTTTAAAAAAGTAAAAACTTTCTGTGATAAAAATTTTATTGAAACTGCTACGAATGCTACAAATCATAGTGAGGTAGAAATACTTACTGGTGATGAATATTACAGAACCTATGAAGATGAGTTTGGTGGTGATATTACTGAATATGATAAATCATTTTTTAATGATTATGGTCAGTTATGGAATACTAGACAATTCTTTAAATACGATTTTGCGCCTGACTTAACAAAAAGTTTAGACGCTAGAACTTACAAAAATGAACTAAAAAGAGAAGGAGGAAATACATATGGCAAAAGTAGAAACTAATGTATATACATTTAAAGATGATGTAGGTAAAAACCTATACAGATCAAAAAAATACTATACACTTGTTGTTGAACAAGATGTATTGGCAAAAGATAAAGACGAGGCAGATCAAAAGTTTTTAGACTTTGGTGGACTAGATCATAGTAAAATCAGAGACGACTTAACACAAACAAGTGATGGTGTTGAAACTTATGTTGTTGACGCTAACTATACTGATACTGATAATACAAAATATATTGGTAAAGTAAAATATGATACTGACTCATACAATCAAACTTTAGAAGAGGCGATTGAAAATGAAGATATCCATATTGACAATTATGCTGATGAAGACGAACCTCATCAATTAACTAAAATTAAATTAGTTGATCATGGTACTAAAGAAGAATCAGATATTGATGTTGCTATTAATTTAGAAAATGAAAGTAAACTAGGAAAATAATGAACGGATACTTTGCTATACAATTAGATAAACAGAGTTGTAATGCAGTTAAGAAAAGTGCTACAATGCCTGTTATAGTTTCAGATCATATAACACTTGCATATAAACCTGTTAAAGAAGTTTATGACAAATACTCTAAACTAATAGGTAAAAAAGTAGGTGCTATGATTAAAGGTTATAGATCAAATGCTAATATTGAAGCATTTTGGGTTGGCGATATGTTCTTATTAGAAGATGACAAAAAGATTAAGAGAAACGACAATGGTGCTGCTCACATAACACTTTCACATAAGAAAGGTTATAAACAAGGTGACGCAAATTCTATGTTTACAAAACCAGATTTAAAGATTAAAAGATATGGTTACGTAGAGGGAAAGGTGAAGTACTTTAAATATGGGTGATACATTACAATTGATTCTATTACTTTTTATAATGTTAGGGTTAGCATATTGTATTTCCCTAACAATTAGTGCTGAAATAACGCTTGACAAAATTAGTAAAGAGTGCGATAATATAAAGAAACATTTAAATGAAATCATTAAAAAGATCACAAAAAGAGATATATAAAAGTATAAACAGACCGTCTTTCAAAAAGACACTTATGGGTTTTTCATTACCCGATTTAACACTAGACATTAATGGTCTTAAAAGAAATTCTATACCTACGAGTGATAGGATCCCAGGCGCTTGTGTAAAGAGAACTTTACCTAAAGCAAAAATGCCTGCTGGTAAAACAATCGGTATCGCTTACAACAAAGGTAATTATCAAGTTGTTGACGCTGCTGATTTTAAAACAATGGGAAGGAAAGTATGATAAGAGCATACA